>CAZIJU010000144.1:0-7135 GCA_964539745.1 uncultured Burkholderiaceae bacterium | reverse complement strand
GTAGATGCGGTCGAGCAGGTGAAAGCCGATGTCGGTCTGGCGCGCGAGGTCCAGCGCTTCGTCAACCAGCCGCGCGGCGACATCGCGCTGGCCGCGGTACAGCGCGACTTCTGCACGCCGCTGCAACGCGAGCGCTTCGCCCGTATGGCCGCCGATGGCGCGGTGCAGCCGGCCGCCGAGCGTCAGGTGCGCTTCGGCGGCATCGAGCTGCCCCGACAGCAGCTCCGCCTCGCCGCGCAGTGTGACGCCGAACGCATGGCCGCGCGCCGCGCCGAGCCGCTGCGCTTCTGCGGCGAGCGCATCCGCGAACGCGATCACCTCGGCATACGGCCGGGCACCGTACAGAAAACGCTGCGTGATGCACAGATGGCCGTCGAACACGCGCAGCGCAAGATGCGGGACGTGCTGCGTCTCGTGCAGATCGGCCCAGACGCTGCTGTGCAGTTCGCCGCGCGCGTGCGCGGCGGCGGCCTGCGCCCATGACGCCACGACCAGCGCGGCCGTGTCGCCCGTCTGCAGCGCGAGGCGCCGTGCTTCGGCGGCCTTGCGCGTGCCCGCTGCCGGATCGCCGAAACCGAGTGCAGCGGCGCCGCTGAAGGTCAAGGCTTCCGCCAGCCGGCCGTCGATCGTCGACGGCGTGACGCCTTGCAGTCTGAGCAGCGCGCCTTTCGGATCGCCGCCCTTGATCTGGGCAAGCGCCGCCTTGGCACGCAGGTCATGGCACATCGGCTCGCCCGCGGCCTGGGCCGCGGTCTCGTACGCGTGAAGCGCGCGCAGATCGCCCATTGCGTCGAGCGCTTCGGCATGCAACCGCAGCGCTTCGACGTGTCGCGGCGCATGTGCCAGCAGCGGCCGGAGAAACTGCAGCGCATCGGCGAACGCGGCGATGCCCATCGCGTGGCGGGCAGCGGCGAGCAGCCACGGCTGCGCCTGCTCGGGACACTCGGCCGCGAGCCAGTGACGCGCGATCACGCCGGGCGCGGCCTTGAGCGCCGTCAGCCGCTGCGCGGCGTCGCGGTGGGCAGCGAGCCGGCGGTGCGGCGGCATCTCCTCCACCAGCGCCTGCCGTACCAGCTCGTGGCGAAAGCGATAGCGGTCGCCCGCGATCACCAGCACGCCGGCGCGCAGCGCTGCGTCGAGCAGCGCGAATGCCTGCGCTTCGTCGCCGCCCGCGAGCGCAACCACGGTGGCGGTGTCGAGGTCGTCGCCCGCCAGCGCCAGACGCCTGAGCGCCGGCAGCGCGGCGTCGCCGGCGTCGCACAAGCGCGCGCTGATCGCCGCGCGTGCATTGGCCGGCAGCGGCGCGCCCGCAGCGGCGGCGCGTGCGAGTTCGAGCGCGGCGAACGGATTGCCCTCGGCCAGCCGCACGATGCGTGCGACGAGCGCCGCCTCGAGCGGCCGCGGCGCAGCCAGGGCGACCAGTTGTGCGGTGTGCTCGTCGTCGAGCGGACCGAGTTCGATCAGCGCCAGACGTCCGGCGCCGACCAGGCGTGCAAGACCGCGCTCCAGCGCCTCCGGCGCAGCGCCCGGACGCAATGCGAGCGCGGCGGCCACCGGCGTTCCGGTCGTCGCGAGCTGCAGCAGCACGTCGGCATCGGCTTCGTCGACGAGATGCGCATCGTCGACCTGCAGCAGCGGCGGGCGCCCGCCCGCGGCGGCAAGCAGCAGCCGGCGAAACGCCCCGATGACCTGATGGCGCCCGAGCGGCCCCTTCAGCGGGGCGGCCGGCGCGGCGAGCGGGCTCAGTACCGCGAGCACCGAGCGTGCCGGTGCGCCGACCGCATCGAGCACCGAAGGGTTTTCGAGCGCGAGGCGTTCGAGCACTGCCGACACCATGGCATACGGGCGGTCGGCCTGCATCGCCTCGAGCGCGATCACGGCCCAGCCGCTGGCGCGCGCAAGGTTCGTTGCCTCGCTGCAGAACGCGGACTTGCCGATGCCGGCGGCGCCGCGAACGACCCAGCCGGCGGGGCGCTTCTCGGGCGCAGCGCGCAGCCAGGCCGATATCTGCGCCAGTTCGACGGCGCGCCCGACGAAGCGCGGACCGCTGACGTGCAGGCCGCGCACGCATTCCTCGTACAGCGACTCCGTCTGCGCGTCGGGCGGCACGCCGAGCGCGTGCAGCGCCGCGCGCAGGCGCCCGTACCAGCGGATCGCGGCCGGCCGGTTGCCCGCATCGAGCGCACGCCGCATCAGCGCGCGATGCGCGGGCTCGTCGGTCGGCTCCGCTTCCGCCACCTGCTCCCACAGCCGCGCGGCACGCAGCAGCGCGAGATGCCGGGCGCGCAAGCGCTCGCGCGGCGCTTCGGCCCACGGCTCGTAGCGGGAGTCCGGAAGCAGATCGCCGCCGTACGTGCGCGCGATTTCGGCGCAACGGCTCACGTCGCCGCGCGCCAGCGCGGCGTCGGCCAGCCGCTCGAAGCGTTTGGCGTCGACCGTCACGGTGCGCGCCGGGCACAGCGCAACATGACCGCCCTGCAGCACGACCGCATCGGTCAGGCGCAGCGCCTGGCGCGCGTGATGCGCAGCCTTGCGCAGATTGGCGCGGCCCGCGTCCGGCTCGAGCTGCGGCCAAAGCGCATCGACCACCTGGTCGTGCGGCAGCCGGTGGCCGTCGGCGAGACTGAGCAACTGCACGAGCTGCGCGGAACGCAGGCTTGGCCAATCGCCCGCACCGACCTCGACGTCGCCCACGCGCACGCGAAAGCCGCCGAGCATATCGATCTGGACGATCGCCCCGGATGGCATGTCGTGCTGGTTGCCGCCCATCGCTGCAGTCTGGTCCCGCGCGAACGAGGGCGCAAGCCCCGCGCCCCGCCGCCGGCGCAGAAGGCGAAAGGCGCCGCGCGCTCGCCAACGCACCGGCGCGGGCATCCGCCCTGCGATGCGCAGCGTCCGCGATGACACCGACGGCGCGCCTTCCGCAAACGGCCCGGCGCCGCCCGGGAACGAATCAGGAACGCCGACGCCGCACGATCGCGTCGACCGCATCCGGCACGGACGGTCTTTCATCGGAGGTCCACATATGAGCCAAGCCCAAACATCGCTGTACGAACGCCTCGGGCGTCGCGAAGGCATCGAGCGCATCACCCGCAGCGTCCTGAAGAATCACCTGGCGAACCCGCTGATCAGGTCGCGTTTCGAAAACAGCAAGGATCTCGCGCAGGTCGAACGCCGTGTGGTCGAGTTCTTCTGCGCCGGCGCAGGCGGACCGGAGACCTACACCGGCAAAGACATGCGCGCGACACATCGCGGCATGAACGTCAGCGAGCAGGAGTTCGTGACCGCGATCGACGACGTCCTGGCGGCGCTGGAAGAAAACGGCGTCGATCCGCCCACGCGCAACGAAGTGCTCGCGATCCTCTGGTCGTTGAAGAACGAAGTCATTCGGGTGTGACTCGGTGATCGGACCCGCGCGGGTCGGGCATGGCGAGTAGCCCGCTGGCAGCGGGCGCTCGCCCTGCGGGCCGGCGCTTTCGCCGCCGGCCGGGCGCGCGACGGGTCCGCCGTCCGGCGCGGACCTTGCGGCGGTCCGCGGCTTCGACAGGACCTTCTGGCGCGCCGCGCCGTGCGGGTCGACGGACCCGGACTAGCGTCGCTCGATCCAGTACAGCGCCGCGAGCGCCACGCTCAGCACGACGAGGCTCGGCAGCGCGGCGATCACGACCGGCGGCCAGGTGTGCAGCACGCCCAGGTGCGCGAACAGCTTGTTGAGCATGTAAAAGCCCACGCCGATCATCACGCCCGAGAAGATCTTCAGGCTGACGCTGCCGGCGCGCACGTGCAGGTAGGCGAACGGCAGCGCGAGCGCCATCATCACCAGGATCGCGAGCGGGTAGAAGACCTTGTTCCAAAACGCGATCTCGTAGACGCCGGTGTCCTGCTGGTTCTCGGCGAGGTGCCGCACGTACTGCGCGAGCTTGTATGCCGCCATGCGCTCGGGCTTGACCAGCACGACGCCGAAGATCTCGGGCGTCAGCTCCGAGGTCCACATCCGCTGCGGCTCGCGCACGATCTGCGTGGCGAGCGAGGTGGGCGCGGTGTCAGCGGCGACGACCTCCGGCAGGCGCGTTGCCACCAGATCGGTGAGCCTCCAGTTGCCGCCCGCCTCGCCCGGCACGTAGATTCCTGACCGGGCGGTGCTGATCGACAGCAGACGGAATTCGCGGTCGAACTCGAAGATGCGCCAGCCCGACGTCGTGCCGTCGGGCCGCACTTCGCGGACGTTGACGAAACGCAGTCGTTCAACGTTTCCGGCAGCGTCGCGAACCGCGTCGCGCACCCACACGCCCGAACGGAACTGCTGTGACAACGTGGCGCCCGTGGCCTGCAGCTTGGCGCGCTGGGCGATGCGCTCAGCCGGCGGCGCCAGGACTTCGCCGAGCAGGTAGGTCAGCGCGACCAGCACGAGCCCGACCCGCACGACGCAGCCGGCGAGCCGGCGCGTGCTCATGCCCGACACGCGCATGATCGTGAACTCGGAGTTCGCCGCGAGCTTCGACAGCGCGTAGATCGTTCCGATCAGCGCGGCGATCGGCGCGAGCTCGTAGGCGCGCGAAGGCAGCGACAGCGCCACAAAGCCGAAGGCTTGCGCGAGCTGATAGCCGCCGGCGCCGACCTCCTCGATCTCGTTGATCAGGTCGAAGAACGAAAACAGCGCGAGCAGCGCGAACGCGACGAACGCCGTGGCCGCAGCGATTTCGCGCGACAGATACCGTTGCAGCGTCCTCACGACTCGGTCTCCCGCTGGCGGCCATCGGCCGGCAAGGACCCCAAGCCCCCGCCGCGCGGGGGCCACGGCGCAAGATCGGGTTCGCGCGCGCGCGCCGCGGGCGCGCGTCGCCATACCCAGCGCGGCAGCCACCGCTGCATGTACACGCGCCGGACGAACAGCAGCGCGATGATCGCCGCGACCGTGGCGTGCACGAGCCAGACACCGGTCGCGAACGGCAGGCGCCCCTGCTGGACCCACGCCTGCACCACCGAGATCGCGTTGTTGTACAACAGGAAGACGAGTACCGCGACGATCAGGTTGAACGAGCGGCCGACACGCGGATTGGTGTACGCAAGCGGGATCGCGAGCAACGCCAGCAGCGCCGTGACCACGGGCAGCGCGATGCGCCACAGCAGCTCCGCCAGATGCCACGTCGTCCGTTCGCGCAGCAACGCCTGCGTCGGCTTCGCGCGCGCCTGCAGTTCGGCGAGCGGCGCATCCGGCCGGGTATCGAGCCGGATCGCGTAGCGCTCGAACTCGAGCATCCGGTACTCGGGCATGCCCGGAACGCCCTCGTAGCGGCGCCCTTTCTCGAGCACGAGGTAGCGTTCGCCGTCGGGCCGCACCTCGATTGCGCCCTGCGCGGCGACGATGACGCCCTCGCGGCCCTGGCTGCGGTGGCTGACGAAGACGCCACGCACGGTCGAGGTCTGCAGGTCGACGTTCTCGACGAAGAACACGCGGTCGGCGCCGCTCGATTCGATGAAACGGCCCGGCGCGAGCTTGCTCACGTCGTCGCGCTGCTGGAAGCGCTGCTTGCTTTCGATGATCTGCCGGCTCGCCCACGGCGACACGACGAGCGCGAGCACGGCGACCAGCGCGATGATCGGCGCAGCGAAGCGCAGCACCGGCCACACCCAGTCGAACAGGCTGCGGCCGCAGGCGAACCACACGACCATCTCGGAGTCGCGGAACGCGCGCGACAGCGCCATCAGCACCGCGATGAACACCGTCAGCGTAAGAACCGTCGGCAGGTAGGTCAGCGCGGTCAGCGCGACGATCGCGAACACCGCCTGGTTGTCGACGCGGCCGCCGGCGGCGTCGCCGAGGATGCGCACCAGGCCGACCGAAAAGATGATCGAGAACAGCACCGTGAACACCGCGCCCGCGGTGCTCGACAGTTCGGCGATCAGTGCTCGCTTGAAGATCATCCGGCTCGGCGTCCGGTCGGCGCGGGCCGACGATGACCGCCGCTATACTTCGCCGCCACCGCGGCGCGGAACCCGCTCGATTCGCCGCGTCGCATAAGAGACGCGCCGCGGCAGGCGCGATCCGAGTCTCGAACGGTTTGACGAACAAAGGATCGGAAGCGCGATGGACTTTAGCACGAAGCTTGCATCGGCCGAGACGGCGAAGGCCGACTGCGTCGCCGTCGGCATCTACGCCGACGGCGATCTGACGCCCGCGGCGCGCCGCATCGATCTCGCCTCCAAAGGCGCGGTGCGCGCGGCGATCAAAAGCGGCGATGCAACCGGAAAACGCGGCACGACGCTGCTGCTGCGCGCGCTGCCTGGTGTGGCCGCGCAGCGCGTGCTGCTGGTCGGCCTGGGCAAGCGCGAGGAGTTCGGCGACAAGGCGTTCGGCGAGGCCGTGCGCGCCGCCGCCCGCGGCGCGGGCGCGGGCACGCGAGAGCTCGCGGTCGCAGCGACGGACTGGGTCGTGAAGGCGGGCGACGGCGCGCGCGACAGCGAGTGGCAGGCGCGCCAGCTTGCGATTGCGGCGCGTGAGACCGTGTTCCGCTCCGATGAGCTGAAGAGCAAGAAGGACGAGAATGCGACCGGTCCTGCGCATGTGCAGCTTCTGCTCGACAAGCGCGACGCCGCCGCCGAGCGCGGTCTGCAGCAGGGGGTGGCGATCGCCAACGGCATGGCGCTCGCGAAGCGGCTCGGCAACCTGCCGCCGAACGTGTGCACGCCGACCTACCTCGGCGAACAGGCGAAGAAGCTCGCGAAGGAATTCAAGCTCGGCGTCGACGTGTTCGACCGCAGGCAGATCGAAAAGCTCGGCATGGGCGCGTTCCTGGCGGTCACCCGCGGATCGGCCGAGCCGCCGCGGCTGATCGTGTTGAAGTACAACGGCGCCGGCAAGGCCGCGCCGGTCGCGCTGGTCGGCAAGGGCATCACGTTCGACTCGGGGGGCATCTCGCTGAAGCCCGGCGCCAACATGGACGAGATGAAGTTCGACATGTGCGGCGCCGCTTCGGTGCTCGGCGCGATCCGCGCCGCCGCGGAAATGAAGCTGAAGATCAACGTCGTCGGCGTGATCGCCGCGTGCGAGAACCTGCCGTCGGGCACCGCCACCAAACCGGGCGACATCGTCACCTCGATGTCGGGGCAGACGATCGAAGTGCTGAACACCGAC
>CAZIJU010000143.1:0-7223 GCA_964539745.1 uncultured Burkholderiaceae bacterium | reverse complement strand
GGTTGAACTGCAGGCAGCGGCTGAGCACGGTGACCGGGATCTTCTGCGGATCGGTCGTCGCGAGCACGAACTTGACGTAGTCCGGAGGCTCCTCGAGCGTCTTCAACATCGCGTTGAACGCGTGCGTCGTCAGCATGTGCACTTCGTCGATCATGTAGACCTTGAAGCGCGCGTTGCTCGGCGCGTAGACGGCGCGCTCGAGCAGCGTCGTCATCTCGTCCACACCGCGGTTGCTCGCCGCGTCCATCTCGATGTAATCGACGAAGCGACCGGCGTCGATCGCGGTGCAGACGTCGCAGCGGTTGCACGGTGTGGCGGTGACGCCGCCGCGGCCGTCCGGTCCGACGCAATTCAGCGACTTGGCGAGGATGCGCGCGATCGTCGTCTTGCCCACACCGCGCGTGCCAGTGAACAGATACGCGTGGTGCAACCGCCCCTGCTCGAGCGCATGGGTCAGCGCCTTGACGACGTGGTCCTGACCGATCAGCGAGGAGAAGTCACGCGGGCGCCACTTGCGGGCGAGAACCTGGTACGACATGCGTAAAGTCTAGTGGGCTGCGCCAGATCGGGCGCCGGCAATCGTCGGGGCAGCCGCGCAGCGCGCGAGCGCCTCGCCCGCGAGCCGGCAGATGCGCCAGTCCGGCAGTACCGTCGCGCCGAGCGATTCATAGAACTCGATCGCCGGCCGGTTCCAGTCGAGCACGGCCCACTCGAAGCGTCCGCAGCCGCGCTCGACCGCAAGCCGCGCCACGTGCAGGATCAGCGCCTTGCCATAGCCTCGTCCGCGCGCCCGCGGCACCACGAACAGATCCTCGAGGTAGATGCCGCGCCGGGTCAGGAAGGTCGAGAAGTTGTGGAAGAACAGCGCGAACCCGACCGCGCGGTCGCCTTCCCAGCCGATCACCGCCTCGATCACCGGATGCTCGCAGAACAGTTCGGCGCGAAGCTGCGCTTCGGTCGCGACGACCTGGTCGGACAGCCTCTCGTATTCGGCGAGCGCGCGGATCAGTTCGATCAGCGCGCCGCAGTCCTCGGGCCGTGCGGCAGCGATACGAAAATTCATCCGGCGTCAGGGCAGTTCAAAGAGCAGGACTCGCCCCATCCCGTCTCCGGACCGCTTCGAGGAAGTCGCATCTCCGGTGCAACGGGACGGAACGCCTTCGGCGCCTGCAGCGCGAAAGGCGAGCCTTGTCCTCGGCACTCGGGGCACTCCGCTATGGCTGCTTCGTTCCCGACCTGACCAGGTTCACGGCACTCCGATGCGAGGGGGCCCGCCGGGGCGAATGGTATCAGCCGCGGCCGCGTGCGCCACTTCATGCACGCTGCAGCCCGGACGTGTCGACTTCGACGAGTGCGCCGCCGGAATCGATCAGCGCTGCGCGGACCGGCTTGTCGGGCCGGATTTCGGCGAGCACCGCCGCATAGCCGCGCACCTGCGCCTCGTAACCGGCGCGTTCGCTTGCGAGCACGCGCCACTTGTAGTCGAGCACCCACAGCGCGTCGTCGAGCTCGACGACGCGGTCGGCGCGCAACAGCGTGCCGTCGGCCGCGATCATTTCGATCTCGTCCATCGCTTGCGCTTCGAAGAAGCGCCGCAGCGGCGCTGCAGCGCGCACGCGCTCCACCGCGGCGAGCGCCTCTTTCGCGAGGTCAACGGTCAATCCGAACTGCAGCGCGAGCGCACGCGCATCGGGTGTGACTTCGGCGGCGAGCGCCGCGTGCCATGCGGCGCCGAGCCGCACCGCTTCGCTGCGTTCAACCCTGTCCTGCGCTTCGGTGCGCTCTCCCGTCGGTACCGGCTCGGGAAGGAAGTCGTACACGTGCGGCGCCTGCGCCACGCGCTGCGCGATCGCCGCCGGCTCGATCGGCGTCGGCACCGAAAGCTCGGCAGCGGCCGCAAGCCGCGCGTACGCGGTCGCGCCCGGGTCGTTGCGCCCGGCAGTACCTGCGACGATCAACACCTGCCGCGCGCGGGTGGCGGCGACGTACAGCAGATTCCACGTCTCCAGCGCCCGCTGCCCCTCTTCGTCCGCGAACCACTGCGCGCGCGCCTGGCCGCGGCCGGCCGCCGCGAAGAGCGAAAAGTGCTGCGGGCGCGCCTGCTGCGGCGGCCAGACGAGCAGCACGCCACTGGCCTCGCGCGGCTCCGCGCGATGCGCGTCGGCCAGCACGACGATCTCGGCTTCCAGCCCTTTCGCGCCGTGGACCGTCATCAAACGCACCGCGTCGTCGCCGCCCGCGGCGCCTTCGTCGGGCGACTCCTCGCCCGGCGCCTGCTTCAGCGCGCGCAGCTCGTCGATGAAGCGCGGCAGGCTCGGGTAGCGGCCCGCGTCGATCGCCAGCGCCAGTTCGATGAAAGCGTCGAGGTTGGCCTGGACCTGGGTCACTGCGGCCGCAGGCGCAGCCGCCGCGTAACGCCGCCGCAGGTCGCCTTCGAAATAGATGCGATCGAGCAGATCGTGCACCGGAAGCACGCCGGCCAGATCGTGCCACCACGCCAGAAGCTGGCGCGCGCGAGCGAGCGCAGGCGGCGCGTCGTTCAGCGCCTGCAGCCGCGCCCACCAGGTCGCGCCCTGCGCATGTGGAGGCGATCCGGCCGCCGCGCGTGCCAGCACGATCAGATCGTCGTCACCGGCTCCGAACAGCGGCGAACGCAACACCTGCGCGAGCTTCAGGTCCGCATTCGGCGTGATCAGAAACTCGAGCAGCGCGATCAGATCGTCGGCTTCGAGCGTGGCCAGCAGTCCGCCGCGCCGATCGCTGACGAACGGAATGCCGGCGCGGCGCAGCGCGCCTTCGATCGGTGCGAGGTGCGTGCGCCGCGGCACCAGCACCATCGCGTCGGACCAGCGGGCCGGCCGCGCCTGGCCGGTGTCGTCGATCACCGTCGTCTTCGCCACCCAGTACGCGAGCGCGGCGGCGATCTGCTCACCCTCGCGCGCATGCGCGTCGCCGCCGCGCCGCGTGCGCGGCGTAGTCAGCACATCGCGCCAGCCGTCGCCCTGCGGCGCGGGGCACTCCGACGCGTGCGGCTCCGCCGGCGCGGATGCCGCCTGTTCGTCCGCTGCGCGCGCCAGCGGCAGCAGCACGAACGCGCCGCGCGCGGTCGCTCGAGTCGCATGCGGCTCGTACCGCGGGTAAGCACCCGTCAACGCGCGGTTCAGTGCGTCGACGACGGACTGGCTGCAGCGCCGCGTGACGTTGGTGCGCAGATGCGCGGCGCCAAAGTCGCGCTCGAGCAGCTCGCGCGCGGCGTCGAACACGCGCGGATCCGCGCGTCTGAACCGATAGATCGACTGCTTCGGATCGCCGACGACGAACACGGTCGGCCGCTCGCCCGCGCCGTCGTAGGCGGCGAGCCAGCCGAGCAGCACCTGCCACTGCAGCGGATTGGTGTCCTGGAACTCGTCGAGGAGCAAATGGCGGTAGCGCGCATCGAGGCGCGCCTGCATGTACGCGGCGTGGTCGGGGTCGGCGAGCAGCGTGTGCGCGTGCCACTCCAGATCCGTGAAGTCGAGCGCCTGCAACTGCGCCTTGCGCCGCTGGTAGCACTCGAGCAGCAGCACACCGCAATGTAGCCCAGCCTCGTTCAGCCGCAACGCAACACGTTCTTCGACGATCGCTTGCAGCCGCTCGACCGTTGCCAGCAGCGTCGCATGCGCCTGCGCGTAGCGCTGCGCCGCGGCGGGCACCTTTTTGGCGATCGCCTCGGGTGCGAGCCGTTGGCGTGGCGTGCCCTTTTGCGTCAGCAGAATCGCCGCCGCACCCTGCAGATCCGACTCGGGCGATGCGCCATCGCGGCCGCGCCAGTGGCGCGCGCATTCGAGTGCCTGCGCGACGTCTGCGCCGGGCGCGGCGATCCGTTGCCAGACATCGATCAGCGTGGCGACCGCGGCCTGCGTCTGCGGCGCGCGCAGCGCCGCGAAAGGGTCCGCTTCGGAGGCGCCGAGCGCATCGAGCGCGGCGCGCAGAGGAGCCCCGGCGCGTTCGATCGCCGCCTCGGGGTCGGCGCCGGCGAAGCTCCACCACTCGGCGCGCCTGGCGACGAAAGCACCGAGCAATGCGCGCGCCGCGGGTTCCCCGATCGTTCGCAGCAGCTCGATCCAGTCCGAACGCTCGCGCGCGTGGCGCGGATCGTCGAGCGCGGCGAAGAACCGCTGCCACGCGTCGTCGAGCAAGCGCGCCGTCGCCTCGGCGAGCGTCGGCGCGGCCGGCACGCCTGCGCCGAGCGGCGCCCGGCCGATCAGCTGCCAGAACCAGCCGTGGAAGGTCTCGATCGTCAACGGCACGCGCGCAGTCGCGACGCGTTCGTACAGGTCGCGCGCCGCCCCGCACTGCGCGCGCGCCTGCTCGATCGTCAGCCCGCGTGCATGCAGCGCGGCGACGACGGCTTCGTCGGGCGCGGTCGCCAGCAACGCAAGCTCGCGCAGCAGCCGCTCGCGCATCTCCTGCGCGGCCTTGCGCGTGAAGGTGATCGCCAGGATCTCGCCCGGCTGCGCGCCGGCGAGCAACAGCCGGACGATGCGCGCGACCAGCAGCCAGGTCTTTCCGCTGCCTGCGCAGGCTTCGACGACGCAGCTCGACTCCGGCGCGCAGGCGCGGCGGGCGAATTCCTCGCCGCTGATCGCCACGCCATTGCACAGATACTCGGCGACGGTTGCGCCGGCGGACGCACTCACGCTTGTTCCTCCGCGGGCGCGCCATCGTCGTCCGACCAGTAATCGCGCCGGCACAACCCGCGCATCTCGCACCTCGCGCAGACCGTCGCAGCGCCGATCGCGGGCAACGGCGCGCCGTCGGCGATGCGCTGCAGATCGCGCCGCAGCCGCGCACCCAGGGCATCGACCAGCTGCGGCAGCGGCGCATCCGGCGCCACCTCGCACACGACCGCGCGCGCCGCCGTCGTGCCGTCGAAGCTGACGTAGGCCGCGCTGTCGGCGGGCGTGGCGTCGGCAGCCTGCGACGACGCAAGCAACACCCCGTAAAACGGCAGTTGCACATCCTCGCCGGGTTCGGCGAGCGCCCGTTTCAGGTCTTTGGCCGGCCGCGCCTTGTAATCGATCACCTGGCAGCGGCCATCGCGATCGGTGTCGATGCGGTCGAGCCGCCCGTGCAGCACGATGGCGCGCTGCCCGTCCAGCGCCAACGTCGCCTCGACCGTGCGCTCGCCCGCGCTCCAGCGCCAGCCTGCGCGCGCGCGGCCTTGCAGCCATTCGACATAGCGGTCGATCAGCGCCTCGCAGCGCAGCTGCAGACCGAGAAACGCCGGCAGGCGCGCAACACGCGGCGCGAATACCGCCTGCACGTGCCGGGCCAGGCTCTCGCGCAGGCGCTGCGCGGCAACCGCGTCGAAGTCCTGCGCGCCCCATTCGCGATGGAACCGGTACAGCACCGCGTGCAGCGCTTCGCCGAATTCGCGTTTGGCCGGCTCCTCGACGACGTCGTCGGGTTGGCGCAGGCCGAGCAGATGGCGCGCGTAGAACTGATACGCGCAGTCGGTGAGGCTCTGCGCGCCGCTGGCAGTGAGCCGCGCGGGCAGCAGATCGGGGGCGCGTGGCGCCGGCCGAGTCCCGCCCCGCTGCCACACCTCCGCGCCGCACGCCGCCACCGCGAACGGCATGCGCCCGCCGCGCTGCACGAGCGCCTCGCCGCCCGCGCACGCGTTCGCAAGCCGAAGCCGATCGAGCAGTGGCGCCAACGCGTTCGGCTCGGTGCCGCGCTGGCGGCACCAGCTCGCGGCGACCTCGGGCACGCGCGCGAGCAGGCTCGCGACCGCCACATGCTGCTCGTGAGCAAGCTCAGCCGCCGTCGCGAGCCCCAGTTCGGCGCGCACCGCATTCGACATGAACAGCGCGTCAGGCGCGGCGGCCGGCAGATGCTCGGCATCGGCGCCCACCAGCAGCACCGCGTCGAAATCGCGCAGCATCGTGGCGGCGAGCGACACCAGCACGATCGGACTGTCGATCGAGTCATCGACGAAGCCCGCTTCCTCGAAGCGCTCGGCGATCAGCGCGCGGAACGTCGCCAGGTCCACGCGCGTCGTATCGCCGTCCAGCGCGATCGCCAGCGCGTCGAGCTCGCGCAGCACCGCACGGCCGACCGGATCGAGCGCCAGCGCCTTGCGCATGCCGAGCGCGTCGAGCGCTGCGGCGAGCGTGTGCGCATGCTCGGCCAGTGTGCGCGCCCCGTGACGCGCCGTACGTGCGTGCGCGTCGATCGTTCGCAGCAGTTGCACGGCCTCGTCGATGCGCTCGTTCGCGGCCGCGTCGCGCCGCGCGCGTTCGGCGAGCGCCGCACCGATCGCGCGCGCGCCGCGCAGCGCACCGCTGGCGCGGATGGCGCTTTCGATCGCGACGACCGCCGCCGCCTTGTCGGCGAGATCGGGCAGCGCAAACGGCGACTTCAGCCAGTCCAGCAGGTCACGCCAATACACGTCCTCGCTCGCCAGATCGAGCCAGCGCATCACCGCGCCGGCCGCGCTCGTCGTCGCCAGCTTCCAGCCGGTCTCGTCGCGCACGAGCACCTGCGCGCGCTCGAGCAGCGCGCGCACGCGGCGCGCGACGACGCGGTCCAGCGCGACCAGCGCGATCGAACGCGCGCCTGCGCGCAACCAGTCCAGCACCTGTTCGGCCACCAGACTCGCCTCGTCCTCGAGCGAAGCCGCTGCGAGAATGCGCATCGGCGGCGGCTGCGCGTGCAACCCCGCCGCGCGCCGTGCCAGCGGCGCTCGTGCTTCGAGCGCCGGATGCGCAAGCTCGGGCCACGCTGCGGCCAACAGCGGCCGCGCGGCGATCGCCCGCGCGTGGTCGACCTCGATCAGCAGCGCAGGCGCGCCGCGCGAATGCTGATCGAGGAAGCCGCGCAACCAGCCCGCCGGCGGCCGATCGGCCACCAGCACCAGCGGCTGGCCAGTACGCGCCGCCTGCTCGGCCCGTCGCCGCAACGCGCTCAGCAGCACCGCCGCGGGATCGTCGGCAGCGCCGCCCGCGTGCAACGCACGCCACAGCTGCAACACGAGCTGCGCCTGCGGCTCGAGCACGCGCGCCGCGCGCCGCCGGAAATGGCGGGCGAGCGCGGCCTCGAAGCGCAACGCGAACGCGCCCGGATCGTCGAGTGCGGCGAGCGTCATCTCGTCGGCGAGCGCGGCGATCTGCCGCGCCAGCGCCCACAGCGCGGCGGGCCGGTCGCCGAAATTGGCGCGGACCCAGCCGTGCGAGCGCAAC
>CAZIJU010000142.1:0-7398 GCA_964539745.1 uncultured Burkholderiaceae bacterium | reverse complement strand
TGGTCGGCGGCATCGGCATCATGAACATCATGCTGGTCAGCGTGACCGAGCGCACGCGCGAGATCGGTTTGCGCATGGCGGTCGGTGCGCGTGCGCGCGACATCCTCGAACAGTTCCTCGTCGAGGCGGTCACGCTGTCGATGATCGGCGGGCTGGCGGGCATCGTGCTGGGCGTGGCCGGGTCCTACGTCGTCGGCGCGCTGGCCAACTGGACGATCGCGATCACGCCGCAGTCGATCGCACTCGCCGCGGGCTTTTCGGCGATCGTGGGCGTGTTCTTCGGCTTCTATCCGGCGCGCAAGGCTTCGCGGCTGCTGCCGATCGAGGCCTTGCGTTACGAATGAGTCGGCGCAGGCGGCGCGGCCGGCGTTAACCCGACTGCATCGTTGATCCGGAGTTGCCATGCGCCGCCTGCTGGTCGCCTGTCTCGCCTTCTTGCTCGCCGGCTGCGCGTCGGTGCACGGTCCGCGCTCGATCACGCTGACGCCCGAGGAGATCGAGCGGCAGATCGAGACCGACCTCGGCTCGCTGATGGAGGTTTTCAAGGGGCTCGAGCTGCGCCGCCCCGAAGTCGGGCTGATGCCCGCGTCCGATCGGCTGCAGCTCGCGTGGAACGTGCGGCTGCCGAGCACCGCGCCGGACGCCGGTCTGTACGGGTGGCTGAACGCGCGCATCGAGGTGTCGGGCAAGCCGGTACTGAATGCCGCGCGCAATGGCGTCATGTTGACGCAGGCGACGATCGACGACGTGCGGCTGGGCGGGCTGCCGCGGATGTTCGGCTTCTCGCAGTTGCTCGATCGCAAGGGCGCGGCGCTGCCCGACTTCGCGCTGATCGCGCTGCCTGAGGAGGCACTCAAGCAGGGCGGCGTCGTCTACCGCGCCACCGCGGTTTCCGTGTCCTGGCGCGGACTGCGCATCGACATCGAACCGAAGTAAGGCGGCGTCGCGCATAATGCGGGCCGTCCGGGAGCGGGTCTCCCGGATTTTTTTCGAGGAGCCTGCGTGGACTTTCCGCCGCTGATCAAAGCCGCGATCCTCGGGGTGGTCGAAGGCCTGACCGAGTTTCTGCCGATTTCGTCGACGGGCCACCTGATCGTCGCCAGTTCACTGCTCGGCTTCGGCGGCGAGAACGCGGCGACCTTCGAGATCGCGATCCAGACCGGCGCGATGTTCGCGGTGATCTGGGAGTACCGCCGCCGCATCGCGTCGACCTTTGCCGGGATCGCGACCGATCGCGTCGCGCAGCGCTTCGCGCTGAACGTCGCGATCGCCTTCGCGCCGGCGGTCGTGCTCGGCCTGCTGGCCGGCAGCGCGATCAAGGCGCACCTGTTCCATCCGGTGCCGGTGGCCACCGCCTTCGTCGTCGGCGCGCTGATCATCCTGTGGGTCGAAGCGCGCCACAAGCGCCGCTACGGCGCGCGCGACCTCGAGGGTCGGCGTCACGCTCGCATCGAGACGGTCGATGACATGACGCCGCTGGACGCGTTGAAGGTCGGGCTGGTCCAGTGCGTCGCGATGATCCCGGGAATGAGCCGGTCGGGCGCGACGATCATCGGCGGCATGATCTTCGGCATGTCGCGCAAGGCGGCGACCGAATTCAGCTTCTACCTGGCGATCCCGACGCTGATCGGCGCCGGCGCGTATTCGCTGTGGAAGCAGCGCGCGACGCTCGCCTTCGCCGACGGGCCGGTGTTCGGCGTCGGCCTGGTGGTGTCGTTCGTCAGCGCGCTCGCCTGCATCCGCTGGCTGATCCGTTACATCTCGACGCACGATTTCACGGTCTTCGCCTGGTACCGCATCGCCTTCGGCGCCGTGATCCTCGCGACCGCTTACATGGGGCTCGTCGACTGGCAGCATTGAGGGCGGCAAAGGTCGCAGACGACGTCGCCGGCGACGGCGCCGGCGACGGCGCTCTCCGGGTGCAGTCCATGTACGATCCGGGCCGGTCGCGCGGCTGCACGACCGGGGGGCAGCGGTCTCCGGAGAGGTGGCAGATGGAACGGACGATCGACGGCGTGCGTATCGAGGTGCTGCAGGCCGACATCACGCAGCTCGCGGTCGACGCGATCGTCAACGCCGCCAACGAAAGCCTCGCACCCGGCGGCGGCGTCTGCGGCGCGATCCATCGCGCCGCCGGCCCCGAACTGGCCGCCGAGTGCGCAACGCTCGGCGGCTGCGCCACCGGCGACGCGAAGATCACGCGCGGCTACCGGCTGCCGGCCAGGTACGTGATCCACGCGGTCGGCCCGGTCTGGCACGGCGGTACGCACGGGGAGGCTGACAAGCTGCGAAGCTGCTACGTGCTTTCGCTCGAACTCGCCCAGGCGAGCGGGCTGCGCTCGATGGCGTTTCCGGCGATCTCCTGCGGCATCTTCGGCTACCCGATCGAGGCGGCAGCGCGCATCGCGGTCGACGCGGTGATCGATACGCTGCCCAGCGTGCCTGCGATCGAGCGCATCGTCTTCGCCTGCTTCGGCCGCGAAACGCACGACGCATTTGCTCGCGCGCTGGCCGAGCACCAACGTCGTTCGGCGACATAGCCGGCCGCCGCGCGAACCCCCTTTTGCGAAAGGGGGCGAGCACGGACGCACCTGCAATGGGTGACGAGGGGCTTCCCCCTTGGATGAACCTGCGCCCTTACGCGCCGCGGTCACTCCGCCGGCAACAGGCGCTCCAGCGCCGCGCGCAGTTCGGCCGGCTCGACCGGCTTGCGCAGCAGCGTGCGAACACCGGCGGCCTGCGCCTGCGCGGCAGTCAGCTCGTCGGCGTAGCCCGTATACAGGATCACCGGCAGGTCGGCGCGGCGGGAGCGCAGAGCGCGCGCGAGGTCCAGTCCCGTTTCGTGCGGCATCGTCTGGTCGGTGATCACCGCGTCGATCGCGCCGCCGGCGGCGTCGAAGGCGGCGCGTGCGGTCGCCGCGTCGGACGCAACCTCGACGTCCAGGCCCCAGGTCCGCAGGCGTTCCTGCATCACGTTGCGGACCGATTCCTCGTCGTCGACCAGCAGCACGCGGCCGCGCAGTTTGCGCGCCTTCGCCGGGCGGCGGGCGGCGGGTTCCGCCGACGCGACGACGTCGTCGCCGAGCAGCGCCGGCAGCAGCACGCGGAACACCGAGCCGCGGCCGGGCGCGGTTTCGACGACGACATGGCCGCCGTGCTCGTGCACGATCCCGTGCACCATCGACAGTCCCATGCCGCTGCCTTTGCCGGTGTCTTTCGTCGAAAAAAACGGTTCGAAGATCCGGTCGACGACCGCCGGCTCGATCCCGCAGCCGTTGTCGGCGACGGCCAGCTCGACGAAACGGCCGTCGACGGTGCGCCGGCAGCTCGTGCAGACGAGCCCGCTCGCGTGCAGCGGCCGCACGCCGATGCGCAGCGTGCCGGTCGTGCCGATCGCGTCGCGACCGTTGATCGCGAGGTTCAGCAGCACCTGGCCGGCCTGGATCTCGTCGGCGAGCACCGGCGGGACGTCGCGGTCGCAGTCGAAGTCCAGCGCGATCGTCGACGGCATCGACGAACGCAGCAGCGGGGCGGCGTCCTGCACGAGTTCGCACAGCTTCAGCGGGCGCGGCTCGCCGCGGCGACCGCGCGAGAACGTCAGCATCTGCTGGATCAGGTCGCGCGCGCGCCGGCACGAGTCGAGCGCGTGCTCCAGGTAGCCGGCGGTCTTGTCGTCGCCCGCGTCCTGCGCGCGCTCCTCGGCGAGCACGACGTAGCCCATGATGCTCGCCAGGATGTTGTTGAAGTCGTGCGCGATGCCGCCGGTCAACTGCCCGATCGCCTCCATCTTCTGCGCCTGGCGAAGCTGCGCCTCGAGCCGCGCGCGTTCCTCATCGGCGCGGCGGCGCTCGGTGATGTCGCGCACGATCGCGAGCACGTGCGGCTCGCCGCGATACTGGATCGGGATCGCGTGGATTTCGGCGCCGAAGCGCTCGCCGTTCTTGCGCACCGATTCGAGTTCGGCGTGGCACATCTCGCCGGCGAGCGCGCGCCGCACCAGCGCGAGCCGGCGATCGGCGTATTCGTGCGGGACGTTGCGGTGCTCGAACCGCTGCCCGACGACCTCTTCGCGCGCCCAGCCGAAGATCCTTTCGTAGGCCGGGTTGACGTCGACGCGGCGCAACTGCGAGTCCCACAGGATCAATGCGTCGGCCGATGCGTTGAAGACCGTGCGGTACTGCTCCTCGCTCGCGCGCAGCGCCTGCTCGGCGCGCTTGCGCTCCGTGATGTCGCGCGCGATCGACAGCACGTGCGGGCGGCCATCGTATTGCATCGGCACCGCGCGCACTTCGATGTCGAGCACCGCGCCGTCGTGCGCCACCGTCTGCGCCTCCGTCGTGCCGCCGCTGCCGGCGAGCGCGGTGCGCAGCAGCGCCTCCACCGCGGCAGCGCATGGCGGCGTGATGAACATCATGCCGGAGGTGCCGATCACGTCTTCGCGCCGCACGCCGTGCCGCGCCAGAAACGCCGCGTTGGCATCGACCAGCTTCATTTGGGCGTCTCGCAGCACCATCGCATCGAGCGAGGCGTTGAAGATCGATCGGTACTGCTCTTCACGCTGCGCCAGCGCCTCGATCGCGGCCTTGCGTTCGGTGATCTCGCGCGTGAAAGCGAGGATGTGCGGGCGGCCGGCGATGTGCACCGGCTTCAGGCAGACCTCGTCCCAGTGAAGGCTGCCGTCGCGGTTGCGGCGGCGCCACTCGAACCGGACGACTTGACCCTGGCGCGCCAGTGCGATCCAGCGCAGCGCGTCCTTTTCCGTGTACGGCGGCTCGCCCGAGCTGAAGTCGGCGACGCGCAGCGAGCGCATCTCGTCGCGTTCATAGCCGTAAACCTGAGCGGCCTTGTCGTTGACGTCGACGATCGCACCGGTTTCCCAATCGTGGATGAAGATCGCGTCCTCGGCGGCGTCGAAGATCGTGCGGTAGCTCGCCTCGGCGCGGTCGCGCTCGATCTCGGCGGCGGCGCGCACCGCGAAGATCTTCAGCAGCGCCTCGGTCAGCGGGCGGTCGGTGATCGGCTTGCGGTCGAGCGCGACGATGATGCCGAGCTGCGCGCCGTCGGCGCCGAGCAGGGAGTAGCCGGCGTACGAGTCGAAGCCCAGCTCGCTGAACATCGTTCCCGGCTTGAACTCCGGCCGCACGCCGGAGGCGACGAAGCGCGATTCGCGGCCGACGATGTGGCGGCACGGCGTCAGCGCGACCTCGTATTCGAAGGAGCGCAGCAGGCGGCCGTCGAGCACGGTCGCCAGCGTGCGCATGCGCGTGCGGCCGGCGTCGCTGAACTCGGCGATCAGCGCGGCGTCGACCCCGAGGATGCGGGCGAGCGCGTGCGCCAGGTCCTCGAAGACGCGCCCCTGCTCGGCGCTCGACACCGCGAGCGCCGCGGCCGTGGTCTTGGCGAGCACGTCGCGCAGCGTTCCGTCGTCACTTCCGGCGGGCAGCGGCAGATGTTTGTCTTCGTTCATCGCGCGTCGGTGCGACCGGTGTGGGAACGGTCCCAGTGTAGGAGCGCGCGGCGCCGGCGGGTCGCGCGGTTACACGACTGAAACAGAGCGATACACGCCGGCAACGCTGCGCGGTTTCACCCGGCCGGCGGCACGAACATGTAGCCGGCACCGCGCACGGTGCGGATCGACGCCGGGTTGTCCGGGTCGGCCTCGACCTTGCGGCGCAGCCGCGCGATGCGGATGTCGATCGAGCGGTCGAATGGCTCCCATTCGCGGTTGCGCGTCAGCGTCAGCAGGCGGTCGCGCGTGAGCACCTGGTTCGGGTGCTCGACGAAGGTCTTCAGCAGGTCGAACTCCATCGCGGTGATCGGCACGTCGCGCCCGTCGGCATCGGAAAGCTGACGGGAGCGCAGGTCGAGCGTGCAGCGGCCGATGCGCACGCGCTGCGCAGCCTGCGGCTGCGCGGGCGCCGACCCCGCCGCACCCTGCAGCCGGCGCAGCACGCTCTTGATGCGCGCGCGCAGCTCGCGCGGGTCGAACGGCTTGGCGATGTAGTCGTCGGCGCCGACTTCGAGTCCGACGATGCGGTCGACGACGCCGTCGGCCGCGGTGACCATGATGATGCCCACTCGATAGCGTTCGCGCAGGAAGCGCGCCAGCGACAACCCGTCCTCGCCGGGCAGCCCGACGTCGAGCAGCACGACGTCGGGCACCTGCCGTTCGAGCGCGACGCGCATCGCCGCGCCGTTTTCCACCGCCTCGACCGCGTAGTCGTGCCCGGCGAGGTAGGTCGCCAGCATCTGCCGCACGTCGGGATCGTCGTCGACGATCAGCACGCGTCCGTTGGACATCGCGATTTCCCGGGGTCTGCGCTGCGCCCCGGCTGCTGGTTGACGTCGGGGGTCAGGCCGCGATTATAGGAACGCGCCCAGCGCATGCCCATTCGCACGATTACACAGCGATACGAACTGATGCCGATCTGAAAACGGCGCGATACCACCGCTGCCTACAGTGCGCACCGTCATCCACGCCGCGGCCACCGTCGCGGACAAACCGGGAGAAGACCATGCGCACGATCGAATCGAATGGGGGCCCCGTCGCCAACGGGGGCAGCGTCGTGTCGGATGCGCTCGCGATGCCGGCCGTCTTCGGTCGCGTCAAGCACGCCGCGCCGCGCGCGTCGGTCGCGAGCAACGACGGCGTGTTCGCCGCGTCGGAGATCGACGCCTGGGCGCGCCGTGCAACCGCCGCCAACGGCTTCGGCGCTGCTGAGCTGTCCGAAGCGGCGCACGCAGCCGCACAGGGCGAAGCGGGCGAGGCGCCTGCGCAGTTCGTCGATGCGCCGCACCGCGCCTCGTTGGCGCAGATCGCGCGCGCCTTCGCCGATCTCGCGGCCGACGCGCTGCGCGGCGCGGTCGCCAAATGGCGCGCCGGTCGCATGGCGCGCGCCGCACGTGCCGAACTCGCGCGGCTCGACGACCGCACGCTCAGCGATCTTGGCCTGCACCGCAGCGAACTGCCGTCGGTGGCTGCAGAACTCGCTCGCGAAGCCGATGCGACCCGTCGCCGGGTGTTGCTATCGCTGCACGAGCTCAGGATCTGAACCAGTTTCCCCACCACCACCACCACCACCACCACCACACAAGGAGGTCACACCATGGAAGTTTTTGCAGAAGCAGGTTCGGTGCAATCTGCGCGTGCCGGAGCCAATCGTTACGCCAAGTGCGTCGAAGTGTCCAAGCGCGTGCGCTGGGACATCGACCGCGACGTGATCCGCGGCCGCCAGTTCGACTTCGGCAAGAAGTTCCTGCCCGACGCGCTTGCGCGCCTGGGCAAGCTGGACTTCATCACGCCCGCAGAGCACCGCTTTCTCAGCCAGATCCAGGGACGCACGTACGCCAACACGTTCGGCCTGGTCGAGCGCTTCATCGGCCCGAAGATCGCCGAGG
>CAZIJU010000141.1:0-7441 GCA_964539745.1 uncultured Burkholderiaceae bacterium | reverse complement strand
TTCGCCGCGGTCAACCCTCATGCCCGGTAACCCACTCAAAATTCAAGAGAGCCTGATTCGAAGGGCGCCCTAGAAGCCGATCCGCGGCTTCTTCGCGAACCGCTCCTCGGTGATGTCGTCGGCCAGCACCTCGCTGCGGCCGGCAAGCTTGGCGTTGCCGAACGCCGCGAGCATCACGCGGCGCATTTCGCGCGGCTTGAGCCTGGCGAGCCGGTCGAGCGCGTCGGCCGCCAGCGTTTCGGGGAACTGCCTGCCCCACGCGTGCTCGTCGCGCAGCTCGCGGTAGATGCTGGCGGCGATGCGGCGCGCGCCCTCGGCATCCGGCGGGTCGATCGTGTAGACGTTCATCCGGTTCAGGATCGGCTCGGGAATCGAGCGCGCGTCGTTCGCCGTGGCGACCCAGACGACGTCGCTGGCGTCGATCGGCACCTCGGCGAACTCGTCGACGAATTCGCACGCGGTTTCGTGCTCGAGCAGTGTGTACAGACTGCCGAGCGGGTCGTACTGCTGGTCGCCGCCCGACTTGTCGATCTCGTCGACGACGATGACCGGGTTGGCGTAATCGCCGTTGACCAGCGCGTCGAACACCTTGCCCGGCTTGGCGTTTTTCCACTGCGCGCTCGCGCCCGACAGAATCCAGCCCGCCGTCAGCGAGCTCATGCCGATGAACGAGTAGCCGGTGCCAAGCAGCTTCGACAGCCGGCGCGCGAAATGCGTCTTGCCGATGCCCGGATCGCCGAGCAGCAGCATCGGCTCCAGATCGAGCGGGTCGTCGCTCGACAGGCACAACGCGAGCTGGCGCCGGATGTCCTCGAGCGGCTCGGCGAAGTTGGGCAACTCCTCGATCAGCGCGTCGATGTCGGGCAGCGCCGAGGGTTTGATCGTGAAGCGCTGGCCGCCGGCCTTGATCATCTTGATATAGGTCGCCTTCAGCGCGTCATTGGCGCCGCTGCCGAGCTCCTGCAGCTCGGCGAGCGCCTCCTCGACGCGCGGGACGTGATACACGTCCTTGAAGCCCGCGATCGAGATCGCGGGTTTGGCGGAGATTGCCGGCACGCTCATCGCTACCTCCCGGTTCGAAACTGCTGCACCGTTACGCGACAAACGTATCGCTTGTGCACGATGATGACAAGCGAGCCGCCTGCCGGCATCGTTCGAATACGACGCCAAAACGCGACTGGCTGCACTTCGGCACTCGCGCCGTGCGAGTGCCAAAGCCTTGGACGCGGATCATGTACGCAGGTTCGGCGCGCCGCCCCGCGCGCTTGAGCGGCCCGGCGCCGGCCGGCCGCCGGCAAAGCGGTGTAAACCCGGCCTATTTCACAGCGCTGCGCAGCCCCTGCTCGGCGGCCCAGACGGCCGCCTCGACCCGCGAGCGGAACGCGAGCTTCTTCAAGAGGTGCTTGACGTGCACCTTGACGGTTCCTTCGCTGATGGCGAGCGTGCGGGCAATCAGCTTGTTGCTCATACCGTCGGCCACGCAGCGCAGCACCGCCTGCTCGCGCTCGGTGAGATCCCGCAGATCGCGCTTCGGACCGCGGCTCGTGTCCCGCGCCTCCTGCCGCAGCGCCTCCGCAAGCCGGCCGGCGAGCGCCTCACCGATCACGGTGGCGCCCGACAGCGCCTCGCGCACGCGGCCGAGCAGATCCTCCGGCTCCATGTCCTTCAGCAGATAGCCGTCGGCGCCGGCGCGGATCGCGCCGATCAGGTCCTCGGGGGCGTCGGACACCGTCAGCATCACCACCCGCCGGGCGGGATCCTCCTCCTTCAAGGTGGCCAGCACGTCGAGGCCGCTTTCCGCCTTGAGGTTCAGATCGAGCAGGATCAAGTCGGGGTCGTGCCGAGCGGCCAGCGCGAGCGCCTCGGCCTTGTTCCCGGCCTCGCCGACGACGCGGATCGCGGGATCCAGCGCCAGCAGTTGCACGACCCCTTTGCGGAACAGCGGATGGTCGTCGACGACCAGCACGGTGTATTCGGTCTCGGCGTGCATCGGTTCAGTTGGCCTCCACCGGCGGATGCGCGGGCTTCCTGGACCCGGACGCGCCGGGCGCGGCGAACGCGGACGCCGCGACGAACCGCAGCTGCACGCGGGTGCCTCCGCCCGCGCGACCGCCGATATCGACGCGCCCGCCGAGCAATGCGGCACGGTCGCGCATGATCGCCAGCCCGAAATGATGCCGCGGCGAGGCGCGCGGATCGATGCCCACGCCGTCGTCTTCGATCGTCACGCAGATCGCGCGCCCTTCCTCGCGCTTGAGCTGCAGCTTGACGCGCCGCGCACGCGCATGCTTTTCGACGTTGGTCAGCGCTTCGCGCACGATCTGCAGCACGTGGATCTGCTCGTTCGCCGAAAGCTCGATGCCGATCAGCTCGTCCTCGACGTCGACCCGCACGCCCGAGTGGCGCTCGAACTCGGCAACGGTCTCGCGCAGCGCGGAGGCGAGTCCCTCGCCGCCGGCTTTCAGCCGGAAAGTCGTCAGCAGCTCGCGCAGTTGCCGGTACGCGCTCGCAACCCCATCGCGCAGCTCGGCCAGCACCTGCTCCGCCTCAGGCCGGCCCGGGTCGCCCGCGATCAGCGCCGACAGCCGCGTCAACTGGATTTTCGTGTAAGACAGCGATTGCGCGAGCGAGTCGTGCAGCTCGCGCGCGATCGCCGAGCGCTCCTCCAGCAGCGCCAGTCGCTGGTGCTCTTCGCGCCGCTCGGCGGCGGCGAGCGCCGCTCCGATATGGCGGCCGATCGTTTCGGCGAGCTCGAGCTGCCACGGCTCGAGCCCTTTGCCCGGCGCGAGCGCGAGCGGCATCATCCCGTAGCTCGCCCCGCTGTCGACTAGCGGCTCGGCGACGATGCGCCGCTCGCCGCGTTCGGTCGACTCCAGCCGTGACGCGAGCCGGCCGTCGCCGTGACAGCTGGCGCAGCGGTCGGCCGCGCACAGATCGCCGGGCACCGCTTCGTCACGCACCAGCGGAAACCCGCGCTGGGCGTCGCCGCGGCGCACGCAGATCGCGCCGCCTTCGACGCCGAGCACGCGCTTCAGATTCTCCAGCACGTTGGCCAGCGTGGCCGTGTCGAGCGGCTTTTCCGACAGGCCGCGGGTGGTCTCGTACAGCAGCGCGAGCGACCGGTTCTTGCGCTCCAGGTCAGCGGTCTTCTCGGCGACCTGCTTCTCCAGCGAACCATACAGCCGCGCGAGCTCCTCGACCATCGTGTTGAACGCCTGCCCGAGCTGACCCATCTCGTCGGGGCCGGTCGACGACACGCGCGCGCGGAACGAACCCGTACGTACCGCACGCGCCGAGCGCAGCAGGTCCGACAGCGGCTGGAACACCTCGACGTGCAACAGGAACACCGCCGTGATCACCAGCACGACGATCACGAAGAAGGCCGCGCCGAGCCAGACGCGCAGCCACTGGATGCGACTCTCCAGATCGGCTTCGAGCGCCTCGACGAAGCGGTTGACTTCGGCGACGAAGCCGTCGACTTGCGCGAGGAACGCGCCGCGGCTGCGCGCGTCGGCGATCGCGGCCTCGGCGCGCGGCCGGATGTCGGCGCGCCAGCGATCGGCGATTCTCGCGTGCGAGACCCGCAGCGGGTCCGCAGCGTCGCTGGGCAGGCCGTCGAGCAGCCGCGGGCTGTGCAAGCGGCGTTCGAAGCCCTCGATCGCAGCACGCACCGCCGCCGCGTCGCCGTCGGCCATGCCCAGCCCGGCGATGCGCGTGGCGAGCGCATACGACTGCATGCGCAGCGAGCCGGCGACGTTGATCGCGCTCGCCTTGCCGGTCGACTGCTCGGTGAACACGGTGGCCACCAGGATCACCGCCAACGCGAGCAGCGTCACCGCGCCGAGCACGACGTTGACGCGCAGCAGGATCGATTGGGTCCACCAACGCCTCAGGAAGTTCAATCCCATGCTCCGGAAACAGGCGCGTCGCGGCGGTCGGGGCGCGCTCCGCGCCGCGCGCGGCCGCGCGCCGAGGCGCATCCGGCGACGCGCTCGGCAGCGGCGGGCCGAACGCGGCGTTCGCTTCTGCCAAGGCCGGATGGCCGGCGCCTACCTACTTCGAAGTATGCGCCCGACCCTCGGAAGTCGAAAGGCGCGCCGCGCTTGACGCCGATCATAAGCAATGCGCTTTCCTGGCCGGACAGTGCGGTCGATTCGTCGACTTGCCCACGGAGATGCCGATGTCCGGATACGACAACGCCACGCACGTCCAGGAGCAGACCCACAGCGGCGCAAGCCTCAAGACCAAGCAATGGTCGGTCGCGATCATGAGCACGCTGGCGTTCACCGTGTGCTTCGCGATCTGGATGATGTTCGCGGTCATCGGGATCCCGATCAAGAAGATGCTCGAACTGAACGCCACGCAATTCGGGCTGCTGACCGCGACACCGGTGCTGACCGGCTCGCTGATCCGCGTTCCGCTCGGCATGTGGACCGATCGGTACGGCGGCCGGATCGTCTTCTTCCTTCTGATGCTGTCGACGGTCGTCCCGATCTGGCTGATCGCCTATGCGACCGAGTTCTGGCACTTCCTCGTGCTCGGGTTGTTCGTCGGGCTGGCCGGCGGCTCGTTTTCGGTCGGCACGCCGTACGTGGCGCGCTGGTTCGACAAGCGCCAGCAGGGCTTCGCGATGGGGGTATTCGGCGCCGGCAACTCGGGCGCGGCGGTGACCAAGTTCATCGCGCCGGCGCTGGTGGTTGCGTTCGGCTGGACGATGGTGCCGAAGGTCTACGCCGTCGCGATGCTTGCGACGGCGCTCGCCTTCTGGATGTTCACGTACCACGACCCGAAGCACGTGATCCCGGGACACATCACGTGGCGGCGCCAGCTCGAGGTGCTGCGCGATCCGGACGTCTGGAAGTACTGCCAGTACTACTCGATCGTCTTCGGCGGCTACGTCGCGCTGTCGCTGTGGATGGTCAACTACTACGTCGGCGAGTTCAAGCTCGACATCCGCATCGCGGCGCTGCTGGCGGCGTGCTTCTCGCTGCCGGGCGGCGTGCTGCGCGCCATCGGCGGCTGGATGAGCGACAAGTGGGGCGCGCACAAGGTCACCTGGTGGGTCATGTGGGTAAGCTGGATCTGCCTGTTCCTGCTGTCGTATCCGGCGACGACCTACACGATCCAGACCGTCGACGGCCCGGTCACGTTCACGCTCGCGCACAACGTCTGGACGTTCACCATCCTGATGTTCTTGCTCGGCATCGCATGGGCCTTCGGCAAGGCGAGCGTCTTCAAGTACATCTCCGATCAGTACCCGGCCAACATCGGAACGATCTCCGGCGTGGTCGGGCTCGCCGGCGGTCTCGGGGGCTTCCTGCTGCCGGTCATGTTCGGCGCGCTGCTCGACTTCACCGGCGTGCGTTCGACGGCGTTCATGCTGTTGTACGGCGTCGTCTGGGTGTCGCTGATCTGGATGTACTGGACCGAGGTTCGCCGCGCCGAGGTGATCGGCCCGCACGCGCAGCCGTTCAGCCTCAAGGGCTGACCGCGCCGGAACAACGATCTCGAAAGGAGCAGACATGGCCGCAGCACAACCGACCGGCACCGCGCCCCGCGTCACCAGTTCGGCCGACATCGCCGACTGGCGGCCGGAGGACCCCGCCTTCTGGGAGTCGACCGGAAAGCGCATCGCCTACCGCAACCTCGCGATCTCCGTGCCGGCGCTGCTGTGCGCGTTCGCCGTCTGGGGCATGTGGGGAATCATCACGGTGCAGATGCGCAATCTGGGATTCCCGTTCAGCGACGCGGAGCTTTTCACGCTGACCGCCATCTCCGGAATCGCCGGCGCGACGATGCGCATTCCGGCGTCGTTCTTCATCCGGCTCGCGGGCGGACGAAACACGATCTTCCTGACGACGGCGATGCTGCTGTCGCCGGCGATCGGGACCGGGATCGCCCTGCAACATCCGGAATGGCCGCTTTGGGTGTTCCAGCTGATGGCGCTGTGGTCCGGTGTGGGCGGCGGAAACTTCGCCAGCTCGATGTCGAACATCAGTACGTTCTTTCCGAAGCGCCTGCAGGGGACCGCGCTGGGGATCAACGCCGGGATCGGCAACTTCGGCGTCACGACGATGCAGATCGTGATTCCGCTGGTGATGACCGTCAGCCTCTTCGGCGCGCTCGGCGGCGAACCGATGATCCTGCAGAAGGACAGCGGCTGGATCTTCGGCAAGATCGCCGCCGGCACGCCGACCTGGATCCAGAACGCCGGCTTCGCCTGGGTGCTGTCGCTCGTGCCCCTGTCGATCCTGTGCTGGTTCGGGATGAACAACCTGCTCACGGTGTCGCCCGCGATCGGCGGCACGATCCCCGCGTTCCTGAAGATCACGTGGCTGTACACGCTGGCCTTCGTGCCCGCGATCTTCGTGCTGTATCTGTACCTGCCGGCGCCCACCGGAGTCGGGCTGCTCAGCATGTGGGTGGCGATCCCGCTCGACATCATCCTTGCGCTCGCGGTGATGAAGCTCGCCGCGTTCGGACCGATGAAGGAAAACGTCGCCCGGCAGTTCGAGATCTTCCGCGACAAGCACACCTGGTCGATGACACTGTTGTACATCGTCACGTTCGGCTCGTTCATCGGCTTCTCGATGGCGCTGCCACTGTCGATCGCGGTGATCTTCGGCGTCAGCCACGTGCCCGGGCCCGACGGCGTGATGACGCACACGCTGAAGAACCCGAACGCACCGTCGGCCTTCACCTACGCGTGGATCGGCCCGTTCATCGGCGCGGCGATTCGCCCGATCGGCGGATGGATCTCCGACAAGGTGGGCGGCTCGATCGTCACGCAGATCATTTCGGTCGTCATGGTGATCGCCTCGATCGCGGTCGGCTACGTGATGATGCTCGCCTACAACTCGGCCACGCCCGAGCAGTATTTCGTGCCGTTCCTCTGGCTGTTCATCGCGCTGTTCGCCGCCAGCGGCATCGGCAACGGCTCGACCTTCCGCACGATCGGCGTGATCTTCGACCGCACCAAGGCCGGTCCGGTGCTGGGCTGGACCTCGGCGGTCGCAGCCTATGGCGCCTTCATCGCGCCGGTCGTGATCGGCGCGCAGATCAAGGCCGGCACGCCGCAGATCGCGATGTACGGCTTCGCGGCCTTCTATGCGATCTGCCTCGTGCTGAACTGGTGGTTCTACCTGCGGCGCGATGCGTACGTGAAGAACCCGTGACACCTCAGGCCAACGGCGCCGCCACGCGGCGCGGACCGGAAACAACGCAACGCGGATTCGGAGACTTCAAATGAGCAACTTCCTGGACCGACTACTGTTCTTCACGAAGGAGCGCGAGCCCTTCGCCAACGGCCACGGTGTGGTCACGCAGGAGGACCGGCGCTGGGAGGACGGCTACCGCAAGCGCTGGCAGCACGACAAGATCGTGCGTTCGACGCACGGCACGAACTGCACCGGCTCGTGCTCGTGGAAGATCTACGTCAAGG
>CAZIJU010000140.1:0-7667 GCA_964539745.1 uncultured Burkholderiaceae bacterium | reverse complement strand
TTCGCTCGGGATGACGATGGGGAGTCATTCCAAGCCCAAGGCGAGGAATCTGCGCCGCTCGCAGCGCCGGGATCCCTCGCGTTGCTCGGGATGACGGAACCGGTGTCCACGCGGGCGACGCGAACTTGCGGGGTCGCGGTGTCACGAGCTTGCGTAAGTCTCAAAAACCACCGAGACACGGTGCGCACAGGGAACCGACTCGCATGTCTGCGTGTTCCCCGTGTTTCCGCGTTGAAAACCGCCCTACGCCGCGGCCTTGCGGTCGGCCTCCGCGAGCATCGGGAAGCCGAGCCGCTCACGCGACTCGTAGTAGCTCTGCGCGACCGCGCGGGCGAGCGCGCGGATGCGGCCGATGTAGGCGGCGCGCTCGGTCACGCTGATCGCGCCGCGCGCATCCAGCAGGTTGAACGTGTGCCCGGCCTTCAGCACCATCTCGTAGGCGGGCAGCGCGAGCTGCGCGTTCATCAGCCGCTTCGCCTCGGCCTCGAACAGGTTGAACTGACCGAGCAGCACCTGCGGGTCGCTCGCTTCGAAGTTGTACCTGCTCTGCTCGACCTCGTTCTGATGGAACACGTCGCGGTAGGTGAGCACCTTCTCGACGCCGCGGTCGCGCCACTTCGTGTAAACGAGGTCGAAGACGTTGTCGACGTCCTGCAGGTACATCGTCAGCCGCTCCAGCCCGTAGGTGATCTCTCCGGTGATCGGCTTGCACTCGAGCCCGCCGACCTGTTGGAAGTAGGTGAACTGCGTGATCTCCATGCCGTTCATCCACACCTCCCAGCCCAAGCCCCAGGCGCCGAGTGTGGGGTTCTCCCAGTTGTCCTCGACGAAGCGGATGTCGTTTTTCCTCGTGTCGATGCCCAGCGCGGCGAGCGAGCCGAGGTACAGGTCGATGATCTCCGGCGGCGAGGGCTTGAGCACGACCTGGTACTGGTGATGCTGGTGCAGGCGGTTGGGATTCTCGCCGTAGCGCGCGTCCTTGGGCCGGCGCGACGGCTGCACGTAGGCGGCGCGCCACGGCTCCGGGCCGATCGCGCGCAGGAAGGTCGCGGTGTGCGACGTGCCTGCCCCGACTTCGAGGTCGATCGGCTGCAGCAGCGCGCAGCCCTGCTGGTTCCAGTAGGTCTGCAAGCGGAGGATGGCTTCCTGAAAGGTGATCATCGTGGCGCGACTCGCTGGTGCGGCAGGGCGCGATTCTACGGGCTGCGTCGCACGCGCCCGCCTGCCAGCGCGGCCAGTAGCAGAAGGCCGATCGACGCGAGCGCGGGCAAGTCGCCCGCCCGCACGTAAGGCGTCGAGCCGGTGTGGCCGCGCACCTCGCCGTCGAGCACGCCTTCGGCGTTGAACGGAAGCCGCGCGACGACGCGGCCGCGGGCATCGACGATCGCGGTCGCCCCGGTGTTCGTCGCACGCAGCATCGGTCGACCGGTTTCCAGCGCGCGCAGCCGCGAGATCTGCAGGTGCTGGGCGAGCGCGATCGAGTCGTCGAACCAGGCCAGGTTCGACAGGTTCAGCAGCAGCGTCGGCGCGTTGCCCGGATCCTTCCACGCGTCGATGATCTCGGCGCCAAACAGATCCTCGTAACAGATGTTCACGGCGATGCGCTGGCCGGCGAGCGCCATCGGCGGCTGGTATTTCGGCCCGCGCGCCTGGTCGCCGATCGGGATCGCCATCAGGTCGACGAACCAGCGGAAGCCGAACGGGATGAACTCGCCGAACGGAACGAGATGCCGCTTGCTGTAGCGCTGCGGGTGCGCGCCAGGCGCAAACCCGATCGCGCTGTTGAAGTAGCGGCCTGGCGGATCCTCGACGAAGACGCCGAAGACGAGCGCGGCCGCGCGCGAGTTAGTGAAGTCGAGCAGGTCGCGCGTGACGAAATCCGGCAGATACGCGAGCGGCAGCGGAAACACCGACTCGGGCAGCACGACGAGATCGGCGCGTCCCGCCGTGCGCATCAGACGCATGTACGCATCGTGTGCGCGCTGCAGACCTTCGGGCCCGAACTTGAGGTTCTGCGGAATATTGCCCTGGACCAGCCGCACGCGGACCGGGTCGCCGGTCGCTTGCGTCCACTCGATCTGCCGAAGCGCTTCGCCGCTGGCGGCGAGCGCGGCCAGCAGCGCGATCGACGTCATTGCAATCGGACGCGAGCGATGGCGCAGCAGTGCGGCGAGCGCACCGGCGCCGAGCGCGGCGGCGAGCGTGACGCCGTAGACGCCGACAATCGGCGCGAAGCCCGCGAGCGGCGTGTCGGTATGCGCATAGCCGCTCGCGAGCCATGGAAATCCGGTGAAGACCACGCCGCGCAGCCACTCGCTCGCGCCCCAGACCGCAGGTAGCGCGATCAGCGCGCGCAGCGGCGAAGGCGGTACGAACCGCGCCGCCACCGCGAGCCCGGCCGCCGGAAACAGCGCCAGCAGCGCGGCCAGCGCAAGTGTGGCGAGCGCGGCGAGCCATGCCCACAGGCCGCCGTAGACGTGCATGCTGATGTAGACCCACGACACGCCGACGCCGAACCAGCCGAGCCCGAACGCGAATCCGGCCAGCGCGGCCTGACGCGCCCCGCGCGCGGCGTCCGCGAGCGCAAACAGCGCCGCAAGCGCGAGCAACTGCAGCCAGCCGAGCTCCCAGGGCGCGAACGCGAGCGCGTGCGCCGCACCGGCGAGCGCGGCGGCGATGGCCTGCAAGGGAAACGACAGGACGAGGGCGGACACGCGGGCGCCGGCGGGGCGAGGTCGGCGCGCAGTCTACCTGCGCACCCGACCGGCTCGCGCGCCGGACTAGGCGTGCTGGCGCGCGGCTTCGGCTTCGGCGAATTCGCGCGCGACCGTCTTCGGCACGCGCACGACCTGGAACAGGTGCGGCTGGCGCGCGTCGGCGCGCAGTACTTCGAAGCGCACGCCGTCCAGCTCGATCGCGTCGCCGCGGTGTGGCACGCGACCGAACTGGTCGGTGACGTAGCCGCCGATGGTGTCGAACTGCTCGTCGGAGAAGTTCGTTCCGAACGCTTCGTTGAAGGCCGCGATTTCCGTCAGCGCCTTGACGCGATAGCGGCCGTCGCGCTCGGCGACGATGTTGTCGGCGTCCTCGTCGAGGTCGTACTCGTCCTCGATGTCACCGACGATCTGCTCGAGGATGTCCTCGATCGTGATCAGCCCGGCCACGCCGCCGTACTCGTCGACGACGATCGCCATGTGGTTGCGGTTGGCGCGGAAATCCTTCAGCAGCACGTTCAGCGGCTTGCTCTCCGGGACGAACACGGCCGGCCGCAGCATCGAGCGGATGTCGAAGTTCTCGTCGTGGTAGTAGCGCAGCAGGTCCTTGGCGAGCAGGATGCCGATCACGTGGTCGAGGCTGCCTTCGATGACCGGGAAGCGCGAATGCGCGGTTTCGATGACACGCGGGATCCACTGCTTCGGGTCCTCGGAGATGTCGATCACGTCCATCTGCGGGCGCGGCACCATCAGGTCGCGCGCGCGCAGCTCGGACACCTGCAGCACGCCCTCGATCATCGCGAGCGCGTCGTCGTCGAGCAGGTTGCGCTCGTGCGCCTCGTGCAGCGTTTCGAGCAGCTCTTCGCGGGTTTCGGGTTCTCGGGTGATGAACGCGATCAGGCGTTCGATCAGGGAGCGGTGTTTCTGGGAGTTCGACGGGCGACTCTGCGGGGGTTCTGACATTTTCGTCGGGCGCGGCGGGCGGCCCGGCTGTTGGGACGCGGCGAGCATATCGGATGCGGCCGCGCTGGCAATGACGGCTTTTTCGTACGTGCGGGGGGCGCGGGATGCCAGGTATCTGGCTGCGAATCGGTGAGCGTGCGCTAACTTAACGAGTATTGCGGATCTTCGTGACACTGCCGACCGCTTGGCGCGCGCATTCGTCGCCCTTCGTCATCCTTCGCTCTTCGTCATTCCGAGCCCCCGTCGTCATTCCGACCGCCGCCCTGTTGTCATTCCGACCGGCCCCTCTTGTCATTCCGAGCCGCAACACCGCGATTGTCATTCCGAGCCGCAGGCGAGGAATCTGCGCCGCACGCAACGCCGAGATCCCTCGCGTTCGCTCGCGATGACAAGCCTCCACTCCGGCCGGGCTTCGTCATTCCAAGCCGCAACGCCGCGATTGTCATTCCGAGCCGCAGGCGAGGAATCTCCACCGCTCGCAACGCCAGGATCCCTCGCGTGGCTCGGGATGACGGCACCGCCGCCCGCACGAGCGAAACGAACCCGAAGGGTCGCGGTGTCACGAGCTTGCGTCATCGCCAATCGTCGTAGGGGCTCGGAATGCGCAGCCTCGCGAGCAGTTCGACCTCGCGCGTTTCCATCGCCCGCGCTTGTCCTGGCCGCTGGTGGTCGTAGCCCTGCGCGTGCAGCGTTCCGTGGATCACCAGGTGCGCCAGATGCGCGCGGAAGGTCTTGCCCTGTTCGCGGGCCTCGCGCCGGACGACCGGCACGCAGATCGCGATGTCGGCGACGACTCGCGGCCGCTGCGCGTAGTCGAAGGTCAGCACGTTGGTCGCGTAGTCGCGGCCGCGGAAGACGCGGTTCAGCCGCCGTGCCTCACGCGCGCCGACGAAGCTCAACGCGACTTCGGCGTCGTGCTCGAGCGCGAGTTGCACCCAGCGGCGCAACGTTCGGCGCGCCGGCAGGCCGGCGAAGGCGTCGCGGCCGTGGACCGACAGCGCGAGCCGCACCGCAGCGCCGCTTGCGCGCGGCGCGGCGACGCCGCGATCCCGCGGTCTCATTGCGCCGCGCGCGGGCGGCGCGGCGCGGGCGGGTTGAGGCTCTCGGCCTTTTCGTACGCCTCGACGATTCGCGCCACGAGCGGATGCCGCACGACGTCGGCCGCCGTGAAGTACGTGAACGCGATGCCGCGCACCTCGCGCAGGATGTGCTGTGCCTCGATCAGCCCCGAGGAGCTTCCGCGCGGCAGGTCGATCTGCGTGACGTCGCCCGTGACGACGGCCTTGGAGCCGAAGCCGATTCGAGTCAGGAACATCTTCATCTGCTCGGGCGTGGTGTTCTGCGCCTCGTCGAGGATCACGAACGCCTGGTTCAGCGTGCGGCCGCGCATGTAGGCGAGCGGGGCGATCTCGATCGTCTGCCGCTCGAGCAGCCGCTGCGTCTTGTCGAACCCGAGCAGATCGAACAGCGCGTCGTACAGCGGGCGCAGGTACGGATCGACCTTCTGCGCGAGGTCGCCCGGCAGGAATCCGAGCCGCTCTCCAGCCTCGACCGCCGGCCTCGTCAGAACGATCCGCTTGACGATGTCGCGCTCGAGCGCATCGACCGCGCAGGCCACCGCCAGGTAAGTCTTGCCGGTGCCGGCGGGACCGATCGCGAACGCGATGTCGTGCTCGAGGATCGCCTGGATGTACTCGCGCTGGCGCGGCGTTCGGCCGTGCAGGTCGCGCCGGCGCGTGTGCAACGCCGGCGGCGCCGTGTCTGCGGCCTCGCTGTCGGCCGTACGCGCCGCCGGCCGTTTGTGACCGCGGTTTTCGACGAAGTAGAGCTGGATGTCGTCGACCGAAATCGGGCGCTGCGCCCGCGCCAGGAAGTGCTCCAGCACCGCGACCGCCTGTTGTGCGTGGTCCTGCGCGCCCTCGATGCGGAACTGGTGCCCGCGCCGCTTGATCGAGACGTCGAGCTCGATTTCGATCTGCCGCAGGTTGGCGTCGAGCGCGCCGGCCAGGTTGGCCAGTTGCGAGTTGTCCGCGTCGGCCGAATAGGCCAGCACCTTGGTGGCGGCTTTGCGTGCCACGCGGGCTTCAGACGGCGAGCGCCGACTCGCGCTGCACCAGCTCGCCGCGCAACGAGTGCGGCAGCGCCTGCGTGATGCGCACGTCGATCATCCGCCCGACGAGCTGCGCCGCGCGCGGACCGCCGGCGAAATTGACGATGCGGTTGTTTTCGGTGCGGCCCATCAGCTCGCGGTCGTCCTTCTTCGACGGGCCTTCGACCAGGATGCGTTGCGTCGAGCCGACCATCGCCGCCCCGATGCGGGCGGCGTGATCGTTCAACCGCGCCTGCAACCGCTGCAGCCGATCGAGCTTGACTTCGTGTGGCGTGTCGTCGTGCAGCTCGGCGGCCGGTGTTCCCGGCCGGCGACTGTAGACGAACGAGAAGCTCGCGTCGAAGCCGACGTCGTCGACGAGCTTGAGCGTCTTCGCGAAGTCGTCTTCGGTCTCGCCCGGAAAACCGACGATGAAGTCCGACGACAGCGAAATGTCCGGCCGCACCGCGCGCAGCCTGCGCACGATCGACTTGTACTCGAGCGTGGTGTAACCGCGCTTCATCGCCGCCAGCACGCGGTCCGAACCCGCCTGCACCGGCAGGTGCAGGTGGCTCGCGAGCTTCGGCAGCCGCGCGTACGCATCGATCAGCCGTTGTGTGAATTCCTTCGGATGCGAGGTCGTGTAGCGAATGCGCTCGATGCCTGGAATCTCGTGCACGTACTCCAGCAAAAGCGCGAAATCGGCCGTCCCGCCCGTGCTCATCGACCCGCGGTACGCGTTGACGTTCTGGCCGAGCAGCGTGACTTCCTTGACGCCCTGATCGGCCAGATCGGCGACCTCGGTCAGCACGTCGTCGAACGGCCGCGAGACCTCCTCGCCGCGCGTGTACGGAACGACGCAGAAGCTGCAGTACTTGCTGCAGCCCTCCATGATCGAAACGAAGGCGCTTGCTCCTTCGACGCGCGGCGGCGGCAGATGATCGAACTTCTCGATCTCCGGGAAGGACACGTCGACCTGCGGCGCGCCGGTCGCGCGGCGCTGCGCGATCAGCGCGGGCAGGCGGTGCAGCGTCTGCGGACCGAAGACGATATCCACGTACGGCGCGCGTTCGACGATCGCGGCGCCTTCCTGGCTCGCCACACAGCCGCCGACGCCGATGACGAGGTCGGGGTTGCGTTTCTTCAGGTGTTTCACGCGGCCCAGGTCCGAGAAAACCTTTTCCTGCGCCTTTTCGCGCACCGAGCAGGTGTTGAACAGGATGACGTCGGCCTCGGCCGGATCGGCCGTCGGCGTCATGCCTTCGGCAGCGGCGAGCACATCGGCCATTTTGGCCGAGTCGTACTCGTTCATCTGGCAGCCGAACGTGCGGATGTAGATCTTGCGGGTCATCGCGAGGCCACGTTCAGAAGCCGTGAGTCTTTCCGCGCCGTGGCTCGCCGACGTCGTTGCGCAGCGCGCGCGCCGTGCGCTTCGGCTTGACGCGTTTTGCTCCGGCGCCCGGTGCGCCGGATCCGGGGACCGCTCCCGAGGCAAGCTTCACGGCGTCTCAGCGTTGTGGCGCGCTGCGTTCGGTGCCGGGGGCCGACGCGACGATCCAGACGGTGCGGACCAGGCCTTGCGCATCGAGCTCGTAACGCACCGGCGTGTCGGCCGGGACGAGATTGGGCGTGACGGTCAGGTTGTTCGCATTGAAAATTCGCGCGCCGGGTGCCAAGCGATACTGCTTGCCGTCGATCGACACCACGGGGAGCTGCAACGCGGTGAAGCGGCCCTTCGGCGCGTCGACTGGAATATTGCGTGCCGCCTGCGCGGCCACGCCGCCGGCGAAAAGCACTGCGACGAGCACCGTCAGCAAGCGCGCGATCATGCGGATCCTGAACAGGGAAGTGGTGGCGGATCAGGGACTCGAACCCCGGACACAAGGATTATGATTCCTCTG
>CAZIJU010000139.1:0-7683 GCA_964539745.1 uncultured Burkholderiaceae bacterium | reverse complement strand
GGCGGCGCGAAGCAGTGCTTCGCGAAACCCCGCCTCCGTTCCACGGCCGCGCAAGTATGCGCGGCCGGCTCCGGCGGCGCGAAGCAGTGCTTCGCGAAACCCCGCCTCCGCCCCTCTCGGCCAATCCGCATCCCGCATCCGCTCGCGCAATGGCCGCTGCGCTCGAAACATCGCCGCGCTCCGGCGCGGCTCGTTTGGCCGCTGCGCTGCGCGTGATAATCCGCGCACGGCCGTCCGGCATCCGGCCGCAGGAGCGGACTTGACGCAAGCCTTGATCCCCGCGTCGCTCGTGCTGGGCGCAGGCGGTGCGCGCGGGCTCGCGCACATCGGCGTGATCCGCGCGCTGCACGAACACGGCGGCTACGAAATCCGCGCGATCACCGGCGCTTCGATCGGGGCGCTGATCGGCGGATTGCATGCGGCCGACCGGCTCGCGCCGTACGCCGACTGGGTACGCACTCTGAGGCGTGCCGACGTGTGGGCCCTGCTCGACTTCTCGTTCACGCGCAAGGGCCTGTTCGAAGGCGAGCGCGTGATGCGCAGGCTGGCCGACCTGGTCGGCGACGCACGCATCGAGGCGCTGCCGATCCCGTTCACGGCGGTGGCTTCCGACATCGAGCGGCGGCGCGAGGTCTGGATCAACCGCGGCTCGCTGTTCGAGGCGATCCGGGCGTCGATCGCGATTCCGGGGCTGTTCACGCCGGTCGAACGCGACGGCCGGCTGCTCGTCGACGGCGGCCTGCTCAGCCCGCTGCCGATCGCGCCGACGCTGCCGCACGACGCAAGATTCACGATCGCGGTGTCGCTCGACGGCGCGCCGGAGCGCACGGCGCGGCCGATCGATGAATCCGACGAAGCCACACCCGACCGCGACGGTCCGCTGCAGCGCTGGCTGCGCCGGATGCGCGAGGCGCGACCCGACGCGAAGGAATCGAGTTCGTTCAGCGCGTTCGACGTCATCGCCAAGTCGTTCGACGCGATGCAGGACCGGCTCGTGCGCTACCAGATCGCGGCGTACCGGCCCGACATCCTGATCGAGATTCCGAACGACGCGTGCTCGGTGCTGGAGTTTCATCGCGCCGAAGAGATGATCGAGCTCGGCTACCGGCGCGCGCAGGCGGCGTTGCGGCGGGCGAACCAGGAGGCGCCGGCACGATAGCGCGCAGGCGGCCTGCGGCAAGGCCGCCGCTGCGCACGGCAGGCGCCATCGCCGGTGCGCTGCGCGTCGGACGCCGTACGATGCATCCGCGACGACGGAGAACGACGATGAAGGAATCGACCAAGGCACACCTGCGCCATACGCCGCGCTACCTGCTGATCGGTGTATTCACCGCCGCGCCGCTGTGGGTCACGTGGCTTGTATTCGACTTCCTACTGACGCTGCTTTCGCGGCTCGGCAGCCCGTGGATCAACGCGCTCGCCGCGGGGCTGCGGCGCGTGTGGCCGGCGCTGGCGGATTCGCTCGCCGACAGCGGGTTCCAGTCGCTGCTGGCGGCGCTGGTCGCGCTCGCGCTGCTGTACCTGCTGGGCTGGGCAGCGAGCCGGGTCATCGGCCGCCGCGTGCTCGAGGCGTTCGAATCGCTCGTTCGGCGCATTCCGCTGGTGGCGGCGATCTACGGCGGCACCAAGCGGTTCCTCAGCGTCGTCAAGGACAAACCCGCCGGCGTGCAGCGGGTCGTGCTGATCCCGTTTCCGACGCCGGAAATGCGTGCGGTCGGCTTCGTCACGCGCGTCCTCGACGACGCATCGAGCGGCCGCAGGATCGCCGCGGTGTACGTGCCGACCTCGCCGAATCCGACCTCCGGCTATATCGAGCTGGTGCCGCTCGACCACTGCACGCCGACCGACTGGTCGATGGACGAAGCGATGAGCTTCGTGATCACCGGCGGTGCGACCGCGCCGGCCAGCGTGCGCTTCGCGGCGCCAGCCGCCGGCTGAATCGCGCCCGTCGCGCGCGGTGCCGCCGTGGCAAGATCGCAGCCACAGTCACTGAGGCGATTCACATGCGCATCCTGCTCGCGATCGACGGCAGCGAACACTCGCACAAGGCGGTCGACTACCTGCTCGCGCACCGCGAGCTGCTCGGCGGCCACCCCGAGATCGTCTGCGTGTTCGTCGAGACGCCGCCGCCGTTGCGCATGGTCGGCGCGCTCGGCGCCGATCCCGGCATGCCGTCGGTTCCGCCGATCGATCCGGCGGCCGTCGTCGCGCCGCTGCTCGAGAAGCTGCGCGCGGCGGGGCCCGCGGTCGAGCTCGTGGTGCGCGAAGGCGATCCGGGACTGGAGATCGCGCAGCTCGCGTGCGAGCGCGCGGTCGATCTGATCGTGATGGGATCGCACGGCCGCGGGCTGTTCAAACGCGCGACCCTCGGTTCGGTCGCGAACAAGGTGCTCGCGTCCTGCAAGGTGCCGGTGCTGATCGTGCGCTGAGACGCCGCGCGGGCCACGCGAATGAAGGTCCTGCTGCCCGTTCACGCCGGCGAGCACAGTCTGCAGGCGGCGGCGTTCGTCGCTTCGCGCTGCGCGCTGATCGGCGCCGATCCCGAGATCGTGCTGCTTAACGTGCAGCAGCCCGCGTTCGCGGGTCTGCCGACGCAGGCGGCGCGTGAGCGCCTGCAGCGGTTCTACGCGAAGGAGGCGGCCAAGGCGCTCGACCCCGCGCGGGCCATCCTCGCCGCCGCCGGGCTGAGCGCGCAGACGATGCACGTCAGCGGCCACCCCGGTGCGCGCATCGCGCAGACGGCGAAACTGCTCGCCGTCGACTTGATCGTGTTGGGCGGCGGATGCCGTCCGCCGGCAGCCGGCGCGTTGCTCGGCTCGGTCGCGGCCGAAGTGCTCGCGCGCTGCCGCACGCCGGTGCTGCTGTTGCACGGCGCCGAGCATCCGCCCGATCGCGGCATGCGCGTCGGCATCGCGGTCGACGGCTCGCCCTACGGCAACGCGGCGGTCAAGTTCGTGCTGCGTCATCTGCCGCTGTTCGGCGCCGAGCCGAAGTTCGCGCTGATCCACGTGGTGCGCGAAGGTGCGCTGCAGGTGCAGGCGCTGCTCGCCGATCTGACGGGCGCGGGGATCTCCTTCGAAACGATGCGCGCGCTGCGGCGACAGGCTTTCGACCGCGCCCTGCGCACGCCGCTGCGGCTGTTCGCGCGCGCGGGGCTCGCGCCGCAATCGGTCGATCTGGCCGGCGATCCGGGCGAGGCGATCGCCGACTACGCGCAGCGCGAGTGCGATCTGCTCGTCATGGGATCGCACGGCCACGGCCCGTTGTCCTCCGCCGTGCTCGGGTCGACGGCGCTGCACGTGGCCTCGCACTGCAAGGTGCCGCTGCTGCTGATCCGGCGGCCATGACCGACGCGGGCCGCGGCGCTGCAAGCGCTCAACGCGCCGGCGGCCCGAACAGTGTGGCGATGTCCGCGCTCGATCGCCGTCCGAGCGACGCGCGGTGTGCGGTGAGCCACGCGTCGGCGCGCGCGCGGCCTTCGTCGCGAAGCGCGTGCAGGAACGCGAGGCTCGTGTTCATCGCCTTGGCGCCTTCGAGCGCGCGGACGAAGTCCTCGCTGTCGATGACGTGGAACCTCAACTCGCGCAACCGCCGTTCGAGCCCGAACGGCCACCAGCCGCGCCGCGCCCGCGCGCACGCGAGCGCGAGCCCGCGCATCTCGCGCAGGAACGCGGCGTTGAAGTGGATCTCCGTGAGCCGCGCGCGGATGCCTTCGACCGAGTTGGGCGTTTCGCCGCGTTCGCGCGGCAGCAGCATCACGATCAGCAGATCGCCGGCGGCGCAGTCGTAGACGAGCGGGTACACGGGCGGATTGCCGGTGTAGCCGCCGTCCCAGTAGTCCTCGCCGTCGATGACGACCGCATGCTGCAGCGTCGGCAGGCACGCCGACGCGAGCAGGTGCTCCGCCGTTAGCTCATGCTCGCGGAACACGCGCAGGCTGCCGCGGCGCACATGCGTGGCGGCAACGAACAGCCGCATCGGACTTGCGCGCCGCAGGCGCTCGAAGTCGAACTGCCGTTTGACGATCGCGCGCAGCGGGTTGATGTCGAACGGGTTGATCTGCTGCGGCGAAAAAAAGCGCGTCAACCCGAGCAGAAAGGTCGCCGGCGTTGCGGTGAATCCGGCGGGCAGTCCGGGCGTGAACGGAAGCTGCACCGCGTACGACGCCTCGCCGATCGCGGTCCAGAAATCCGCCAATGCGCGCCGCGCGCCTTCGGCGCCGCCGCCGGCCCAGCCGTGGGCCAGTGCGACCGCGTTCATCGCGCCGGCGCTGGCGCCGCTGGCGCCCTCGAACGAGATATCGGGCTCCTCGAGCAGGCGGTCGAGCACGCCCCAGGTGATGGCGCCCAGCGCGCCGCCGCCCTGCAATGCGAGATTGATGCGAACGGACGTCATCGGTTCGAAGATGCAGCCGCGATCACCGCATCATGCCGCGCCGCGCCGTCGGCGCGATGACCGATCCGTGTTCGTCCCGACGTGCGATGGCGCACATGCACCGCGCGTGCGTGTATCTTGTCGCCGCCGCCGGCGCGGCGGCGTTCGTAGCGCAACCAGCCAGGAGTGACGACATGGGCAGCACGATCGAATTTTCGCGACCCGACGGCAAGAAGGTCGGCGGTCATCTCGCCGAACCCGCATCGCCCGGCCCCGGCGTGGTCGTGATCCAGGAATGGTGGGGGCTGAACGAGCAGATCCGCGGCGTGGCCGACCGGCTGGCGCACGCGGGCTTCACGGCGCTGGTACCCGATTTGTACCGCGGCAAGTCGACGGTCGATGCCGAGGAAGCGCATCACTTGATGAGCGGCCTGAACTTCGGCGACGCCGCCGCGCAAGACGTGCGCGGCGCGGTGCAGGCGCTGAAGGCGCGCGGCTGCGCCAAGGTCGGCGTGACCGGCTTCTGCATGGGCGGCGCGCTGACGCTGCTCGCGCTGGTCAACGTGCCGGAGGCCGACGCGGGCGTGGTCTGGTACGGGTATCCGCCGCTGGAATACGTCGATGCAACGAAGATCAGGGCGCCGCTGATCGCGCACTGGGCCACGCAGGACGATCCGTTCCCGCTGGACGGCGTCGACAAGCTCGAAGCCAAGCTGCGCGAGGCGCGCGTGAACTACACCGGCTACCGGTATCTCGCGCGTCACGCATTCGCCAACGAAACCGCGCAGGGCCCGCGGCGGCTGCCGATCACGCAGTACGACGCCGCCTGGGCGGGCATCGCGTGGGACCGCACGATGCGGTTTTTCGGCCGCACGCTTGGCTGACCCGGCACGCCGGCGCGCACCGCTGAAGCGCGCGCCGGCATCGCGAAGCGGAACCGCAGCGCGTACGCGCCGCAACGGTCGGCAGTGCGATCGCGGTCGTGGTGATCGCGCCGTCGATTAGCACGACGGCGAGGCCCCCACATCGCATCCTGCGCAAGCGGCACGAAAGCGCGCGCCGCCGGCGCGGTCAGCACCACCGGACGCGCGCCATGGGCCTCGACTGCAGTTTCACGCAAAGCAGGCGGTCGCAGCGCCGCATCACCGGCGCCTCGAAGCGCGCATCGATGCAACCGGTCGCACCGGCACAAGCGCGCGTCCGTGACGGTTCACCGCCTCACGCACGGCCTGCGCCGCTTAACGCGGAGGGCAGCCGCGCGCTTCAGCATGTCAGCCGCAGCAGCAGGTTATGCGGCACTTTGTAGATGGCCTTGCCATCCGGGGAATACCAGCACGGCGGGGTGGCATTTGAGAGCTTTCGCGAGCACCTTTGCGCGCTCTACGCCCAAGCGAACGCGGTCGTTCTCGATAGCCGAGAGGGTGGCTTGTGGAATCCCCGTGAGCTCGGCCAGCTGGTTCTGGCTGAGGCCCTGCAACTCCCGAATAATGCGCACGGACTCGCCAACCGATACGCTGATTCGCTTCTTCGCGACGCGGAACTGGCTCATCTACGGTCTCCGATAGTCATGCGCGGTGATCGAAACCACCTGAAACAGCCGCCGATCGGGCGCGGTGCGGTATATGACTCGCCACTGCGACCCGAGACGACTGGAGCGATGCCCTTGCCAATCTCCCGACAAGGCCTCGTCGTTAAAGCCTTTGATCAGTCGCAGCCCCGGCGGCCCGGACAGCATGGCAATGTCCTTCCACTTCTCGTAGCGCTTCAGAATCTCCCGCGGCGCTGACGATAGCTGCTTGTCGATCCGGCGGTGCTCCTCGATGCGCCACATATCACATTCTGCCTATGCCATATATGGTATGTCAAGCCTGGGCAGAGTGTTGCGGCATAACGTGTTGCCAACCCGCGCAGGCGGGCGTAGCTCGCGCGCGTCGGCCGTTGAGCGCCAGCTTGGGGCTCATCTACCAACCAAGTGCGCAATCTGTCCCACAGGCAGGCAAGTCTGCAACGACATGAGCGGCGCCCACGCTTTCCCGGCGAGCAACAAAGCGATGGTGACCCAAATCTGCCGGGGTTGCTGAATGACCACGATCCTCGTTCGGAACGCCGTTGTCCGTCCGACGCTGCTCGCGCTGGTCAACGTGCCGGAGGCCGACGCGGGCGTGGTCTGGTACGGGTATCCGCCGCTGGAATACGTCGATGCAACGAAGATCAGGGCGCCGCTGATCGCGCACTGGGCCACGCAGGACGATCCGTTCCCGCTGGACGGCGTCGACAAGCTCGAAGCCAAGCTGCGCGAGGCGCGCGTGAACTACACCGGCTACCGGTATCTCGCGCGTCACGCATTCGCCAACGAAACCGCGCAGGGCCCGCGGCGGCTGCCGATCACGCAGTACGACGCCGCCTGGGCGGGCATCGCGTGGGACCGCACGATGCGGTTTTTCGGCCGCACGCTTGGCTGAGTAACCGTCTTCGGAGTCAAGCGGCGTGAAGCGAGTTGTTCCGGGGCTGGTCGGTGCGGACCATGGCGTTGAGGAGCTGTGAAGAATTCGTCACGAGAAGGCCGCTGCCCCGGATCGAGTCCGGGGGCACGAGGCCGCAGGGCCGAGACATTTCAAGTGGATCGGCGAGGCCCTAAAAGGCGCCAGCCCTTCGGCGCACCTGGGCGGCCGCAGCCAACACCGCGCAACGACGCCAACGGGCCGCGCAGTAGAAAAATTCACAGCTTCTGACTCGGCACGCGGGCGCGCACCGGTGCCGTCCCGCGCATGCCGCGTGTCTGCCTTCGATCCGATCGGGCGTGCGGGCGCGACGACCACTTGCCGCCGGCCGGCTCCCTCCTCACGCGCAGGGTCAGGTGGCTCGGGTCGTGCGCCTTTTCAACCCAGAAACTGCCGCTGGCGACCCCGCGCGATCGCCGGAAAGCAAGCGATGGCGCGGATTTCCGAGCTTTTGAAGCAACTGCGCAGCAGAGTGATCTTTCGAGTCACCGCGCCGCCTCCAAAAACCCCGTGACGCACCGCCAACCCGGGCCTGCGGTCATCAGGCAACCGCCTTGAGAGTTTCGCAAGCTCGTGACACCGCGACCCCGCAAGTTCGCGTCGCCCGCGTGGACACCGGTTCAGTTATCCCGAGCAACGTTAGGGATCCCGGCGTTGCGGCTCCGAATGGCGAAGCCAGGCCGGGTTGGAATGACGCTGAACTGTTATCCCGAGCGAACCCGAGGGATCTCCGCGCTGCGACGTGCGGAGATCCCTCGCCTTGGGCTTGGAATGACTCCCCATCGTCATCCCGAGCGAACGCGAGGGA
>CAZIJU010000138.1:0-7822 GCA_964539745.1 uncultured Burkholderiaceae bacterium | reverse complement strand
AGAACTGGATGTCGTCGATCAGCAGCAGGTCGAGCGAGTGGTAGTAGCGCTTGAAGTCGTCGAACGCCTTGCGCTGGTACGCGCGAACGACGTCGCTGACGTACTGTTCGGCGTGGATGTAGCGCACCTTCGCGTCGGGTTTGCGCGCGAGGATGCCGTTGCCCACCGCGTGGATCAGGTGCGTCTTGCCCAGTCCGACGCCGCCGTACAGGAACAGCGGGTTGTACGAGCCGCCCGGGTTTTCGGCGACCTGCATCGCCGCCGCCCGCGCGAGCTGATTCGCCTTGCCGGTGACGAAGTTGTCGAACGTCAGCAGCGGGTTCAGTCGCGCGCGCTCGATCTGATCGGCCGTCTGCGGCGCCGCATCCGCGCGCGGCGCGGCTTCTTCCGGCGCGGGCGCGGCAACGGCGGGCGCGTCTGGCGGCGCTTCGAGTTCGAATACGACGCTGACCGGCCGCTGCAGCACGCTGGTCGCCGCCGCCTGGATTCGCGTGGAGAACTGCGCGCGGATCGCGTCGAGCTTCAGCCGGTTCGGCGCGCCGATCTTCAGCCGGCCGGTGGCCGCGTCGTAATCGATCGCCTTCAGCGGCTTGATCCAGGCGGAGTATTGCTGCGGCGTCAGTTCGCGCTCGAGCAGTCGCGAGCAGTCTTGCCAGAAGTGAAGCATCGATCCCTGTTCCGCCAACGGCCGATGGCGCAGCCGGCGTGCGCCGGCGGTACCTCGACCTCATCGTTGTTATGCGCCGGTAGCCACCGGGCCGCTTCGCCTCGGCCGGCGGCCGGAACCGGCCTCCGCCGCGTCCGGGCGGCGCGTGTCCCCTGACGCGAACGACCGAACGACGAAGCGGCGCATTGTAGCCGCGCGCGACCCACTTATCCACAGCGGCCAGTGGCGCTGCCGAGTCGGCGAGCAGCGAAAACCCCGCTCCACTGCGCGTGTTGCGGGAAAGCGGATGCTTACATGCAGCGTCGTTGGGCGCTGCAGGACCCCAGAATTTTCTGCGTCGGCGAATTCGCTGTGGAAAGCCTGTGAACAAGCCTGACCCCGCTGTGAACAAGCGTTGGATAACCCATCCCGCTGCCGCAAACCGGTCGTGGGTGTCGTTGCCACGCGGCACGCGTTTGACGCTTCTCGCTGCATCGCGTCTAATACCGGGCTTTTCGCCGCGAGGGTTCGAAAGCGGCGAAAAATCCGCGACTTAGCTGCCGCAGTTCGGCCGGTTCCGGACCGGCGCAGAGGGCGCGCACGAGCATCCGTTCGCCCGCCGCGCGGCGAACGACTGAGGATCTGACATGGCAACCAAACGCACCTTTCAGCCTTCCATCGTCAAACGCAAGCGCACGCACGGTTTTCTGGTCCGGATGAAGACGCGCGGCGGGCGTGCCGTGATCAACGCGCGGCGCGCCAAAGGTCGCAAGCGTCTCGCCGTCTGAACGCGACGGCGCGCCTGCGGTGGCCGGCGGCGAGCCGGCTGAAGGCGCCCGCCCAGTTCGAGGCGGTGGCAGCGGCCGGGCGCGGTGAAGGGTTACGCGCCGCGCGCCGCTGGCTGGCGCTTTCGAGCCGGTGGCGCGCGGCGGCTTCGGGCAGCGTTCGATTCGGGTTTACGGTAGGCAAACGCAATGCGCGACGAGCGGTCGACCGAGCGATGGTCAAACGGATCCTGCGCGAGGCGTGCCGCCATGCGCGCGCCGAGCTCGGGACGGTCGCGCGCGGGCGCACGATCGACGTCGTGCTGCGCCTGAAATCGCCGCTGCCCGAGCGCGACGCGCTGCCGCTCGCGCAACTGAAGCGGGCGCTGCGCGCCGAGGCCGACGCGTTGCTCGCCGAATTGAAGCGCAGCGTCGCGCAGTTGCCTTCGCCGTCCGCATGAAAACGATCCTGCTCGCGCTGATCCGCGCCTACCAGTACCTGCTCTCGCCGTGGCTCGGCGGAAGCTGCCGTTTCTGGCCGACCTGCTCCGAATATGCGCGCGAGGCGATCGAAACGCACGGCGCGTTGCGCGGCGGCTGGATGACGGTCGCGCGCATCGCGCGCTGCCACCCGTATGGCGCGGGCGGCGTCGACCCGGTGCCGACGCAGTTCCGCTGGCGCTGCTGGTGCCATGCGCGCGCGAGCGACGGGGCGCAGCTTGCGCCGACGGATTCGGGAATCGACTGAAATCGACTGAAGAAAGCTTCCATGGCCATGGATTTCCAGCGCACGATCCTGTGGGTCATCTTCGCGATGTCGCTGCTGTTCTTGTGGGACAGGTGGCAGATCTATCAAGGCAGGCCGTCGATGCTGGGCGCCCCGCCGGCGCCGACGGAGGCAAAGAAGGCGAACGGGGCGCCTCCGCCCGCAGCGCCCGCCGACGCATCGGTGCCGACGGTGACCGCGAAGCCCGAACCCGCCGCGGTGCCCGGCGCGGCGGCCGCGGCGCCTTCGGCGGTTCCGCCCGTGTCGCCCGCGGCCGATCGCGTGCGCGTCGAAACCGACCTGGTGCGCGCCGACATCGACCCGAACGGCGCGGTGCTCGCGCGGCTCGAGCTGCTGCAGCAGAAAATCGCGCCCGACTGGACGCAGACCGGACTGCTCGCGCTGTTCACCGGAAAGAAGCAGGACAAGGACCAGAACGTCGTCCTGCTCGACGTCAACCCGAACCGCGTCTACGTGGCGCAGACGGGGCTGATCGGCGCGCCGTCGGGCGCGAGCTTTCCGAACCACCGCACACCGTTCGCCTTTGCCGGCGGCGCGACCAAGCTCGGCGCCGGGCAGGATGCGCTCGAGGTCAAGTTCGTCGCCGAGTCGGGCGGCGCGAGGCTCACAAAGACCTACGTCTTCAAGCGCGGCCGCTACGACATCGAGGTCAGGCACGAGGTGCAGAACGTCGGCACCGAGCCGCTCGCGCCCGCGCTGTATCTGCAACTGCTGCGCGACGGCAACAAGCCCGAGGGGGAGAGCGCGCTGTATTACACGTTCACGGGCCCTGCGGTGTACACGGAGCAGGGCAAGTTCCAGAAGATCGACTTTTCCGACATCGAGAAGGGCAAGCCCTCGCACGCGACCGCCGCCGACAACGGCTGGATCTCGATGATCCAGCATTACTTCGTTTCGGCCTGGGTGCCGCCGCAGGGCGTCAAGCGCGAGATCTACACGCGCCAGGTCGACAAGAACCTGTACGCGGTGGGTTCGATCCTGCCGCTGCCGGCGTTGGCACCCGGCGGGACCGTGTCGATGCAGGCGACCCTGTACGCGGGGCCGCAGGACCAGGAAGCGCTCGCGGCGATTGCGCCGGGGCTGGACCTCGTCGTCGACTACGGCTGGGTCACGGTCATCGCCAAGCCGCTGTACTGGCTGCTCGCTTTCCTGCACAAGCTCGTCGGCAACTGGGGCTGGGCGATCGTGCTGCTGACGGTGCTGGTCAAGGCGGCGTTTTATCCGCTGTCGGCGGCCAGCTACAAGTCGATGGCGAAGATGAAGGAGGTTACGCCGCGGATGATGAAGATCCGCGAGCAGTACGCCGACGACAAGCAGAAGATGAACATCGCGATGATGGAGCTGTACAAGAACGAGAAGATCAATCCGCTCGGCGGCTGCCTGCCGATCGTCGTGCAGATTCCGGTGTTCATCGCGCTGTACTGGGTGCTGCTGGCCAGCGTCGAGATGCGCAACGCGCCGTGGGTCCTGTGGGTCAAGGATCTGGCCACACCCGACCCGTGGTTCATCCTGCCGCTGGCGATGATGGCCACGATGTGGGTCCAGTACAAGCTGAACCCGACGCCGCCCGACCCGGTTCAGGCGAAGGTGATGATGCTGATGCCTTTCATTTTCGGCGTGATGTTCTTCTTCTTCCCGGCGGGGCTGGTGCTGTACTGGCTCGTCAACAACATCCTGTCGATCGCACAGCAGTGGTACGTGACGCGGCAGATCGAAAAAGCGAAGCAGGTCGGGTAAGCGTTCAGCGCCTGCGCAGCAGGAACACCGGCCAGATCCACAGCGAAACGACCCAGCGAACGAAACGGGCGACGCTGAGCGGCCGCTTTTCGCCTTCGGCAGTGAGGCGGAAGACGACGAAAGCGCCGGCCAGGATCCAGCAAACCAGGCCCGCATAGGCCCACGCGCGGCCCGCGTATTCGAACGGTAGCGCGCCGCCGATCAGCGCGGCGATCAGCACCGAAGCGACGACCGCCAGCAGCGTCGCGACCAGCGCGTGCCGGTACTTCAGCAGCGGATCGTCGTCGTTCCAGGGCATGCGCACGAATCGACCGAGCGTTCGGAAGCACGATAGCAAGTTGAACCTAAATCGGGCAGTTGACCGCGCTTGGCTTCGCGAAAATGCTCGTCGCTTTCGACGGTTGCGGATTCGAAGTCGTTCACCGGTCGGGTGAATCCGCGACGCACGGCATCGCACGGCGGGCGCGCCGCCTGGCGTCGTTGCGCCTCCTCGCACGGGGCGACCCTGGCTCGTCGTCGTCCGCGAACTTGATCCAGGGCAGCCCGCAAGCCCGCCGCACTCTGCCGCGCGTTCGACGGCCGGATTCATCGAGCATTGCGAATCTTCGCAACACGACCGACCGCCTGGCGCTCGCATCCGTCGCCCTTCGTCATTCCGAGCCGAAGGCGAGGAATCCGCGCCGCTCGCAACGCCGGGATCCCTCGCGCTGCTCGGGATGACGGAACGGGTGTCTCCGCACGGGCGAAACGAACCTGCGGGATCGCGGTGTCACGCGCTTGCGCAACCCTCGATGATCTCGCGACGCCACAGGGCGCCTGGCGCTCGCATTCGTTGCCCTTTGTCATTCCGAGCCGAAGGCGAGGAATCTCCGCCGCGCGCAACGCCGGGATCCCTCGCGCCGCTCGGGATGACGGAACGGGTGTCCCCGCACGGGAGAAACGAACCTGCGGGGTCGCGGTGTCACGAGAATGCGTCACTCTCGATGGGGTGAACGCTTGACCCCCTCACCCCTGCCTCAAGGGCAGAGGGGAGGTTCGCGCAGCAAGCGGTCGCCGACCATTGACTGGAAGCTGAGTGATGGCGCCGCTGTGCTAGCTTCGATCGCATGGTTTCGGACAAGGATCCGATCGTCGCGATCGCGACCGCGCCGGGGCGCGGCGGCATCGGCATCGTGCGGCTGTCCGGCGCCGATCTCACGCCGGTCATCGAAGCGGTGCTCGGCCCGCGTGCGGCGCGGCTTGCGCCGCGGCACGCAACCTTCGCGCGATTCCTCGACGCCGCAGGCGGCGCGATCGACGAAGGCATCGCGCTGCTGTTCCCGGCGCCGCATTCGTACACCGGCGAAACGGTGCTCGAGCTGCAGGGCCACGGTGGGCCGGTCGTGCTGCGGCTGCTTCTGGCGCGCTGTCTCGAAGCGGGGCGCGGCATCGGCTTGCGCCTCGCCGAGCCGGGCGAGTTCACGCGGCGCGCCTTCCTGAACGACCGGCTCGATCTCGCGCAGGCCGAGGCGGTCGCGGACCTGATCGACGCGTCGACCGCGGCGGCGGCGCGCAGCGCGACGCGCTCGCTCGCGGGCGAGTTCTCGCGCGAAGTGCACGCGGTCGCCGACGCGCTGATCGAACTGCGCACGCTGGTCGAGGCCACGCTCGACTTCCCGGAAGAGGAAATCGAGTTTCTCGAGGCGTCGGATGCGCGCGGGCGGCTCGCCGCGATCCGCGCGCGGCTCGCGCAGCTTCTGAAGCGCGCGCGGCAGGGCGCGGTGCTGCGCGAAGGGCTCGCGGTCGTGCTGATCGGACAGCCCAACGTCGGCAAGTCGAGCCTGCTGAACGCGCTGGCGGGCGAGGAGCTCGCGATCGTCACGCCGGTGCCTGGCACCACGCGCGACAAAATCGCGCAGCAGGTCGAGGTCGAAGGCATCCCGCTGAACATCATCGACACGGCGGGGCTGCGCGAGACGGCCGATCTGGTCGAGCGTATCGGCATCGAGCGCACCTGGGCCGAGGTCGACCGCGCCGACGTCGTGCTGCATCTGGTCGATGCCGCCGCGAGCGACGCCGCCGCCCAAGCGGCCGACGCCGCGATCGAAGCGCGCGTGCGCGAACGCGCGCCGCGCGCGCCGGTGCTGACGGTGTTCAACAAGGTCGATCTGACCGATCAGCCGGCGCGTGCCGAAGGCGATTCGATCTGGCTGTCGGCGCTGACGGGCGCCGGGCTCGATGCGCTGCGCGCGCGGCTGCTCGCGATCGCCGGCTGGGAGTCCGCCGCCAGCGCCGAGCACGCGTTCCTGGCGCGCGCGCGCCACCTCGAAGCGCTGCGCGCCGCGCAGGCGCATCTGGATGCCGCCGCCGCGCACGCCGCGCAGGGCGACCGGCAACTCGACCTGCTGGCCGAAGAACTGCGCCTGGCCGGGCAGCGGCTCGGCGAGATTACCGGCGAGTTCACCGCCGACGATCTGCTCGGGCGGATTTTTTCGCGGTTTTGCATCGGGAAATAAACCGCACCGAACCAGTGCCGCCGCCGCGACCCGACGCACGGTCGGCGCGGATGCGACATCGCGTCTTGCTGCGGACACATCGCTGGTGCAAGCTTGCCATCCCGCGCGGCAGCGGCCGCTGCGGAAGAAGAAGGAGGAGGAAGTACATGAAACGACGCGCCGTACTCGCGCTGCCTGCAGCGCTGCTTTCGAGCTTCACCCTTTCCGTGCTGGCCCATGAAGGCGGGCCATTCGTCGCGGGAGCGCCGAACATCGCGCCACCCTGGCTCGGCCGGGTGATCGCCGCCGAATACGACGGCGTGACCGACGATTTGCTGACCGCGGGGCTGGGCAAGACGGGTCTCGGCGGCGCCGCGCCCGTCGTCACCGATCCGACCGATCCGAAACAGCTTCGACGGCTCGCCATTTACAACAACTACCGCGCGATCGTCGACATCACGCCCGGCGGCGGCTACGGCACGTTCTACGGGCCGAACGTGAAAGCCGACGGCACGGTGACGACCGACGAAGGCCGCATCGCGGGCACCGAGTATCTCGCCTACGCGGACGACAGCGAGCGCGGTCCGCGCAACCGCAACGTCACGCTGATGGTGCAGGTGCCGGCGACGTTCGACCCGGCCAAGCCGTGCATCGTCACCGGCACGTCGAGCGGATCGCGCGGGGTGTACGGCGCGATCGGCTCCTCCGGCGAGTGGGGACTGAAGCGCGGCTGCGCGGTCGCCTACAGCGACAAGGGCACCGGCAACGGCGTGCACGACCTGCAGAACAACACGATCAACCTGATCGACGGCGTGCGCGCGGACGCCGCCACCGCCGGCGACGACTCGAACTTCACCGCGCGGCTTTCGGATCTCGAGCGCCAGCAGTTCAATGCGAACACGCCGAACCGCTTCGCGTTCAAGCACGCGCATTCGCAACGCAACCCGGAGAAGGACTGGGGGCGCGACACGCTGCGCGCGATCGAGTTCGCCTTTTATGTGCTCAATGAGAAGTTCGGCGCGCCAGGGCCGGACGGCAAAAAGCGCCGCACGATCGTGCCTGCCAACACGATCGTCATCGCCTCCAGCGTGTCCAACGGCGCGGGCGCCGCGCTCGCCGCCGCCGAAGAAGATCGCTTCGGCCTGATCGACGGCGTGGCGGTGTCGGAGCCGAACATCCAGATCAATCCGCGCCGCGACCCGGTGATCAAACGCGGCGCGCTGACCTACACCGGCGGGTCGAAGCCGTTGTACGACTACTTCTCGTTCGCCAACCTGTATCAGCCGTGCGCGGCGCTGTCGGCGCGTGCGGCCGGCTCGCCCGGCGCGGTCTTCCTGATCGCCGCGTTCGCGCAGAACCGCTGCGCTTCGCTGGCGGCCAAAGGGCTGCTCGCGTCGACCACGCTTGCCGCGCA
>CAZIJU010000137.1:0-7915 GCA_964539745.1 uncultured Burkholderiaceae bacterium | reverse complement strand
CTCGTTCTGGCGTTCGCGTGCGACTACAACGCCGCTGGGTTACCGGTTACCGACGCACAACACGATCCGCCTGGCGAATGCGAGTTATCTGATCGTTCGGAACTTGGACGTGGACGGACGTGACCTTGGCGGCTTCGGCGTGGCGGTGCAGGGAGTCGCGCACCACATCACACTCGAAGGACTGCGCATCCGCGGCGTCGGCGGGGACCAGCAGATCGTTGGCATTTCCACGACCGGCTCGCCGACCTGGAACTGGGTCATCCGGCGCAACGTCATCGAAGGCGCAGGCACCGGCATGTACCTGGGCAACTCGACCGGTGGCAGCCCGTTTGTCGCGGGCATCATCGAGAACAACCTGGTCGTCGACACGATCGGCTACAACGTCCAGGTCAAACACCAGACGCCCTGGTCGAACGTCCCCGCCGGCATGCCGACCGGCAAGACCACGACCATCATCCGTAACAACGTCTTCGTGAAGCGAAGCAGTTTCGTCTCGCCGGACGGACCACGCCCGAACCTGCTGGTCGGAGACCAGCCTCCGAGCGGGCCCGGTTCGGAAAACGGCTTCGAGATCTACGGCAACTTCTTCTACCAGAATCCGACCGAGGCGCTGTTCCAGGGAGAGGGCAACATCGCCTTCTACGGCAACGTGTTGGTCAACGACTCCGGCAGCGCGGTGAACATCCAGCCGCACAATGGCATCGTCCGCAACGTCCGCGTTTTCGGCAACACGATCGTCGCTTCGGGCAGCGGCATCCGCGTGAGCGGCGGCGCCGGCTATACGCAGCAGGTGATCGGCAACGCGGTGTTCGCGGCCACGCCCTTGAGCGGCGGCATCCAGACGGCGAACGCAACCGGCTCGTATGCGAGCGCGTCGAACTTCCTGAACAATCCGACCGCCGCGCCCGGCCAGCTCGATCTGTTTCCGAAGGCCGGCGCGCTGCGCGGCGCTGCACCTGATACGTCCCCGATCAACGGCTTCGCCGCGTGGGATCGCGACTTCAACGGCAACCCGCGCGACTGGAACTTCCGCGGCGCCTACTCGGGCGAAGGAACCAACCCCGGCTGGCTGCCCAGCATCGAGATCAAGCCGTAACCCGGCCAGATTCGCCTGCAGCAGGCGACCGGACGATGCCTCGCCGCGGCGCGCGCCACACTTGTGCGCAAGAAGCGCCGTGATAGACTGCCGTCCCATTCGGAGTTGAGCCGGTGGCCGCTTGAGGTGCGCATCGACTGCGCTGCGCGGCGCCGGCGAACGTTGATCGGATCGTCCCGATGTCGGCGCGCTCGCGCTGCGAGTAGCAGGCGTTTCAGAAGAACGGCTTGCCTTGCGCGGGTCACGCACTCGGGTTCTTCGATTTCCGTTCGGTGACGCCCGGACGTTGAGCCGGTGCGCCCGGTGCGCACGGCATTGCGCGAACCGCAATCTTTCTTGAGCGGACCGATGAACACACAAGAGGCGAAGATCGTCCTCGAGACGGCACTGTTGACCGCGGAGCGGCCCCTGCCGGTGGCCGAGTTGCGCAAGCTGTTTGCCGACGAGTTGGACGCGGACACCGTGCGTGTGCTGCTGGAGGAACTGCGGCGCGACTGGAGCGACCGCGGCATCGAGCTGGTCACCGTGGCCTCCGGCTGGCGCTTCCAGAGCCGGCCGTCGATGCGCGTGTACCTCGACCGACTGAATCCGGAGAAGCCGCCCAAGTATTCGCGGGCCGTGCTCGAAACGCTCGCGATCATCGCCTACCGCCAGCCCGTCACGCGCGGCGACATCGAGGAGATCCGCGGCGTGACCGTTTCGTCGCAGGTGCTCAAGACGCTCGAGGAACGCGGCTGGGTCGAGGTGATCGGCCACCGGGAGGCGCCCGGGCGTCCCGCGCTGTTTGCGACGACGCGCGCTTTCCTCGACGACCTCGGCCTGCGTTCGCTCGAAGAGCTGCCGCCGCTGGAGACCGGCGCCGGCCCGGTGCCGGCCGAGTTCGAGCTGCAATTCGCCGCTGCGACCGGCGCAGCGGCCGCTGCCGATACGCCATCCCTTCCACTTATGCCGGTTGAAGCAGAACCGGCGCACGTCCCGTCCTGACCGAATACGCCATGAGCCACGCCGCACGGCCGCACGAAGAAGATCCCACGATTCCGACCGCCGATGCGGGGCCCGCGTCGCAGTCGCGCGCCGCAGGCGAAGCGCCGATCGCGGCGCAGCCTGAAAGTGGTGCGGACGCGAGCACGTCCCAGGACGCGGAGATGGCGGAAGGCGCGGAGGAGACGAGAATCGCGGAAGCCGGCGAGCGCCACGCGCGCGGGCCGCACGGTCGACGTCGGCGGCGTCGGGGGCGCGGACAGGGGGCGCCGCAAACGGCCTCCGCCACCGGGGAGTCCACGGCAGAGGCAGCGGCGCCCGAGGAGGCTCCCGCGTCGCTCTTGGCCGGCGAAGGCGACGAGATCAACCCGGCCGCGATGCCGCCGACGCCGCTGCCGCGCGAATTGCTCGAACGCGGCCGGCGCGCGGCCAAGCAGGCGCTTGCCGCGCAGTCGGACAAGCTGCACAAGGTCCTCGCCGACGCAGGTATCGGTTCCCGGCGCGACATGGAAGAGCTGATCATCGCCGGCCGGGTTTCCGTGAACGGTCAGCCGGCGCACATCGGCCAGCGCGTGCTGCCGACCGACCAGGTACGCGTCAACGGCAAACCGCTGATTCGCAGGCAGCCCGGCAAGGCGCCGCGCGTTCTGCTCTATCACAAGCCGGCAGGCGAAATCGTTTCGCAGGACGACCCCGAAGGGCGACCGACCGTATTCGACAGGCTGCCGAAGGTTTCCGGCGGTCGTTGGGTCGCCGTCGGCCGGCTCGACTTCAACACCGAGGGTCTGCTGCTGTTCACGACCTCGGGCGATCTGGCCAACCGCCTCATGCATCCGCGCTACGAGGTCGAACGCGAGTACGCGGTGCGCGTGCTGGGCGAGTTGACCGACGAGCAGCGGCAGCGGCTGCTCGCCGGCGTGCAGCTCGACGACGCAGTGGCGGCGTTTTCGAAACTCGAGGACGCGGGCGGTCAGGGCGCGAATCGCTGGTATCGCGTCGTCATCGCCGAAGGGCGCAACCGCGAGGTGCGCCGAATGTTCGAAGCGGTCGGTCTCGAAGTCAGTCGCCTGATCCGCATCCGCTACGGCGCGATCCGGCTGCCTCGTTCGCTCGCCCGCGGCCGCTACCAGGAGCTGTCGCCGGAGTGGGTGCAGGCGTGGATGCACGACCTGGGCATCGCGGCCGAAGAAGCTCGCGCGAAATCCGGCGGCGGCGGGGGACAGCGGCCGCAGGGCCAGCGCAAGAACAAGGACCGTCAGGGACCTCGCCAGCCGGACCCGCTGACGAGCACCGTGAACTACATCGCTGGCGGCCGTCTGGGCGGACAGCGGTCCGGCATGGGTCAATATCAGCGCGTCCGACGCCCCAAGTCGCCGCGGGGTTTCTGACCCTGGCTGTTTCAGCCTAAGCCCTTGTTCCGACAGGGCTCGGCCCCTATAATGCGCATCTGCCGAAGGGCTCGCGTCGCAGTTTGACCGGGCGCCCATCGGGTGCACGCCGGATTCTTTGGCGTGCAAGCCTGTTGAATCGTGGGGATGGGCTTTCGGGCCCATTTTTTTTTGTCGGATCCGGTGCGAGCCGGGGTGCGATCGGTCGTACCGGTCGCCGGAGCAGTGTCTTGGCGGGTGTTGCGAAACAGTTGTACGCGCTGATCGAGCGCGCGGTCGAAGGGCTCGACTACGAGCTGGTCGACGTCGAGCGTGTCGGTCACGGCCTGCTGCGCGTCACGGTCGACGCGCCGGCGGCGGCGGGCGGGGTGACGGTTGACGACTGCGAGCGCGTCAGCCACCAGCTGACGCATCTGTTCGCGGTCGAGCGCGTCGACTACGACCGGCTCGAGGTCTCGTCGCCGGGTGTGGATCGGCGGCTGGCGAAGCCGCGCGATTTCGAGCGCTTCGCCGGCACGCAGGTGCAGGTGAAACTGCTCGCGCCGCTCGCCGGGCGCCGCCGCTTCCGCGGGAAGCTGCTGGGTGTGGCCGGCGCCGCAGGGCACGAGCGCGTGCGGCTGGAAGTGCTGCCCGACGATGACGCGCGCTCCGCCGGAGTTGCGCGAGCAAAGGGGCGTGCGCATGCAAAGATGAGGCGCACGCCGGATGAATTGGCGGCGCCGCCGCAGACGATCGAGTTCGCACTCGCGGATCTCGACTGTGCGCGGTTGGTGCCGGTGCTGAACTTCAGGAGCGGGCAAAGATGAGCCGTGAAATTCTGCTGTTGGTCGACGCGCTCGCGCGCGAGAAAAACGTGCCGCGCGAGATCGTGTTCGGCGCCCTCGAGTCGGCGCTCGCCGCGGCGACCAAGAAGCTGTTCCACGAGGACGACGTCGACATCCGCGTGGCGGTGGACCGCGAAACCGGCGACTACGAGGCGTTTCGGCGCTGGCTCGTCGTTCCTGACGAGGCGGGGCTGCAGGAGCCGGGTCATCAGATCCTGCTGTCGGAGGCGCGCGAACAGATTCCGGACATCGAGGTCGACGAGTACATCGAGGAGCCGCTTCCGAAGCAGGAGGTTGCGACCGGCCGCCGGTTCGCGCAGGACACCAAGCAGGTCATCCTGCAGAAGATCCGCGACGCGGAGCGCGAACAGCTGCTGCAGGAATTCCTCGCGCGCGGCGACCAGATCGTCAACGGCACGATCAAGCGGATGGACAAGGGCGACGCGATCGTCGAGATCGGCAAGATCGAGGCACGGCTGCCGCGGTCCGAGATGATCCCGAAGGAGAACCTGCGCGTCGGCGACCGGGTGCGCGCGTACGTGCTGAAGATCGACCGCCAGGCGCGCGGTCCGCAGGTGATCCTGTCGCGCACCTCGCCCGAATTCCTGAAAAAGCTGTTCGAGCTCGAGGTGCCCGAGATCGAGCAGGGACTGCTGGTGATCAAGTCCGCCGCGCGCGATCCGGGCGTGCGCGCGAAGATCGCCGTGTGGACCAACGACCGGCGCATCGACCCGATCGGCACCTGTGTGGGCATGCGCGGCTCGCGCGTGCAGGCGGTGACCAACGAGCTGGCCGGCGAACGCATCGACATCGTGCTGTGGTCGGACGATCCGGCGCAGTTCGTCATCGGCGCGCTCGCGCCGGCGAACGTCAGCCAGATCATCGTCGACGAGGACAAGCACGCGATGGACGTCGTCGTCGACGAGGACAACCTCGCGATCGCAATCGGCCGCAGCGGGCAGAACGTGCGGCTCGCCTCCGAACTGACCGGCTGGCGGATCAACATCATGACGGCCGAGGAAGCGGCGCAGAAGAAGCAGGGCGAGCAGGAAGCGACGCGCGCATTGTTCATGGAGAAGCTCGACGTCGACGAGGAGATCGCCAACATCCTGATCGCCGAGGGCTTTTCCACGCTCGACGAGATCGCTTATGTGCCGGTCAACGAACTGCTCGACATCGAGGCCTTCGACGCCGAGACCGTCGAAGAGCTGCGCACGCGCGCGCGCAACGCGCTGCTCACCGAGGCGATCGCGCGCGAGGAAAGCCTCGAGAAGGTCGAACCCGCGATGCTCGAGCTCGAGGGCATGGACAAGGAGCTGGCGGCCAAGCTCGCCGCCAACGACATCAGCACGCGCGACGACCTGGGCGAGCTGGCGGTCGACGAACTGGTCGAGATGACCGGTATCGACGAGGAGCGCGCGAGGAAGCTGATCATGGCGGCGCGCGCGCACTGGTTCGCCGAAGAAGAAGCGAGCAGCAAATAAAAGACGGCCGCTGACCGACGACACGCAGGGCCGAAGCAACCAAGCAGCGAGGGAAGACCATCTATGCCGAGCAATACCGTTTCCCAGTTCGCCGCGGAACTGAAGGTTCCGCCGCAATTGCTGCTCGAACAGCTGCGCGCCGCCGGCGTCAGCAAGAAGGCCGAGGACGACGCGCTCACCGAAGACGACAAGGCGCGGCTGCTCGAGTCGCTGCGCAAGGCGCACGGCGCCGAGGCGCCGGAGAAAAAGAAGATCACGCTGACGCGCAAGCAGACCACCGAGATCAAGCAGGCCGACGGCACCGGCCGGGCGCGCACGATCCAGGTCGAGGTGCGCAAGAAGCGCGTCTTCGTCAAGCGCGACGAGGCGGCGCCGGTTGCTGAGCCCGAAACGCCGGCAGCGCCCGTCATCGACGCCGCCGAGCTTGCCAGGCGCGAGGAAGAGGCGCGCCGGGCCGCCGAACTGGTCGCGCGCCAGATGGCCGAGGCCAAGGAGCGCGCCGAACGCGCGCAGCGCGAGGTCCAGCAGGCGCAGCGCCAGGAACAGGAGGCGCTCGACGCCGCCAAGGAACGCGAGGCCGCGGCCAACGCCGAGCTCGAGCGCATCCGCGCCGAGCAGCGCGCCGCCGACGAGGCCGCGAAGCAGGCGCAGCTTGCGCAGGAGCGCGCGCGCCGCGCCGTGGAGGAAGAGGTCGCCGCGATCAAGAGCATGATGACGGCGCCGAAGAAGGTGCTGACGGCGCCGGCTGCGCAGGACGCGGCCCGGGGCACGCTGCACAAGCCGGCCGCCAAGGCCGAGGCCAAGACGGCGGAAGCCAGGAAAGACGAAAAGAAACCGGGCGTCAAGGAAATCAAGTCGGGCAAGCTCGCTTCGAGCTGGTCGGAGGACGCCGCGAAGAAGCGTGCGCTGAAAACGCGCGGCGATACCTCGGGCGGTGCCGCCGGCTGGCGCGGACCGAAGGGCCGGAACCGGCACGGCCGCGACGAGCGCGGTGAAGAGCGGATGGCGGCCGCGATGCCCGCCGAGCCGATCGCGCGCGAGATCAGCGTGCCGGAAACGATCACGGTCGCCGATCTCGCACACAAGATGGCGGTCAAGGCCTCCGAGGTCATCAAGGTGCTGATGAAGCTCGGCCAGATGGTGACGATCAATCAGGTGCTCGATCAGGACACCGCGATGATCGTCGTCACCGAGCTCGGGCACACGCCGGTGGCGGCCAAACTCGACTCGCCCGAAGCGCTGCTCGCCGAGACGGCCGCCGGCGCCGCGACCGAGGCGGTCGCCGAGCCGCGTCCGCCGGTGGTCACGATCATGGGCCACGTCGATCACGGCAAGACCTCGCTGCTCGACTACATCCGCCGCACCAAGGTGGCGGCGGGCGAGGCCGGCGGCATCACGCAGCACATCGGCGCCTACCATGTCCAGACGCCGCGCGGGATCGTCACGTTCCTCGACACCCCCGGGCACGAGGCGTTCACCGCGATGCGCGCGCGGGGTGCCAAGGCGACCGACATCGTCGTGCTGGTGGTGGCGGCCGACGACGGCGTGATGCCGCAGACCCGGGAGGCGATCGCCCATGCGAAAGCGGCCGGCGTGCCGATCGTGGTCGCGCTGAACAAGATCGACAAACCCGAGGCCAACCCCGAGCGCGTCAAGCAGGAACTGGTTGCCGAGGGCGTGGTGCCCGAGGAGTACGGCGGCGATTCGCCGTTCGTGCCGGTGTCGGCCAAGACCGGCCAGGGGGTGGACGAGCTGCTCGAAAACGTGCTGCTGCAGGCCGAGGTTCGCGAACTCAAGGCGGTCCGGAACGGGCCGGCCAAGGGACTGATCATCGAGTCTCGGTTGGACAAGGGCCGCGGCCCTGTGGCGACCGTGCTCGTTCAGAGCGGAACGCTGAAGCGCGGCGACGTCGTGCTCGCGGGCGCCTGCTTCGGGCGCGTGCGGGCGATGCTCGACGAGAACGGCAAGTCGATCCAGGAGGCCGGACCTTCGATTCCGGTCGAGATCGTCGGTCTTTCGGACGTGCCGTCCGCCGGCGACGAGCTGATCGTGCTCGGCGACGAGCGCAAGGCGCGCGAGATCGCGCTGTATCGCCAGGGCAAGTTCCGCGACACCAAGCTCGCCAAGCAGCAGGCGGCCAAG
>CAZIJU010000136.1:0-8296 GCA_964539745.1 uncultured Burkholderiaceae bacterium | reverse complement strand
CGCCTACGACTTCTACGCCAAGCCGTTCGAGCCGGAAATCCTGCGTTTGACGATCGAGCGGGCGTTCCGATTGCACGAGCTGCAGGAGGAAAACCGCCGGCTGCAGTCGATGCGGCAGGCGGCCGCGCTCGGTCGCATCCTGACGCGCGATCCCGAGATGCTGAAGGTCTGCCGCACGATCGAGAAGGTCGCGCCGACGAACGCGACCGTGCTGATACTGGGCGACTCGGGGACCGGCAAGGAGCTTCTCGCGCGCGGTCTGCACGATCTGTCGCCGCGGCAGGCGCAGCGGTTCGTCGCGATCAACTGCGCGGCGATTCCGGAGACGCTGCTGGAGAGCGAGCTCTTCGGTTTCGAGAAGGGTGCCTTCACGGGGGCGACCAAACAGACGCCGGGCAAGATCGAAACCGCGCATCGCGGCACGCTGTTTCTCGACGAGATCGGAGACCTGCCGCTTTCGCTGCAGGCCAAGCTGCTGCGCTTTCTGCAGGAGCGCTCGATCGAGCGGCTCGGCGGCCGCGAGGAAATCGCGGTCGACGTGCGGGTGGTATGCGCCACGCACCAGGACCTGAAGGCGTTGATCCCCGAAGGGAAGTTCCGCGAGGATCTGTTCTACCGGCTCGCCGAGATCGTGCTCAACGTGCCGCCATTGCGCCAGCGCAAAGGCGATGCGGCGCTGCTCGCGCACGCGTTCGTACAGCGTTTCGCCGCCGAGCATCGGCGCGGCTCGATGAGGCTCGCGCCCGACGCGATCGAAGCGATCGAACGCCACGACTGGCCGGGCAACGTGCGTGAGCTGGAAAACGTCATCAAGCGCGCGGTGATCATGGCCGACGGATCGTCGATCCGTGCGGCGGACCTCGATCTCGATGCGAAGGGAGAGACCGACGATCTGAACCTGCGCACGGTGCGCGACGACGCCGAGCGCGGCGCCGTGCTGCGGGCGCTCGCGCGTGCCGACGGCAATCTGAGCAAAGCCGCTGACCTGCTCGGCATCAGCCGGCCGACGCTCTATGACCTGCTACACCGATTCGGATTGAAATGAGCGAAGCAGAAGATCGCCTCAGCCTCTGGCCGGCCGAAGTGCTCGCCGCCTCGGCGTTGCAGAAGCGGGGGGGCGATCCGTCGCGCTTCGAAAGGGCGGCGCGCGCAGCGTTCGGTAACTCCTTCGGCGGCGCGCACCGCGATGACCGCGGCTTTGCATCGCTGCGTACGAGCCTCGTGCGCGCGCTGGCGCTGCTGTTCGCCGCCATCGTGATGACGGGTTGTCTGAAGGACAGCCCGGAGAAGCTCGTCGCCTCCGCGAAGGACTATCTCGCGCGCGGCGAGTACAACGCAGCCATCATCCAGTTGAAGAGCGCGCTGCAGGAGGCGCCGGGCAATGGTGAGGCACGCCTGCTGCTCGGCCGCGCGCAGCTCGAGACGCGTGACCCGGTGTCGGCGGAAAAGGAACTGCGGCGCGCGCTCGAGTACAAGCAGGCACCGGAGGCCGTACTCCCGCTGCTCGCGCGTGCGCTGATGGAGCAGGGGGAGGCCGGCAAGCTGGTTCAGGAGTTCGCTTCGCACCGCCTCGCCGATGCGGATGCGGACGCCGCGTTCCGCGTCCGGCTCGGCGATGCGTTCGTCCGGCTCGGCCGGCGCCAGGACGCGGCCGATGCCTACGGCGCGGTGCTGAAGGTCAAACCCGGATTTGCGCCGGCGCGTCTGGGCCAGGCGCGACTTTCTGCGCTCGAAGGGCGCCTCGACGAGGCGATCGCGATTGCGAACGAGGTGAAATCCGCGGACGCGAAGCTCACCGACGCTTACCTGCTGAAGGCCGAACTGTTGTCGCTGCGGGGCGAAGCCGATAACGCCCGCGCGGAGTTGCGGCAGGCGCTGGGCGTCGACCCGGGTTACCTGCCGGCGCGGTTCGCGCTGATTTCGCACCTGATCGATGCGCGCGACTTCGACGGCGCCGCCGCACAGCTTGGCGAGGCGCGCAAGTACGCGCGCGGCGATCTGCGCATCAACTACTTCGAGGCACTGCTTGCCTTGCGCAAGGGCGACGTGCAGCGCGCGCGCGACCACGTGCAGCAGGTGCTCAAGCACGCGCCCGATCACGTCCCGAGCCTCGTCTTGGCCGGCGCGGTCGAGCTGCGCGCCAACCTGCCGCTCGCCGCCGAGGCGTACCTGCGCAGGGCGGTCAGCCGCGCGCCCGAACACTTCGGTGCGCAGCGGATGCTGATCGGCGCGCTCCTGCGCGCCGGGCAGCCGGCGAAAGCGATCGAAGCGTTGCAGCCGCTGATGAAGCATGCCGCAGGCGCGGACCCGCAGGTGATGATGCTGGCGGCAGAGACGTATCTGGCCAACGGCGATCTAAAGCAGGCGGCGAGTTACTTCGCAGCGGCGGCATCGTCCGACGCGCAGAAGGTTGCCGCGCGCACGCGGCTCGGACAGATCGCGCTCGCCACGGGCAGGACCGAAGACGGAATCCGCGAACTGGAAGCGGCGTCCGAACTCGACGCGGGCCAGTACCAGGCGGATCTGGCGCTGATCGTCGGGCATCTAAGGGCGAACCGAAACGACCGCGCGCTGGAAGCCGCGCGCAAGCTTGAGAAGAAACAGCCGGACAACCCGCTGTCGCATCACGTGCTGGGCGTGGTCCATGTCGCGCGCAAGGACCCTGCGGCGGCGCGTCGAAGCTTCGATAAAGCGCTCGCGCTGCAACCGTCGTACCTGCCCGCCGCGCAGGCGCTCGCTGCGCTCGATGTGGCGGAGAAGAATGCGCAGGCGGCGAAAGCGCGTTACGAAGCGATGATCGCGGCCGATCCGAAGAACGAGCTGATTCCGTTGGCGCTGGCGGAGCTGCTCGCGCGCACCGGCAGCCCGGCCGCCGAGGTTGCGGCCGCGCTGCAGCGCGCGGTCGCCGCGAATCCGCAGTCGGTCGATGCGCGGATCAATCTGATCGGCTTTCACCTGCGCACGCGCGACGCGCCCGCGGGACTGGCCGCCGCGCGCGAAGCCGCGACGGCGATGCCCAAGGAGCCGCGCATTCTGGACGCGTTTGCGGAGGCGCAACTCGCTGCCGGGCAACCCCACGAGGCGATCGAGACTTTGAAGAAATCGGCGGACTTGCAGCCGCAGGCGGTCCGCCCGCTTCTGAGGCTCGCCGCCGCGCAGGCCGGCGCGAAGGAGCACGAGGCGGCGATCGAGACGTTCCGGCGTGCGCAGAAGCTCTCCCCGAACGACGCCGCGGTCGCGCGCGGGCTGGTCGCCGCACTCGTGCAGGTCAAGCGTCACGAGGAAGCACTGCGCGAAGCGAAGGCGTTGCAGACGCGCGAGCCGAAGTCCGCGGCCGGCTTCGGGCTCGAGGGCGACGTGCTCGCGGCGCAGGGCAAACATGCGGAGGCCGAGCGCGCCTACCGCGCGGGGCTGAAAGTCGACCCGAAATCCGGAGCGCTCGCCGTCGGCGTGTATTCGGCACTCGCCGCCTCGGGCAATGGCGCCGAGGCCGAAGCGTTCGCCCGCGATTGGCGCGCGGGCAATCCGCGAGATACGACGCTTGCGATGCATCTGGCCGACCGCGCATTGCTCGCGCGCAACTGGCGCGAGGCGGCGACGCATTACCAGGCTGTCATCGCGATCGACCCCAACCATGTCGCCGCGCTGAACAATCTCGCGTGGACGAGCGGTCAATTGGGCGACCCGAAGGCGCTTGGGTACGCGGGGCGCGCCGCCCGGCTTGCGCCGAACAACGCCGCGGTGCTCGATACGCTCGGCGTGCTGCTTGCCGCGCGCGGCGAAACCGAGAAGGCGCTCGGGCATCTGCAACGCGCACGCGCACTGGCGCCGAATCGCACGGACATCCGGCTGAACTATGCCAAGGTCCTTGCCAAGGCCGGCCGTCGCAACGACGCGAAAGCCGAGCTCGAGGCGCTGCTCGCGATCAAGGAAGACTTTGCGGGCAAAGAGGAAGCCGCGGCGCTGCTGCGCAGCCTCTGAGCCGGGCGCGGGATCCAATCTCAACCATCTTTTACGGAAAACATCATGAGTGTCGTCGCTGTCGTCGGGCTCGGTTACGTCGGGCTGCCACTGGCCGTCGAATTCGGAAAGCGATCGCGCACGATCGGTTTCGATCTGTCGCAGGCCAAGGTCGATGCCTATCGGCGCCATGTCGATCCGACCGGCGAGGTCAGCAGCGAGGATCTGAAAACGGCGAAGCACCTGGTGCCGACGACCGACCCGTCGGCGTTGAAAGAAGCCGATTTCGTGGTGGTCGCCGTGCCCACACCGGTCGACGATGCGCACAACCCGGATTTCGGGCCGCTGGCCGCCGCCAGCGAGTCCGTCGGGCGCAACTTGAAGCAGGGCGCAACCGTCGTCTTCGAATCGACCGTCTACCCCGGTGCCACCGAGGAGGTCTGCGTGCCGATCATCGAGAAGTACTCGGGCAAGACGTGGAAGAAGGACTTCTTCGTCGGCTACTCGCCCGAGCGGATCAACCCCGGCGACAAGGAACGCACGCTGACCAAGATCGTCAAGGTCGTCTCCGGCGACACGCCCGAAACGCTCGAGCGCGTGGCGAAGCTGTACGAGTCGATCGTCGCTGCCGGCGTGTACCGCGCCTCGAGTATCAAGGTCGCCGAGGCGGCCAAGGTGATCGAGAACACGCAGCGCGACCTGAACATTGCGCTGGTCAACGAGCTTGCGCTGATCTTCCATCGCATCGGCATCGACACGCTCGAGGTGCTGGAAGCCGCCGGAACGAAATGGAACTTCCTGCCGTTTCGCCCCGGGCTGGTCGGCGGTCACTGCATCGGCGTGGATCCGTACTACCTGACGCACAAGGCGGAGATGCTGGGCTACCACCCGCAGGTGATCCTGGCGGGCCGGCGCATCAACGACGGCATGGGCAAATACATCGCCGAGCAGACCGTCAAGACGATGATCCGCAACGGTTTTCCGGTGAAGGGTGCCAACGTCAGCGTGCTCGGGTTGACCTTCAAGGAAAACTGCCCCGACCTTCGCAACTCGAAGGTCATCGACGTGATCCGGGAACTGGAGTCGTACGGCGTCAACGTGCATGTGAACGATCCGGTGGCCTCACCCGAGGAAGCGGTTCACGAGTACGGCGTGCGGCTGGTGCCCTGGGAGCAGCTTCCGCGGTCCAGCGCGATCATCGCGGCGGTCGCGCACAAGGCGTACCGGCAGTACTCGATCGACGAAGTCGCCGCCAAACTCGCGCCGGGCGGACTGTACGTCGACGTCAAGTGCCAGGCCGATCAGGCCGCGCTGCGCGCGCGCGGATTCGACGTGTGGCGGCTGTGACCGGCGCAAGCGATATCGAAGAAGCGATCCGCGCGCGCCGCCGGCGCTGGCTCGTTACCGGCGCGGCGGGTTTCATTGGGTCGCACCTGCTCGAGACGCTGCTGCGGCTCGGGCAGGAGGTCGTCGGGCTCGACAACTTCGCCACCGGCCATCGACGCAATCTCGACGAGGTGCGCGCAGCCGTCGGCGAGGCCGCGTGGGCGCGCCACCGCTTCATCGAGGGCGACATCGTCGATCCGGCGACCTGTCGCGCCGCGTGCGAAGGCGTGGACATCGTGCTGCACGAGGCCGCGCTCGGCTCGGTGCCGCGGTCGATCGAGAGTCCGCTTGCCACGCACGCCGCGAACGCGACCGGATTTCTCAACATGCTGGTCGCGGCGCGCGACGCCGGGGCGCGCTTCGTGTACGCGGCGTCAAGTTCGACGTACGGCGACCACCCGGGGCTGCCGAAGGTGGAGGAGGTCATCGGCCGGCCGCTGTCGCCGTACGCCGTGACGAAGTACCTGAACGAGCTGTATGCGGACGTCTTCGCGCGCTGCTACGGCGTGCAGACGATCGGCCTGCGCTACTTCAACGTGTTCGGCGCGAGGCAGGATCCCGAGGGGCCGTACGCCGCGGTGATCCCCCGCTGGGCGCGCGCGATGCTGCGCGGCGAACCCTGCACGATCAACGGTGACGGCGAGACCTCGCGCGACTTCTGCTATGTCGCCAACGCCGTGCAGATCAATCTGCTCGCGGCGCTCGCCGACGATCCGGCCGCGCTGAACCAGGTCTACAACGTCGCGGTCGGCGGCCGCACCACGCTCAACGAGCTGCATGCGGCGATGAGCGGACTGCTGCGCGAGCGCCGGCCCGATCTGAAAGTCGCGGCGCCCGTGTACGCGCCGTTTCGCGCGGGCGACGTGCGCCATTCGCAGGCGGACATCGGCAAGGCGCGGCGGCTGCTCGGTTATGCGCCGACGCACGACGTTCGCGCCGGGCTCGCGGATGCGATGCAGTGGTACCTGCGCCGCTTCGACGTCGGCGCGTGAAGTGCCGCTGGCGAGCCACGGAAACATGGTGCCAACGATGCGCAGCGCGGACGACACGGCGCGCGCGAAGTCCGGCACCCCGGCGCGGTTTGCGCTGTGCCGGGCCGTCGGCGCGTCGCTTCTCATCGCTGCGATCGGCGCGGGCGGTGCGGCACCAACGCAGGCGCAGACCGCGCAGACGATCGCGCGCGTCAAAAGCGCGGTCGTCGCCGTCGGCACGTATCAGCGCACGCGCACGCCGCCGTTTCGCTTCCTCGGCACGGGCTTTGCCGTCGGCGACGGCTCGCTCGTCGCGACCAACGCGCACGTATTGCCGGAAGTCCTGGATGCGGGCAACGACCCCGAGACGCTCGCGGTGCTGCTGCCCGGTTACGACGCGCGTCGGGTGCAGGTTCGAACGGTGTCGCGCGCGGCGCGCGACGACGAACACGATCTCGCCCTGCTGCGGCTTTCGGGTGCGCCGCTGCCGGCGCTTGCGGTGCGGGATTCTGCGACGGTCGCAGAAGGCGACGCGTTCCTGTTCACGGGATTTCCGCTGGGTGCCGCGCTCGGACCTCATCCGGCCACACACCGCGCGATGATCGCCGCGATCACGCCGATCGCGATCCCGCCGGCGAACGCGCGCCAGCTCGATCCGAAGATCGTGCGTCGGCTGCAGGCAGGGCCTTTCCCGGTCTTCCAGCTCGATGCGACGGCCTATCCCGGCAACAGCGGCAGCCCGCTGTTCGACGCAGCCACCGGTGAGGTCGTCGGCGTGATCAACATGGTCTTCGTCAAGGGGACCAAGGAAGCGGCACTCGCGCAGCCTTCGGGCATCACCTATGCGATTCCCTCACGGCATCTGCTCGATCTGCTGGGCGCGACCCGCTGAGGCCGCCGGATCGCCGTTGCGTGCGCGTCCGCTGCAATGAGCTTCGTCGCGGCGCTGAAGGCGATCTTCAAGGCGCTGGTGTTGCCGCCGGCCAGTCCGCTGCTGCTGGCACTGGTCGGTCTGATGCTATGGCATCGGCGTCCGCGGCTTGCCCGTGCGCTTGTTGCGACCGGCGTCGGCGCGTTGCTGCTGTTGTCGCTGCCGATCGTTTCGTCGGCATTGCTGGTGGCCGCGAGTGACACACGGGTGTTCGATCCGGCCGCTGCGCGCAACGCGCAGGCGATCGTGATCCTGAGCGGCGGACTGCGGCGCGATGCGCCCGAGTACGGCGGCGACACACTGGCGCGGTTGTCGCTCGAGCGCACGCGCTACGGCGCCAAGGTCGCGCGCGAAACCGGACTTCCGGTTCTGGTGACCGGTGGTGCCTACGGTCAGAGCCGCCCGGAGGCGCACGTCATGCGCGAGGTACTGGAACGCGAGTACGGCGTGCCGGTGCGCTGGATCGAGGACCGCGCGCGAACCACGCGAGAAAACGCGCAGTTCACCGCGAAAATCCTGCGCCCGCTCGGCATCGAGCGCGTCGTGCTGGTCGTGCACGCCTTCGACGTTCGACGCGCGCGGCTGGAGTTCGAGCGCGTGGGCCTCGCGGTGCTGCCCGCACCGACCGTCATCCCGAGGCTTGCGGTCGCTGGAATCGGCGACTTCCTGCCCAGCCCGGCTGCGCTGCAGTCTTCCTATTACGCGTTGTACGAGCTGTTCGGCTACGCCGGCGTAAGGCTTGGGCTTTGATCGAGCCTGGTCGACCAAGCGCCTTCGTCGTTACAGCGACGGCCGGATGACGCCGACAGCGAGACCTTCGATCGCGAACGGGTCGCGCCGCAGATCGACGACGATCGGCGCGAAGTTCGGGTTTTCGGCGATCAGCTCGGCCTTCGCGCCTCTGAGTTTCAGGCGCTTGACGGTGACTTCGTCGCCGAGTCGCGCGACGACGACCTGCCCGGACTGCGCCTGCGACTGCTTGTGAACGGCCAGCCAGTCGCCGTCGAGGATGCCGGCGTCGCGCATGCTCATGCCGCGCACTTCGAGC
>CAZIJU010000135.1:0-8300 GCA_964539745.1 uncultured Burkholderiaceae bacterium | reverse complement strand
CCGAGCCGCAACGCCGCCATTGTCATTCCGAGCCGCAGGCGAGGAATCTCCACCGTTCGCAACGCCGGGATCCCTCGCGTTCGCTCGGGATGACAAACCAGCGTCATGCCCCGGCTTGGCTTCGACGTACGAAGCCGCAACGCCGCCATTGTCATTCCCAGCCGCAACCCCCTCTTGTCATTCGGAGCCGCAGGCGAGGAATCTCGGCCACGGCCAAGGCCGAGGTCCCTCCCCCAGCGCCAGGCCGGGGGCGGGATGACAAGACGGGCGGTCGCAATGGCGAGACGGGCATGCGCGGCGGCGGTGTCACGGGTAGGGTAACGCTCAATAGGGGCGCCGACCGTAGTGCGTTCCCGCCTGTCGAAAACGCGAGCAAAGGGGGATTTCAGTGACATTGCCACCAGGGATTTGCCGGCGCAGCTTCGTCGCCGCCGTCTTCGCACTCGCCTTCGTCCGCCCCGCCCGCGCGCAGGAGATCGAGATCATTCCGCTGCGCCATCGCACTGCGGAGCAGGTGCTGCCCACGCTGCGCGCCTTCCTCGAACCCGGCGGCGCACTCACGGGGCAGGGTTACCAGCTCTTCCTGCGCGCTTCGCCCGCCAACGCGCGGCAACTGAAGCAGTTGCTCGCCACGCTCGACCGCGCGCCGCGCGAGCTGGTGATCACGGTGCGCCAGGACCGCGAAGGCGAGGCCAGCGAGCGGCGCGTCGGCGCCGACGGCAGCGTGACGATCAGCAATCGTCGCGTCTACGGCAACGTCAACGTCGAAGCGGGCGATGCGCGAACGACGGGTACAGGAAGCGCCGAGCAGCGAATCCGCGTGCTCGAAGGCGGGCGCGCGTACATCGCCATCGGTATCGCGATCCCGATGAGCTTCCGCCAGTTCGCGATCTCGCCGCAGGGGCTGACCGAAGTGCGCGGCACGGTGTACTACGACGCGGTCACGGGCTTCTACGCGCAGCCGCAGATCGCCGGGGACATGGTGACGGTCGAGCTTGCGCCCGAGCAGTCCGAGATCGTCGCGGGCGCGGTCGAACGCGCGCAGCTTTCGACGACGGTGCGCGGACGGCTCGGCGAGTGGATCGCGGTCGGCGGGGCGGAGGTGCGCGACGAATCGCAGTCCGGCGGCGCGCTCGCTTCGGCGCAGCGCGCGAAGACGAGCCGGCGCGGCGTGTGGCTGAAGGTCGACGAGGTCGGCGCAACGGCAACGCGCTAGCGCGCGCAGCGATCGGCCCCGGCGTACGTCACCCTGCGCCACAGCGCCTCGACCGGCCCCTGCCCGAAGCGCGCGATCCAGGCGCGGCTGGCGACGATCTGAATCGCAACGATCGCAGCCGCGAGCAGCGCCAGTTCGGCCTTGCCGAGCGCTGCACCGAGCCCGAACCCCCAGCCGGACAGCAACGCGCCCATCGCGAGCGACTGCAGCAGGTAGTTCGTCAGCGGCATGCGCCCCGCCGGCGCGAGCCACCGGATCGCCGCGGCCACCGGCGCCGCGTCGCGCCAGCGAACGATCGCCGCGACGTACAGCGCCGCGAGCAGCGAACCGAAGGTCTGCAATCCGAAGCCGATCAGGCTCGGGTCGCCCGGCGAACTGACCATCGTTTCGTAGTTGAGCCAGGCGCCGGCGACCGCAAGCGGCACCGCCGCGCAGCCGACCGCGAACGCCACGCGCCAGACGCGCGGATGCCGCTGCGGATGCGCGATCCACCCCAGCCGCGCGGCGAGATGTCCGAGCAGGAACAGCCCGACGATCTGCGGCGCGGCAACAGCGCCCATCACGAACACGAGGTAGACGAAATCGGTCGCGCGGGCGGCGAACTGCGCCCAGTAGCCGCCTTCGGTGAACACGATGAATTTGTCGATGACCTCCGGCGGGATCGCCGTCGGATCGACCTCGGGCGGCAGCGTGCGGCGCGCCACTTCGAACAGCAGGGTCAGCGCGACGTTCAGCAGCGCGAACGCGATCAACCAGTGGCGGGTGGCGCGCGCCAGCGCCGCCGGCCGCCGGTCCATGTACAGCACGAGCACGAAGCCGGCGAGCGCGTAGAAGGCGAGGATGTCGCCGTAGTACAGCAGCAATCCATGCGCGATGCCCAGCGCGAGCAGGAACCACAGGCGGCGCCGGTACACGGCCTTCGCCGCCGCGAGGTCGCCGCCGCACAGCGCGCGGATCGAACGGATCTGAAGCGCCGCGCCGAAGCCGAACAGGAACGCGAAGATCGAGATGAACTTGGTCGCGACGAAGGTGCCGACCAGAAGATGCACGGCCGTGTCGATCGTGCGCGGCGGCGCCGCGAAGTAGCCGAGCGAATCGCCTGCGCCCCAGACGAAAGACTGGATGTTGACCTGCAGGATGCCCGCGAGCGCGAACGCGCGCAGCGCGTCGACGAGCTCGATCCGCCGCCGCGACAGCGGTGTGGGTGCGCCGTTCAGCCGCCGTTCTCCGGACCGCCCATCTGCGCGATCTTCGCGCGCAGCCACTTCTCGACCGACGGGAAGACGAACTTGCTCACGTCGCCGCCGAGCGTGGCGATCTCCCGCACGATCGTGCCCGAGATGAACTGGTACTGGTCCGAAGGCGTCAGGAACATCGTCTCGACGTCGGGCAGCAGATAGCGGTTCATGCCGGCCATCTGGAATTCGTACTCGAAGTCGCTGACCGCACGCAGCCCGCGCACGATGACGCGCGCGCCCTGCTCGCGCACGAAGTCCTTCAGCAGTCCGCGGAAGCCGGCGACCTCGACGTTCGGATAGTGGCCGAGCACCTCGCGCGCGATCGCGATGCGCTCGTCCATCGAGAAGAACGGCTTTTTCGCGCGGCTGTCGGCCACGCCGACGACCAGCTTGGCAAACAGTCCCGCGGCGCGCCGCACGAGGTCCTCGTGCCCCCGCGTCAGCGGGTCGAACGTGCCCGGATACACCGCGATCACCATGCTCATGCGTTCCCCCTGGCGAAAGTGACGGGCCGCTCGGCGCGCCGGCGCTGATTATTCAGGACGGCCTGCGCCGCAGCAAATGAAAGAAAACCCGGCCAGCGCGGTCGGCGCGAATGATTTCGTAGCCGTGCGCAGCCGCCTGAGCGGAGGCGATCGGTTCGCCGGATTCCGCATACACGAGGCCATCGGGTGCAAGCAGGCGGCGCACGGCGTCGAGCGCCGGCGCGAGCAAGCCGGCGTCGTACGGCGGATCGACGAAGACGATGTCGAAGCTGCGCTCCGCCAGCCGCGCCGCAACCGCGAGCGCGTCGCCGCTGGCGATTGCGATCTGCGTGGCACCGAGCTTGCCGCGCAGCGCGAGCAGCAGCGCGAGCAGCAGCGCGTCGCGCTCGACGAGCGTGACGTGCGCCGCACCGCGCGACGCCAGCTCGAAGCCGAGCACGCCGGTGCCGGCGAACAGATCGAGCCCGCGCAGCGCCGCAAGATCGGGGCGCAGGTGCGCGATCCAGTTGAACAGCGTTTCGCGCACGCGATCCGGTGTGGGCCGCAGGCCCGGCGAGTCCGCGACCGCAATCGGCGTGCGCTTCCACGCACCGCCGATGATGCGCACGACGTGCGGTGCGCGGTCGTGGCGGACCGGGCGGCTCGCGGATCGCCGATTGCGCTTCATCGGCGCGATTCTGCCCGGATCGCGGCGGCGCGAGGGCAGTACCGGCCACCGCGACGCCGGACGCTGCGTGCGCCGCGCCTGGGCGGGAACGAAGTCTTTCTTGTGCGCTTGCTAGACTGCGCGCCCTTCACGGCAGCGCCGTTGCTCCTCGATGAATTCCACCACGAAATCCGGCTGGCTCGCGCGCCTGAAGCAGGGGCTGGCGCGAACGCGTGTGAACATCGCCGGGCTGTTCTCGGGCGGCGTGATCGACGAGGCGCTGTTCGAGGAACTCGAAACCGCGCTGATCCAGGCCGACGTCGGCGTGGCGACCACACGCGAGCTGCTCGACGCGCTGCGCACGCGGATCAAGCTGCACGGGCTGAAGACACCGGCCGAGGTGCGCGACGCGCTGCGCGACGAGATCGCGAAGCTGCTCGCGCCGAGCGAGAGCCCGCTGGACCTGAACCGCGCCAAGCCGCTGGTGATCATGGTCGCGGGCGTCAACGGCGCGGGCAAGACGACCTCGATCGGCAAGCTTGCGCACTGGCTGGCGGATCGGCACAAGACCGTGCTGCTCGCCGCCGGTGACACCTTTCGCGCGGCGGCACGCGAACAGCTCGCGATCTGGGGGCAGCGCAACGGCGTCGAGGTGATCCAGCAGGCGAGCGGCGATCCGGCCGCGGTCGTATTTGACGCGGTCACGGCGGCGAGGGCGCGCGGCATCGACGTGCTGATCGCCGACACCGCGGGGCGCCTGCCGACGCAGCTTCACCTGATGGACGAGCTGAAGCGCGTGAAAAAGGCGATCGACAAGGCGTTGCCGGGCGCGCCGCACGAGGTGATGCTCGTGCTCGACGGCACCAATGGTCAGAACGCGGCTGCGCAGGTCAAGGCGTTCGACGAAGCGATCGGGCTCACAGGGCTGGTCATCACCAAGCTGGACGGCACCGCCAAGGGCGGCGTGCTCGCGGCGATCGCCGCGCAGCGCACGCGCGAACACCCGGGGCGGCCGATACCGATCCGCTTTATCGGTGTGGGCGAAGGCATCGAGGATCTGCAGCCCTTCGTTGCGCGCGAGTTCGCCGAGGCGCTGGTCGGCGCCGAGTGAGCTTGCGGCCAACGATCGACGAACCGCTTGCCGAAAGTGCCCCCTCGCGGGCTTACGGCCGATGGGCGGTCGGCACGCCCATCGAGCGGTCGCGATCTCGGATAACTGCCGAACGCTCAATCGAAGGCGTCGCCGCGCTGCGCGGGCTTGGCGCCGCGGGGCTTGGGCGGCGCCGGGCGACGCCCGTCGAGCAGGTGCGCGATCGCGAGCCACGGATGCCGCGCGAGCATGCGCGGGCCCGTGTAGCGCATCACGTCTCTCACGTGCGCGCGCTCGTGCGGACCGTAGCAGTGGATCCGGCAGTTGCTGCAAGTCGGCTTGTTGGCGCCGTACGGGCAGCCTGCCAGGCGCCGCGTGGCGTACGTCATGAACGCCTGGCATTCGACGCACAGCGCGCCGCGCATGCCGTGGTGATCGCGGCACCAGATTCCGAGCATCGCGCGCATCGTCTTCAGCTCGCGCGTGAGCCGCGGTGTGGCGAGCCGCGCGCGCCGGCGCAGGGCGCCCGTGTCCTGCGGGTCGATCTCGTAGGGGTTCGCTGGCCCGTCCTTGACGCCGATGCTGCGCGAGGCCGCGTCATTGCGCATTACGAATCTTTGTGACACGACAGCCCTCCTGGCGCTCGCATCCGTCGCCCTTCGTCATTGCGAGGCGCAACGCCGCTGTTGTCATTCCGAGCCGCAGGCGAGGAATCTCCGCCTCTCGCAACGCCGAGATCCCTCGCGTTCGCTCGGGATGACAAACCAGCGTCGTTCCGTCTCGGCCGGGCTTCCTCATTCCGAACTGCAACGCCGCGATTGTCATTCCGAGCCGCAGGCGAGGAATCTCCGCTGCACGCAACGCCGCAATCCCTCGCGTTCGCTCGGGATGACGATGGGGAGTCATTCCGAGTTCAACGCGACGAACCTCCGCCGCTCGCAACGCCGGGATCCCTCGCGTTGCTCGGGATGACAAGCCAGCGTCATTGCACCCCGGCTTGGCTTCGTGTTTGCGCACGGCGAAGGCCCCGCACGTCGTTCCGAGCCGCAACGCCGCTATTGTCATTGCGAGCCGCATCGCTCCCATGGTCATTCCGAGCCGAAGGCGAGGAATCTCGGCGCCCCGCAGCGCGCAGATCCCTCGCGTTCGCTCGGGATGACGATAGGGGGTCATTCCAAGCCCAAGGCGAGGAATCTCCGCCGCGCGCGACGCCGGGATCCCTCGCGCTGCTCGGGATGACGGAACCGGTGTCGACACGGGCGACGCGAACTTGCGGGGTTTGCGGTGTCACGAGCTTGCCCAAGTCTCAATCATCCGGTCTGCGCTGCGTCAAATTTTCCCCTTGCAGGCATGCGCGCCGGCGCTTGGCTTATCCTTGCGCCGCCATCGAGGCTCGGAGGAGAACCATGAAGCTGCCCCGCTACGTCTGCGCGATCGCCGCCGCACTGCTCCCGGCCGGCGCCGCGGTCGCGCAGGAGCTGGTCGTCGGACTGTCCACGCCGGTGACCGCGCTCGACCCGCATTTTCACAACCTGACGCCGAACAACAACGTCGCCGACCACGTCTTCGACAAGCTCGTGCACAAGGACGCGAAGGAGCAGCTGCGGCCAGGACTCGCCGAGTCGTGGAAGGCGCTGGACGACACGACCTGGGAGTTCAAGCTGCGCAAGGGCGTCAAATGGCACGACGGTGGCGAATTCACCGCCGAGGACGTGATCGCCACGATCAAGCGCATTCCGAACGTGCCGAACAGCCCGGCGTCGTTCGCGACCTACACCCGGCCGATCGCCGAGGTGACCGCGCCCGACATGCTGACGCTGCGCTTCAAGACCGTGCGGCCGCACCCGCTGCTGCCCAACGACCTGGTCGCCGTCCGCATCGTGCCGAAGCGCGTCGCGGAGACGGCGAAAACCGAGGACTTCAATTCTGGCCGCGCGATGATCGGCACCGGCCCGTTCAAGTTCAAGGAGTACGTGGCGGGCGACCGCGTCGTGCTCGAGCGCAACGACGCCTACTGGGGCCCGAAACCGCATTGGAAGACGGTGCGACTGCGCATGATCACCAACGCGCCGGCGCGCGTGGCAGCGCTGCTGGCGGGCGACGTGCAGATGATCGAGGCGGTGCCGACGGCGGACATTGCGCGGCTCGCGAAAGATGCGCGCGTGACGGTGGCCTCCGCGGTGTCGAATCGAATGATCTACCTGCACATGGACAGCGACCGCGACAGGTCGCCGTACGTGTTCGACAAATCGGGCAAGCCGCTCGAGAAGAACCCGCTGAAGGACATGCGCGTGCGCCGCGCGATTTCGTTGGCGATCGACCGCGACGCGATCGTCTCGCGGATCATGGAGGGGCAGGCGCAGCCGGCCGGCCAGCTTCTGCCCGAGTTTTTCCCCGGAACGAGCAAGAAGCTCAAGCCGCCGAAGGTCGACCAAGAAGCCGCGAAGAGGCTGCTGGCCGAGGCTGGCTACCCGGACGGGTTTTCGATCACGCTGCACTCGCCGAACAACCGCTACATCAACGACGAGAAGGTGGCGCAGGCGATCGCGCAGTTCCTGACGCGCGCCGGCATCGACACCAAGCTCGAGGCGATGCCGAGCAACGTGTTCTTCTCGCGCGCGGGCAAGCTCGAGTTCAGCTTCTTCCTCGCTGGCTGGGGCGCCGAAACCGGCGAGACGAGCTCGCCGCTGCGCGCGCTGATCGGCACCTTCAGCCCGGCCACCGGCATGGGCCAGGCCAACCGCGGGCGCTTCTCCGACGCCGGCGTGGACGCGCTGATCCTGACCGCGATGACCAACATCGACGACACCAAGCGCAACCTGATGCTCGCGGCCGCCTGCGACAAGGCGATCGGCGAGCTGCAGGCGATCGTTCCGGTGCACTACGAGGTGTCGAGCTGGGCGTTGCGCAAGGGGCTCGCGTACACCGGGCGCGCCGACCAGTACACCTATGCGTTCGAGGTCAGGCCCGCGAAGTAGACGTGCCGTCCGATTCGCGGTTCGGCGCCGGCACACCGGCGGCACCGATGGGCACCGCGCGTGCGCGGAGGGTCCGCGCCCGCCGCTTGGACACGCAGGCTCCGCCCCGCAGACACGCAGGCAAAGGAAAAGTGCAGGAATCAGCGACTTGCCGCCCGGCCGCACCGCGGGGTGACGCGGCGCCACCGCGCGTCGGCGCCCGTATCTCCTTCGTGTCGCAGGTGCCCGCGCGGTTCGACGGCGACGTCCAGGCGCAATGACCGTCTACGTCCTTCGCCGTCTCGCGCAGACGCTGCTGGTTCTGGCGATCACGTCGCTGCTCGTCTTCTTCGGGCTGTACGTCGTCGGCGATCCGGTCGAGATCCTCGTCAATCCGGTCGCCGACGAAGTCGAGAAGGCACGCGCCGCCGCCGCGCTCGGACTCGACAAGCCGATCGTCGAGCAGTACTGGGGGTTCCTGAAGGGCGCGTTCACTGGCGAGTTGGGTACGAGCTTCGTCTTCGGCCGCTCGGCGATCGAGGTGATCGTCGAGCGCATGCCGGCCACGCTCGAACTCGCGTTCCTCGCGATGGTGATTTCGGTGGCGCTCGGCGTGCCGCTCGGGCTGTACGCGGGGCTGAAGCCGCAGCGCTGGATCAGCAAGGCGA
>CAZIJU010000134.1:0-8310 GCA_964539745.1 uncultured Burkholderiaceae bacterium | reverse complement strand
TGTCCATCAGCCACGCGGCGCGCAGCACCAGCAGCCGCGCCTGGTCGATCTCGATGCGCGATTGCGCGATCCAGTCCTGAACGTTCGCGTGGTCGGCCAAATACTTGCCGAAAGCCCGGCGCTCGAGCGCGCGCTCGCACATCAGCTCGAGCGCCAGTTCGCACTGGCCGATCGTGCGCATGCAGTGGTGCACGCGGCCGGGGCCCAACCGCGCCTGCGCGAGCTTGAACCCCTGCCCTTCCTCGCCGAGCAGGTTCGATACCGGAACGCGCACGTCGCGAAACACCAGCTCGCAATGCCCTTCGGGCGAGTGGTGATGCATGATCGGGATGTTGCGAACGACCGTGAGCCCCGGCGTATCCATCGGCACCAGCACCATCGAATGCCGTCGGTGGGGATCGGCATCGGGCCGCTCGTCGGTGACGCCCAGCACGATCGCGACCCGGCAGTTCGGATGCGCGGCGTTCGTGATGAACCATTTGCGGCCGTCGATCACGTACTCGCCACCTTCGCGGCGGATGCTGGTGCGGATGTTGGTCGCATCCGACGAGGCCACGTCCGGCTCGGTCATCGCGAAGGCGGAGCGGATCTCGCCCGCGAGCAGAGGTTTCAACCACCGTTCGCGCTGCGGGGGCGTGGCGGCGAGATGCAGCAGCTCGATGTTGCCGGTATCGGGCGCGTTGCAGTTGAACACCTCCGACGACCACGGGATGCGGCCCATGATCTCGGCCATCGGCGCGTAGTCGAGGTTCGACATCCGCGTGCCCGGCTCGTCGGGCTTCAGCCCCGGCAGAAACAGGTTCCACAGCCCGGCCGCTCTTGCCTTCGCCTTCAGCGGTTCGATCACCGCGAGCGGATACGTCCCGGCATCGGCGAGGCGGTGCCATTCATCGTTCGCCGGCAGCACTTCGCGTTCGACGAAGCGGCGCAGCGTCTGCTGCATCGCCTGCGCTTCGGGGGAAAACTCGAAATCCATGCTTGGCTCCGTTCAGACCGCCGCGGCGCGGCGCTGTCCGATATTTTCCGCCACCGCGCCGCGGTCGATCACGAACACGCGGTCGAGCAGACGGTGCGCGTGCGTCAGGCTCGATTCGGCCAGGATCACCGCAGCGCCGCTCGCGCGCAGCCCGCCGATCACCTCGGCGAGCCGCCGCGCGAGCACCGGCGCCACGCCCTCGAACGGCTCGTCGAGCAGCAGCAGTTTCGTTCCCGCGATCATCGCGCGCGCCAGCGCGACGAGCTTCTGCTGGCCGCCGGAGAGCTGGAGCGCGCGCCGCGCGCGAAACTCCTGCACCTCGGGGATCGCCGCGTAGACGCGCGCCAGTCGCTCCTCGGCGTCGGCGAATCTCGCCGACCACGCGGGCAGCAGCACGTTCTCTTCGACGGTCAGCCCCGGAACGAGCCTGCGGTCCTCGGGCATGTAGCCGATGCCGAGCCGAACGCGCGCATGCGTCGGCACGCGCGCGAGCGCTTCGCCTTCGAAGAAAAGCGCCCCCTGCCAGAAGGGCAGCAGCCCCATCACCGTGCGCAGCAGCGTCGTCTTGCCGGCGCCGTTGCGGCCGATCAGCCCGGCGAACTCGCCGCGCTGCACCTCGAGCGAGACGTTGCGCAGGATGCCCACCGTCCCGATCGACACCGACACGCCGTCAAGTCGCAGCATGTTCCCTCGCCGGCTCGATCGCCTCGCCGATCACGTAGCGCCGCACGCTGTCGCTCGCCAATACGTCGGCAGGTGCGCCGTCGGCGATCACGCGGCCGTCGTAGAACGCGATCACGCGCTGCGAGTAGCGCGCGACGATATCCATGTCGTGCTCGACGAAAAGCACCGTCACGCCCTGCACCGCGCCCATCACACGGTCCATCAAGTCGAACTTCTCGTCGGCGGCCACGCCGCTGGTGGGCTCGTCGAGCAGCAGCACGCGCGGCCGCGCGACCAGCGCCATCGCGACGTCGAGCAGCTTGCGCACGCCTTCGGGCAGCAGCGCGGCAGCGCGGTCCGCGTACGGCGCCAGCGCGAAGCCCGCGAGCAGCGCGTCGGTCGCGGCGTCGACCGCGCGGCTGCCGGCGATGCCCTCCGCGACGCGCAGGTTGTCGCGCACCGACAGCGTGCCGAGCAGTTGCGGGATCTGGAAGGAGCGCGAGATGCCGAGCCGCGTGACCTGCCGCGGCGCGAGCCCCGTCAGGTCGCGCCCGTCGAAGCGGATGCGCCCGGAACTGGGCTGCAGGTAGCCGGTGATCATGTTCAGGAACGTCGTCTTGCCGGCGCCGTTGGCGCCGATCAGGCTGACGACGCTGTCGCGCTCGATCGCGAGGTCGATGTCGGCCGCGGCGACGACCGCACCGAAGGTCTTGTTGACCCGCTCGGCAACGAGGATCGGATTCATGTGGTGCGCTGCAGCCGCCGCAGCAGCGACCAAAGCCCGGCCGGCAGGAACAGGATGATCGCCAGCATCGCCGCGCCCAGCATCATCTGCCAGACGTTCGGCGCGTGCTGGTTGGCCACGGTGCGCAGCGCTTCGAAGACGAGCGCCGAGACGAACGGCGCGAGCACGTTGCCGACGCCGCCCAGGATCGTGACGAAAACGAACTCGCCGGAGGTGGTCCAGTACGTCATCTCCGGATCGACGTGGCCGACCGCAAGCGCCGCGCATGCGCCGCCCAGCCCCGCGAGCGCGCCGGCGGCGACGTAGTTGACGTAGACGATCCGATACGCGGAGGCGCCGAGGTACTCGACGCGCAATTCGTTGTCGGCGATCGCCGTCGAAAGCCGCCCCCACGCGCCGCCGAGCACGCGATGCATCGCAAGCGCGGCGGCGAAGGCGACCGCGACGGTCGCCGCGAAGAACACGCGCCGCTCGGCGCCGTCGGCCAGCACCATTCCCGCGAAACCCTTCGCGTGCAGGTTGAAGCCGTCGGTGCTGCCGAGCGCGGAGCTCTTGACCAGCAGCCCGTACAGGATCATCGAAAACGCGAGGGTCAGCATCGAAAAGAAGATCAGCCGGTAGCGCGCGAGCAGCAGCCCGAGCACGGCCGCAACGAGCGCACCGGCGGCCGCGCCGGCCAGCATCATCAGCGCGCCGTCGGACAACCCCGCGAAGTTCGCGAGCATCGCCGCTGCGTATGCGCCGAGCCCGTAGTAGAGGCCCTGACCGAACGACACGAGCCCGGTGCGCATCAGCAGTACGAGGCCGAGCACGACGAGTCCCTTGGCGAGCCCGACCGCGAGCAGGAACACGACCGACTGCGGCGCCCACGCGGCCGCGGCCAGCAGCGCAAGACCGGCAAGCGCCAGCGCGACGACGGTGAAGTCGCGCCTCATATCTTGCGCGCCTCGGGCGCGGCGAACAGCCCGCGCGGCCGCGCGATCAGCACGAGCGCCATCACCGCGTAGATCGTGAACAGCTCCACTTCGGGCCAGTAGCGCACCGCGACCGCGCGCACCAGCCCGACGAGCACCGCGCCGAGGGCCGCACCGCCCAGGCTGCCGAGCCCGCCGATGACGACCACGGCGAACGACAGCACGATCACCTCGACCCCGAGCCCGGGGCTGACGGCGACCATCGGCGCGGTCAGCGCACCGCCGAGCGCGGCGAGCGCGGTGCCGACGGTGAAGGTGACCAGGTAGACGCGGCCGACGTCGATGCCCATCGCCGCGCTCATCTCGCGATCGTGGATCACCGCGAGCAGCAGCTTGCCTTGCCGCGTCCGGTACAGCGCCCACGCGAGCAGCAGGCCGGTGACGATCGCGCCGGCGATCAGCAGCAGGTTGTAGACGGGATAGGCGAGTTCGCCGATCTGGAAGTTGCCCGGCGCGGCGTAGGGCTCGGCGACCACCTTCGATTCGACGCCCCAGACGAGCTTGATCGCGTCTTCGAGGATCAGGAACACGGCGTAGGTCACCAGCAGCAGCACGACCTCGTCCTTGCCGTACATGCGCTTGAGCAGCCCGCGTTCGAGCGGCGGGCCGACGACCACGCCGACCAGAACCGCCGCGACGAGCAACAGCGCGTAGCTGGCGGCGACCGAACGCCCGTCGGCAAGCCAGGCGCCGACCAGTGTGGCCGCCGTGTACGCGCCGAGCGCATAGAAGCTGCCGTGCGCGATGTTCAGGATGCGCATCACGCCGTAGATCAGCGTCAGCCCCGCGGCCATCAGGAACAGCCACGACGAGTAGACGATGCCGTCGAAGGCGACCGAGGCGAAGGCGGTCATGGTGCTCGACGAGCGGCGATGCAGGTGAAATCGGGCCCCGGGCTTCGCCGGGGCGACGCGCGCAGCGCCGTCGCCGCCGGGCGCGCGTTGAGCGGCCGCGCGCCGGCGCGGTCCGCTCGAACGAGCGCTGCCGCTCCGGCGCGCATCGCGCTTGCGGCACTAGCGCGACTTGAACCCCGATTTGATCCAGGCCTCGCTCTTGACACCGTCCGGCGGGTTCATCTTGTCGGCCGGGTAGCGCTTGATGTCGACGATCTGCAGCTCGCCACCGACGTGCTTGACCCTGCCGACCGCGACGTCCATCACCGCCTGATGGCCCTTGCCGAGCGCCATTTTGACCTGCCCGCCAGGCCCTTCGAAGGTCAGATGCTCGAACGCGGCGATGATCTGTTCCTGCGTCGGCCGCTGCGCGCCGCCGGCCTGCGCTTTTTCGTACGCCGCTTTCACTCCGAGCAGCGCGGTGGCCATCTTGTACGCCGCGTAGTTCGGCGCCACCTGATAGCGGTCCTGGTACGCGCTCTTGAACCAGCGCGCCAGCGGCGTGTCGGGCGCGAACGGCCCGAAAGGTCCGCGCGCGCCGATGATCGTGCCCTCGGGGATCTTCGTGCCGAGCCGCGTGATCGCCGGCTCGCCGGCCGACAGCACGACGATGTGCTTGCTGAACAGCCCGCGCGGTGCGCCCTGCAGCACCAGCCCTTCCAGGTCGCCGCCCCAGAAGCTCGAGTGGATCACGTCGGCACCGCTCGCGAGCAGCGTGGAGATCTCGGCACCGAACTGCCCGGCCATCAATTTCGTCATCTGCGAGGTCTTGACCTCGATCGTCGGCCGCAACGCCTTCATCGCGGCCTCGAAGTCGTTCCACGAGTCCTGGCCCCACGCGTAGTTCTGGTTGATGCCGGCGATCGACTTGACGTTCGGGTGCTTCTCCAGCAGGTACATCGCCGCGGACACGTTGTCCATCGTCGCGGTGCCGCCGGTGCGGAACACGTACTTGTAGGAAGCGTCCTCGAAGATGCGCGGCGTCCCGCAGTCGAACAGCACGGTGAGCTTTTTCAGCTCCTCGGCCACCGGCGCGATCGCCAGGCAGTCGCCGCTGGAGATGTAGCCGATCACCAGATCGACGCGCTGCGCGAGGTTGCGGAACTCGGCGACCTGCTTCTGCGGCCCTCCGGCCTCGTCGATGATCACCAGCTCGATCGGGTTGCCGCCGAAGCCCTTGGTCGCATAGGGCGCCGGCACCGAACCTGCGTTCAGCATCTCCGCCATCAGCTCGGCTGCGTTGCGTGCCGGAACACCGAACGGTCCGGCAGCGGGTCCCGAAAGAAAGGTCACGATCCCCGTACGGACTGGCTGCGCCACCGCCGCCGGCAGCGCCAGCATCGCCGCGAGCGCAAGCAGGATCGAACGTAACCGCGTGCTCATGGTGCGTCTCCTCAAATGATGCCGGGCACCGTTTGGCACCCGCGCCTGCTTTTTGTGATGCAAGCATAGGCCGAGACGCGCTGATTCGGAAGCGCCGGATCGGAAGCGCAGGATCGTTGGGACCGGCGATACGGGGTGGCGCCGCGCGGCACTTCGATGCGTTCGCGGCCGGTCACCAAACGGTGCAACTTGCCGGCCGAAAAGCGAAAGTCCCCCGCGCGCTGCGCAGCGCCGTGCGTGGCCGCGTCGACCGCCGCGGCCCGTGCCGCTTCGCCGGAATTCGGCGGTCGATCGCCCCTGACGAAGAAACCACGCCGGAAGCACGGCGGTTCCCCGAAAACGGAACGCGCACCGCGATAGAATGCGCGCCTTCTTTTCACAAACGTTTTGCTCCGGCCGCACCATGACCCACGTCGTCACCGAACCCTGCATCAAGTGCAAGTACACGGACTGCGTGGACGTGTGTCCGGTCGACTGTTTCCGCGAAGGGCCGAACTTTCTCGCGATCGATCCCGACGAGTGCATCGACTGCGCGGTGTGCATCCCCGAGTGCCCGGTCAACGCGATCTACGCCGAAGAGGACGTTCCGGAGGACCAGCGTCAGTTCATCGCGCTGAACGCCGAACTGGCGAAAAAGTGGCCGTCGATCACCCGCATGAAGCCGCATCCGCCCGACGCCGACCAGTGGAAGGACGTGCGCGACAAGCTGAAGTACCTGGAGCGCTGACGCGCCCGCGGCGCACGCGCCGCCCACGACGATGGTGGCACCCGACAAGTACACCGCGGAGAAGATCCTCTGGATCCATCCGTGGGCGCCGAACCTATTCTCGTTCAGACTGACGCGGCACAAGGGGTTTCGGTTCACGCCGGGCCAGTTCGCGCGCCTCGGCGTCAAGAAGCCCGATCCTGACAACCCGAAGAATCCGTCGGGCGAAAAGATCGTCTGGCGCGCCTATTCGATCGTCTCTGCGAGCTACGACGAGCACCTCGAGTTCTACTCGATCGTCGTGCCCGGCGGAGAGTTCACGAGCGAGCTGGCGCGGCTCGCGGTCGGCGATACGGTGTACGTCGAAAAAACGAACTACGGCTTCCTGACGACGGACCGCTTCGAACGGGGCAAGGACCTGTGGATGCTCGCCACCGGCACGGGGCTGGCGCCGTTCATCTCGATCCTGTGGGACATGAAGACCTGGGACGACTACGAGAACCTGATCGTCGTCCACAGCGTGCGCTACCCGAACGAGTTCGCCTACGCCGACACGATCGAGGGATTTCGTACGCACGAGCACTTCGGCGCGCAGGCGAAAAAGCTGCACTACGTGCAAACGGCGACGCGCGCCAAGGCGCCCGGCGCGCTCGACAAACGCATCCCCGCGCTGATCGAAAGCGGCGAACTCGAGGCGCAGGTCGGACTGAAGTTCGACCACGACCGTTCGCGGATCATGATCTGCGGCAATCCCGAAATGGTCGACGACACCCGCAAGCTGCTGCAGGCGCGCGGGTTCGTCACGTCGCGCCGCGGACAACCCGGCCACCTCGCGGTCGAGAACTACTGGTAGCCGCCCGCGCGCAGACGCCGACGGACGGCAGCCGCCTGTCGCGCCCGACTGGTCAGGCCACCGGACCGCCGCCGCGGGGCGCGATTCAGGTACTTATCTGCCGATTTGATGCGGCGATGCGGCGCGAGCATAATCGGGTGTCGTCTGATCGCGCCAGGACGGGAGGCAGCACGTTGACGGGAGCCGGGCATGCTGTATCACCTGCATGAGCTGCAGCGCAAGTTCCTGAACCCGCTTTCGGTGTGGGCACAAGCCACATCGGAGCTGTTCTCCAGTCCCTACAGCCCGCTCGCGTACACGCCTTTTTCCCGCCGGATGGCGGCCGGCTACGATCTGCTGCACCGGATCGGCAAGCACTACGAGAAACCCGCCTGGGGCCTGCCGACGACGACGATCGATGGCCGCGAAGTGCCGGTCACGATCGAAACCGTCGTCGACAAACCCTTCTGCAAGCTGCTGCACTTCAGGCGCGGACTGAAGAACGGCCAGGCCAAGCGCGAAAACGATCCGACCGTGCTGGTCGTCGCGCCGCTGTCGGGGCACCACGCGACGCTGTTGCGCGACACCGTGCGCGCGCTGCTGCCCGAGCACAACGTCTACATCACCGACTGGGTCGACGCGCGGCTCGTGCCGATCACGCATGGGCCGTTCCACCTCGACGACTACGTCGACTACGTGCTTGAATTCATCCGCCATCTCGGCCCCGACGTGCACCTGATCTCGGTGTGCCAGCCGACCGTGCCGGTGCTGGCCGCGGTGTCGCTGATGGCTTCGGCGCACGATCCGAAGCTGCCGAAGTCGATGACCATGATGGGCGGACCGATCGACACGCGGCGCAACCCGACCGCGGTCAATGCGCTCGCACAGCGCAAGCCCTACGAGTGGTTCGAAAACAACGTCATCTTCAAAGTGCCTTCGAGCTACCCGGGCTACCTGCGCAGCGTCTACCCGGGCTTCCTGCAGCACGCCGGTTTCGTCGCGATGAACCCAGACCGGCACTTGAATTCGCATTGGGACTACTACCTCGACCTGGTCAAGGGTGACCAGGAGGATGTCGAATCGCACCGCCGCTTCTACGACGAGTACAACGCGGTGCTCGACCTGCCCGCCGAGTACT
>CAZIJU010000133.1:0-8415 GCA_964539745.1 uncultured Burkholderiaceae bacterium | reverse complement strand
TCCCGAGCGAGCGAGAGGGATCTGCGCGCTGCGAAGCGCCGAGATTCCTCGCCTTGTACTTGGAATGACTCTCCATCGCCATCCCGAGCGAACGCGAGGGATCTCCGCGCTGCACGGTGCCGAGATTCCTCGCCTTCGGCTCGGAATGACAAGAGCGGCGTTGCGGCTCGGAATGACAAGAGCGGCGTTGCGGCTCGGAATGACGAAGGGCGACGGATGCGAGCGCCAGCCCGTCTGTCGGCTCACGAAGATTCGTAATGCTCGATAGTCGCGGCTTCCGTGCGACCGCCCTCCGGCGACGCGGACGGACGCGCCGCAGATGCCGACCTCGATCGCGCCGCGCGCCCGCTTCGGCGGCTCGTTCACGGAACACGGACGGACCAGCACGCTGAACGCTGTGCGCCACCCGTCACGTCCCGCCCACGTACGGATTGCTGCGCCGTTCGCGGCCGAAGGTGCTTTCCGGGCCGTGGCCGGGAATGAAGACGGTGTCGTCGCCCATCGGCCACAGCCGCTGCGTGATGCTGGCGATCAGCGTGTCGTAGTCGCCGCCCGGGAAGTCCGTACGGCCGATGCTGCCGGCGAACAGCACGTCGCCGACGAACGCGCGCCGGCTCTCGGGGTCGTGGAATACCACGTGCCCAGGCGTGTGCCCGGGCGTGTGGCGCACCGCGAGCGTCACGTCGCCGACCTGCACGGTGTCGCTGTCGGCGAGCCAGCGCGTCGGGGTAAACGGCTCCGCGGGCGGAAAGCCGAACATGCGCGCCTGCTGCGGCAGGCCGTCGATCCAGAACTGGTCGCCCGGATGCGGGCCGACGATCGGAACGCCGAGCATGCGCGCCAGCGCGCCGGTGCCGCCCGCGTGATCGATATGCGCGTGCGTGAGCAGGATCTGCGCAATCCGCACACCGTGCCGTCGCGCGGCCGCCGTGATGCGCTCGAGTTCGCCGCCCGGGTCGATCACCGCGGCCTCGCCCGTGCGGTCGCACCAGACGAGCGAGCAGTTCTGCGCAAAGGGCGTGACGGGGATCGTTTCGTAGCGGAGCATGGACATCCTGTTGCGTGAAGCTCACCCGCAGGATAAGGCCATCGCGCCGTCCGCTCCGCGCGCCCTCTGGCGTCCGGCTCGATCTCCAAGACGAGGAAGACACGTCGATGCAAATGGGGTACCGAGCCTGTCGAATGTCGCGAGTCGTCGTGACACCTGCCGACCTACCGACGTGCCTGGCCCGCACGTCGCGCCATTCCGCGCAACGCGAGCGATCCCGGCCTCTGCAGCGGCTGAGATTCCTCGCCTTCTGCTCGGAATGACAAGACGTTCGGCCGGGACTGACGGCGGGAATGCGGGCAAGGGACGCTGCGACAGTGTCATCCCGAGCAAGCGCGAGCGATCCCGGCCCCGGCAACGGCTGAGATTCCTCGCCCTCGGCTCGGAATGACAATACTTTTGGCCGGGACTGACGGGGGAATGCGGGACACAGGACCCTGCGACAGTGTCATCCCGAGCAAGCGCGAGCGATCCCGGCCCCGGCAGCGGCTGAGATTCCTCGCCTTCGGCTCGGAATGACAAGACGTTTGGCCGGGACTGACGGCGGGAATGCGGGCAAGGGACGCTGCGACAGTGTCATCCCGAGCGAACGCGAGGGATCTCGGCCTTGCATGCTTCCGGGATTCTTCGCCTTTGGCTCGGGACGACGAAAAGTGCGGGCAAAGAATGTCGGCCGAGTGCCGGTGTCACGAAGCCTCGTAATGTTCGATCGGACACGGCCACCCGCGCAACTCTGCCGCGGCGGCCGGGGATTTTGAGACGAGGTCTATGCTCTCGGCCCCGGCGCGCGCGCGCCCGTCACACTTGAGACTCCGCATGACCGCATTTGCTTCCCCAAAACGTCGCAGCAAACTTCCTCTCGTCCTGTTCGTCGTCGCGATCGTGCTCGGCGCGCTCGTCGCGGGCGGCGTGTACCTGTGGCCGCGCTTCGAATCCGAGCCGCCGCAGATTGCGCTCGCATCCGCGTCCGAAGCGATCGGGCAAGCGCCTGTCGAGATCCGCATCACGGACCGGGGCATGGGGCTGCGTTCCTTCGCGGTCACGCTGCAGCAAGGCGGTGTGGAGCACCGCATCGCCGGCGAGGACTTCGCCCAGCCCGTGAACGACAAGGCGATCGCCGCCGCGCTGGCCAAGGTGCCCGGCATCAAGGAAGGACCGGCCGTACTGCGCGTCACCGCACGCGACGCCGCGCTGTGGCGCGGCAATTCGGCCGCGCTCGAAAAACGCGTCACGATCGACATCACGCCGCCGACGATCGAACTCGTTGCCGACGACCGCTACGTCAACTTCGGCGGCGTCGGCGCGATCGTCTACAAGGCCTCCGCCGACACCGCCACGAGCGGCGTGCGCATCGGCAATCACTTCTTTCCGGGCTTTGCGGGCCAGATCAAGGATCATCCCGACCGCTGGTTCGCCCTGTTTGCGCATCCGTACGACGCCGCGCCGGATGTGCGGCCCACGCTCGTGGCCACCGACCGGGCCGGCAATACGCGCGAGCTGCGGCTTGCCTACGAGCTGAAGAACGTCGGCTATCGCAAGAGCACGATCGCGCTGACCGAGACGTTCCTGCAGAACAAGGTGGCGCCGCTGCTCGGCGAGACCGCCGCGCGCCAGGCTTCGCCGAAGGAGGTGTTCATCGCGGTGAACAGGCGGCTGCGCCAGGACAACGAAGCGCGCATCGCCGCGATCACGAGCCGGGCCACGCCCGCGGTGCTGTGGCAGGGCGCGCTCGTGCAGCTCAGCAACTCCAAGGTCGAGGCCAACTTCGCCGACCTGCGCACCTACACCTGGAACGGCGAGGCGGTGGACACCGCATACCACCTCGGCTACGACCTGTCGGTCACCCGGCACTACCCGGTCGAAGCCGCCAACGGCGGCAAGGTCGCCTTCGCCGGCGATCTGGGCATCTACGGCAACACCGTGATCCTCGACCACGGCCTCGGGCTGTTCACGCTGTACGGCCATCTGAGCGCGATCGACGTGAAGGAAGGCGATACGGTCGCCAAGCGGCAGATCATCGGCAAGACCGGCGAAACGGGGCTTGCCGCCGGCGACCACCTGCACTACGGCGTGTACGTCTCCGGCGTGGCGGTGCTGCCGGTCGAGTGGTGGGACGCGAAGTGGATCGACGACAACATCACGCCCAAGCTGCAGGGCCGCAGTGGCGAGGAAATCGCCGCGGCACAGGCGCCGGCGCGCACCAAGGCGAAGGCCACGAGAACGAAAGCCCCCGTCAAGCGCCGGCGCTGATCGCGCGTGGCGCCGCAGTTGGCCGAGGCGTCACGCGAGCAACTGCGTACCGGCGAACGGGCGACGCTCAACCCGAGTCTTGGTCCGTTGCATCAGCTCCAAAGCTTTGGACGAGCGTAGAGGTGTTCATGGCCGCCAGCTGTCCATCAAGCCTCTGAGCATTGCATCAAGGAGCGCGCGCGCACGATCCGGGTCTCCGGGAGCCATCTCGGCCGGAAGCTGCGCCGGCGTCCGCGGATCGGCCTGCTCGGACAGCAAGCGACCCACTTTCTCGATGCCTTGATCATCCAGCAACGCTCGCACGTCATGGCCGAGCAGCCTGGCGCCGGCCAGTTCATAGTCAAAGGAGTTTTCCTGTGTCCATTCGACGAACTGATCGAGCAGCCGCCCTTCGTTTCCGGCAAGCAAGTAGTTCTTCACGATAAGCAGCAGGTCGTGCGCATCTTTGCGTGGCGACGCGTAGTGACGATCGTTCCAGCACACGATCTTCAGCAACGCGAGGGCCGGCAGCGAAGCGACACGGCCGCGCACATTGCCAGGAAAGACCACGTCGCATGCGCTTGCTTGCGCCTCGCGAAAGCCGAACACGTTTAACACGACCTCCCCGCGCGGCGGCCAGGCGATTTTGCGCTCGCGAGTCTCCACACGACCGAACGGCACCAGATCGATCTGCAAGCCGTTGCGGTGGCGCAACCGATGTTCAGCCGTCGGTGAAGGCGAGAACCGCGCAGTCGCGATCAGCCGCTGCTGAAGCGCTTCGAACGCGCTCCAGTCCGGCACGGCCATAGCGAAGTCGAGATCCTCGGTCCGTCGAGACGTCTCGATGCTGTGGCCGTAGAGCAGATGCAGGTCGCGTGCGAACGCGCCGACGATCAACGACGCGATGCCGAGCGGTTCCGCAGCGCCGGCAATGTCGCCGACGATCTCCGCGTGCAGACCGAGATCAGACCGCCCGGAAAAGTCGAGCAAGGTAGCGCTCATAGATCATCTGGGCAGTCTCGATACAGCGACCGTCACCTGTTGCGAGCAAGTCTGCGTACACGAGTACGGGCGGTACGGTGTTGGCTCGGGTATCAGCCACTAGTGCTTTCCCCCAGAAGGGTTTTCGCACCTCCAGATGGGGGGTCGAGCTTGGAAGTCCTGCGGGAACGAGGCGCTGCTCGAGCACCAACTTCGGCGGCAGCCTCTCCGCGTAGAGAGTCAGCACGCCTGGCTTCAAGTGACGCACCAGGAGGTGCGCCGCCGGTTCACCGCCCCATCGAGCCTGGTCTGGATCGATCTGCCAGTCTTTCCAGGTGTCGAAGTGGGGCGTGTTGTACGTGGCGGTTTTCGTCTTGGGCCGGAGCAGCCGCGCGTATGCAAGGGCCCATTCGTCGAGCAGACGTTTGGTCGTGTTCAGCCGGCGGTTCTTCTCGGCGATCAGCAGGTGGCCTGCCTCCTGGAGGTCCCTCAACACTGCAGGGACTGCGCCCAACGCGACGCCCGCGGCGGCCGCAATCGTCCTGTGTGGTGCTGCAGCGAGTGGCGGATCGCACAGCAGCGCAAACAAGACCTTCAGACCGTTGGCAGTGAACGTCTTTGCTGCTGTTGTGCGAGCCCGCGCCGGCGGCGGCTTGCGACCCACCACGTAAACGAGCAGGGCCGGCCCTTCCAGGTATGCGTTCCCTGCTGCATCGGCGAACTGCTGCCGTTGTTCGCGCAGCCGCTCGGCAACAGGCGGTGTCAGGTAGTCGGTAATCAGCAGCGCCGGCCGGTTGGCGGCGGCGGCCCGATCGCGAAGCTGGACCACCGTCGCACCGAGGGCGGCCGGGGTCACGGCCCGTCTGGTCTCGACCAGGTAGTCCGTCGTTTTCTTGCCCTTGCCAATGCGCAGCCATGCGTCCGCGCGGACAGCGCCTGCCCCGCGCGGCTTCTTGAGAATGGCTACTTCGAGGCCCAAGTCTCGTAGCGCGCGTGTTGCACGATCGACCAGCAGGGGTTCGGGCGCCTTGTTCATTCCTGAACGATGTTCAGCTCATATGAACGAGCGGCAATTCTGAACGATCCGGTCGCTTTGTTCAAGTCTTGAGCGCGTTCACGAAGTGTGAACAGATAAGCAACGCGAACACTCCGAAGCCGCGCACCACCTTCTCCAGCTCGAACGGCAGCAGCGGCCGGTCGTTCTCGTTGCGGATCGTGCGCCGGGGCAGAAAGCGCTCACGGCCGGCGGTCAGCGACCCAACCCGCGCGTTCATCGCGTCGGCGATCGCCAGCGCCTCGTTCTACACGAACCGGTCCGCGACCTCTGTCTTGTAGGTGTCTAGCTGGTCAAAAGCCTTCCAGATATCTGCTACTCGGATGCCGGGTTCTTCAGCTCGATCACTGCGATCGGCAGGCCGTTGACGAAACACACCAGATCCGGCCGGCGCGGCTGTTTGCTCCCCTGCACCGTGAATTGATTCACCACCAGGAAGCGGTTGGCCTGCGGGTGCTCGAAGTCCACCAGCCGCACGCGATCGCCGCGCTTCACACCGTCTTGCTCCAGCTGCGCCGGCACGCCATCCACCAACATCGCACGAAAGCGACGGTTGCTCTGCACCAGCGACGGCTCGTGCAGCGTCGTCACGCGATGCACCACTTCGTCGGTTCGCTGTTCGTCTTCGGGCACCACCATCGGAAGGTGAGCCGACTGACCGCCGGCATCAGCGGAGGCGAGCCCAGAGGTCAATCTCGGTCCGCGCCTTGCTTAACCGGCGCAGGAATGTGTCGGCCTGACGCTTGCCGGCGTGTGCGCTGCCTGCTGGGCGAAAGGTCTGGATGCGCCAGCCACTTCCCAGCAAGGAGGCCTTGAGAATGTCGATCGGGTCAGCCGCCCGGTCCGCGATACCGCCGAATCGAATCACGAGGCTTGCGTCTTCGGCACTCACAGCGGCAGCGTTCTTCCAGACTTTACGCAGGTCCGCGGCGAATGCCTCCGGGCTGCCGTGGCTGATCTGCTCGCCGTGACCGTAGTCCACGCTGTCCGGCCCGCCGAGAAACCAGAACCGCAACCACTGGTCGGCGACATAGGTGCGCATTCCGTAGTACGGCGGCGAGGTGATGATCCAGCGGAACCGCCGCTTTGGCACACGCGGCTGCAGGGCGGCGGGAGATCGGCTGTCCGCAAGTCGCGCCTTCCCCGGCGCGTCCAAGCGATGAGCGAAGTACCGCTCCGCGCGCCGTTTGACGATGTCGAGCACGTCCACCCGCTGGGGACGGAGCCCATGTGCTCGCCAGTAGCGGACCGCATAGGCCGGCTTCGGCGCGTAGGTGCGAGGACACTGGTTCGAGAAATAGCTGGGGAGCGTGCGCTGCTGCGGTCCGTGCAACGCGCCGAGCAGCAGGCCGCGCAGCGCTAGTCGTGCGGGCGCTGCGCAGTCCCGCAGTAGCGCCGCACGCAGCCGGCACAGATCGGCGAGCACGTCCCGATGAAATGCTGCGCGCCAGAACTCGCCCTCGGGCACGGCGGCCGGCGGCTCCGATTCCAAAATGCGCCGCGCCTCGGCAACCACTGCTACTGGCCGCACCGACACCAGCTTGGACGCCGTGATGGCCGCCGCCACCGGACTCGCGTCCACGCCGACGGTGCCGAGTCCGAGCAAGCGCGCCGCGTAGTTGGTCGTCCCGCGACCACAGAACGGATCGAGCACCTCATCGCCGCTTTGTGCGCGGGAGGCGAGCACCGAGAGTGGAAACGACAGCGGGAACATCGTGAAGTACGGGCACAGCCCGTTGAGCGCCAGTGCTTGGGGATCGAGCCTCACAGCGTGTCAGCTCCGCTTTCGGACATAGGTGGTGTTGCGCGCCGGGTGGCGGTATGAGTCCCAAGCCTGGTTCTGTGGGCCGATGAGCCGGTCCAGCGCCTTTGGCACCAGGTGGTAGGCGATGGTGTCGCGATCGTCTAACTGCTCCGGCAATTGGTCGAGCAGGAACGCCTTCAACGCTCCCCACGCGACCCCATCGGTGGAGGCGAGCTTCGACATCAGGGTGGCATCCTTGCGCAACGCCTCGATCGCGCGATTCTCGATCACCGCTTTCACATCGACGCGCGCTTCGTCTTCCTCCTGACGGCGGTCCGGCTGCGGCGCAACCGGGGCGGCCGCAGGGGCATCGGCGAAGGTTGCACGCAGCTGCGTCGCATGGGTGTTCCCCGCCGCGCGGTTGTAGTGCGGATCGCGCAACGCGAACAGTCGCTCGAATGACTGCACGCGCAGGCTTACCGGATAGGGCTTGCCGCCGACCGAGCTCCAGAAGACGCCTTGCCCGGGGATCGGCTCGTTCAACAGCGAACTGAGCAGGTCTTCCGAGAAGTGCGCGTTGGCCTTCTTCAGCGCCGTGAGGTCGGACGCTGATAGCAGGTGGAAGATGAACCAGTTGTCGCCTTGGCTTAGGATTTCGACCGGAATGCTGCCCGGCTGCTGCGTGATGAGCAACGCGCCGAGATCGTACTTGCGACCTTCCTTGACCCACGCGATGTACGGCTCGGAGGCGGAAGCCGCTTCGTTCAGCACCGATTGCGCCTCCTCGACGACCGCGATTGTCGGGATGGTCTTCGGGTCCGCGGCCGTGAACTCTCTCTGATTACGGTCGAAGATGCGCCGCAGGATCAAGCCGGAGAGCACGAGGGACTGGCCGCCGCGCATCTGCGAGACGTCGATCACGCACAGCTTGCCTTCACTCAGCGCGTGCAGGAGCATGTCCATCAGTTGGCTGCTCTTGTCGTGGAGCATCCGGACGATGGCGGTCATGTTGCCGCGCGCGGCCAAGGCTTCGGCCTCCTGCCGTTGTGGGTCGAGGTCGAGCAGGTGGCAGATATCCTCCAGCGGCGTCGCGTTACCGTTGGTGTCGATCAGGTTGACGAGCGACTCCCAGCGTTCCTGAGACAGGCCCCGGAGCTTGCGCACGTTCTGTTGTTCCTGTCGCTCCGGACCCAGCGCGATGGCGATCACGTCACTAGGGCGGAGGCGGCGGATGTCCAGCCGGATGCCACCTGCGACAAACGACTGGTAAAACGGACTCGGATTGCGTCGTTCGGTGAAGACGACTAGCCCGGATATTTCATGAATGATCGATTTTCGCGCGCCGGTGGCGCGGTGCGC
>CAZIJU010000132.1:0-8436 GCA_964539745.1 uncultured Burkholderiaceae bacterium | reverse complement strand
CCCGGCTGGCAGCCAAAACACCCCCGATTCGACCCACTCGATTTTCAAGAGAGGCTCGAATCAGCGTTTCCGTTCGGCCTCGACCCGCCGGTACACCGGTCCCCAGATCGGGTGGCCGATTTCGGCGTCGGTCAGGGCAAACTCGGGATTCGACGCGAACGCGGAGCGGAAGTTCTGTTCGCACTCGCCGATTCGGTTGAACGCGCAGGCGATGAAGGCGAGGTACTTGTACGCGACCGCGGCGTCGCGACGGTCGCGTAGGCCTTGCAGCAGCGCGGAGCGGAACGAGGATTCGGCCTTGTCGAATGCCCCCTCTTCGTAGAAGCGCAACCCGTTGATCAGCGCGCGCTCTGGCGGACGCTGATACAGCGCCGCAATGCTGACGGTCGGCGGGGGCGGCGGCGGTGGCGGAGGACGCAGCGATTCGCAGCCGGCGAGCCAGGCGCCGGCCGCAGCCAGTGCAAAGGAGCGGGCGAGGCGCGGGTTCATTCGAAGCGGTGGCGGATCTGCTGCGGTTTGGCCGGATCGACGTCGACCTGCGCGACGATCGCCGGGCGGTCGCCGTGGCGGATTTCGATCGTGTGCCGGCCGGCGGCGAGCTTCAGTTCCGCCAGCGGAGGCGCGACGCCAACCGGTTTGTTGTCGACGAAGACTTCGCCCCACGGCGCGATGTCGAGCAGCACGACGCCGGCACCCTGTGGCGCCTGCACCGCCGTTGCCGCCGCCGACTTCGACGCGGCCACGGGCGTTCGCGCGCCGCCGCCGGCGACGGTGCCGAGGAACATTCCGATCGCCAATCCGGCGACGAGCAACGCGGCCATCGCGCCGACCAGCAGCCGGTTGGCGCGCAGCCAGGGCAGGGCTTCGGCGCGAACGCGCCGCGCCAGCGCGTGCGCGCGCTGCGCGAACGACGGCGCGGGTTCGGTCGCCGCCGGCGGCTCCGCCGGCGACGGCGACGTTGCCAGCGGTATCGTTCGTGGCTCGGTCGCCGGGCCGGTTTCGTCGCGGATCAGCGCTTCACGCGGCGGCGCCGTCAGCGGGATGCCGATCGTTCCTGGCGCAACGTGCTCCTTGCGTTCGGTCCACAGGAACGCCGTCAACGCGTCGCGCAGATCGCCCGCCGTGCGGTGCGAAGCCGGCGCGTTCGGATCGAGCGTTTCGTCGACGATCTTCGCCAGCGCCGGCGGCGTATCGGCGCGTAGCGTGGCGACCGGCGCGGCCCGCTCCGTTTTCGGGGCGCGGCCGGTCAGCATCATGTACAACAGCGCGGCGATCGCGCGCACGTCGGCGCGCCGCGCGTCCTCGGCCAGCTCGTTCTGGAAGTACGGCAGCAGCCGTTCGGTACGCGCGAGCGCCTCGTCGCCGCCGCGGCCGCCGTCGATCCAGCCGCCGAAACCTTCGACCTTCGGCGCGCCGCCGCTTTGCAGGATCACGTGCTGCGGGCCGAGGTGGCCGTGCGCGATGCCTTGGCCGTGCGCGTAGTCGATCGCATCGGCGATTCGCGCCGCGATGCTGGCGGCGTGGACGAATTCGGGACGCCAGCCGCTGGCGAGCAGCTCGTGCATCGGGCGTCCGGCGACGCGCTCGATCGCGAGGTAGCCGACGTTGTGCACGCGGCCGGCGTCGAACACCGTGACGATGTGCGGGTGGTGCAGCTTGCCGGCGGCCTGCGCTTGCCGAACGAAGGCGGCTTCGAGCGCGGAGATCTCGGCGTCGGCGCCGCCGGTGCCGTCCGCCGGCGGCGGCATCTGCACGGCCTTCAGAACGACTTCGCGGTGCATCACCGGATCGGCGGCGACGTACGACACGCTTGAGCGGTCGCGCCGCAACTCGCGCAGGATCGCGTAGCGGCCGATCAATCGCAGATTCGGGGACAGCGCGTCGCTCATGCGAGCGGCATCGGATCGAGATCGTTGCCCGCCGGCTGGCGGGCAAGCGGCGGAGGCGGCGCCTCGGGCACGGTGACTTTCATCCTCCGAACCTCCGTCGAACCACCGCGATGCGTGGGTCACAGGGAACAAATGCGTTGCGCATCGCCGTCGCGCCTGCCGGCAGGCGAATGCTGGAACATGGGCCGCGCATCGCTCGATGCCTTCGCGCCTCTGTGCTGACGCTTTCCTGGTTCATGCCCCCGCGCTGAAGAAGCCGTGTCCGCCGACCCGAACCGGGCGAGGGTATAGCAAAGCCCCTCGGCGTGCCAATCGCGGTCCGGTAGGGCAAACGACGGAGCCGCAGGCGCCCTGCCCGGCGTTCGGTATTTGTCTGCAAGCGATCACGCCCGTCCGGCGAACGTCCAAAGGGGCGAGCGTCTGTTGACATATGCCTCAGGTCCGCGTGATCCCCGCCACCGCCGCGGGTCGCACCAAGGCGGTTGCGCGAAAGCGCGGCGAAAGCGCCGCGCCCCCCATGGAGCCGACGGCGGGGATCACCCTGCGGGCCGCCTTGCGCCGCATGGCGGCGTTGCGGCTCGGGGCCTTGGCTTCGGCCAATAGTCCCCTCGCCGCGCCTGGCCCCGCGACCCAATCCGACCCGCCGCGGACCCGATCCGCATGCCAACAGACCCTAGAAGCGGTGCTGCAGCGTGACCGTCTGGCCCGGGCCGATTTCGATGCGCGTCGTGTACGGCGGCGCCGCGCCGTTACGGACTTCGATCGTGTGCACTCCGGGCGCGAGCGCGAGCCGCGTCAGCGGCGGCGATACGCCCTGACTCGTCCCGTTGACGACGACTTCGCCCCACGGCGCGATCGCCAGCGTCACGGTGCCGTTGGCCGGTGCGGCCGGTGCGTTGTTCGCCTTGGTCTCGCGCGGCCGCCGCGCTTCGAGCGCCACCCTTGACCGTCGCTCCTCGGCCGGCGCCGGCGACGCTTTCGCATCCTTCGCGGCGGCCTCGTCGGCTGCGGGCGGCGCCGGTGGTGCGACCACGATCGGTTGCGGGGCCGGGGCCGGCGCGGCTGCCTGCGTCGTCGTGATTTCGCGATCGGCGGCGCTGAGCACGAACCACAGGACGCCAAGCAGCAGCATGCCGACGCCGGCCGCGAGCGCGTCGCGCGACCACTCCCAGCGATCGAGCAGTTCCGCGAACCGGCTGCGCCGCGTGCGCGTCGTGGCGCCACTGCCGCGCGTGGTCGGCGCGGGCCGCTGGCCGGCGAATGCCGCCAGCGCGTTGCGCAGCTCGCCGGCGGTCTGGTAGCGGTCGTCGGGCTCCTTGGCGAGCGCGCGCTCGACAATGTCGATCAGCGCGCGCGGCAGCTCGGGGCGCAGTTCGGCGAGCGGCGCCGGCTTGCAGGTCACGACCAGCGCGAGCGTTTCCTCGATCGTCTTGCCTTCGAACGCGCGCCGGTGCGCGAGCAGCTCGTACAGGATCGTGCCGATCGAAAAGACGTCGCTGCGCGCGTCGATCTTCTTGCCGAGCGCCTGCTCGGGCGACATGTAGTTCGGCGTGCCGATCAACTGCCGCTTGTGCTCGGCGTCACCGGCGGTGAACATCGCGATCGCCACCCCGAAGTCGAGGACCTTGGGCTTGGTGTCGCGTAGCAGGAAGATGTTGCTCGGCTTGATGTCGCGGTGGACGAGCCCACGCTTGTGCGCATAGTGCGCCGCGTCGGCCACACGCGCCATCAGCTGCGCGGCCTGTCGCGGCGCCATCGTGTCGCCGGCGGCGATGAACTCGTGCAGGTCGCGCCCGTGCAGCCGCTCCATCGCGATGTAGGCCAGCTCGTCGGTGCGGCCTGCGTCGAACACCGTGACGATGTGCGGGTGGTTCAGTCGGCCGGCCGCCTTCGCTTCGTTGAGGAAGTTGGCCTCGATCTGCTGGCGGAAGAACGCGTCGTCGGTCAGCGGGATCGCCTTGATCGCGACCTCGCGGTCGAGCACCGGGTCGTGCGCCGCGTAGACGACGCCGTTGGAGCCGCGTCCGATCTCGCCGCGGATCGAAAACCGCCCGATCAGCCGCGGCGCGGTCTTCAACTTAGCCGACGGTTGCGTCGGCAGTGTGGCGAGTTCGGTCGGCGTCATGCGCCTGCGATTATCGCACCGGCTCCGTGCGAGACTGCGCGAATTACCGCGTGAATTCCGGTCTGTCCGGGGCCGTCACCGGCGCGCGCCACGAATGCGGGAACGCGCCCGGCCTGCGGGTCGGCAATCGCGCGTGCGGCGACGAGGCGATCGCCGCACCTCGGAAGTGGGGCCTTCTCCTGCGCGGCCCGCTGGTGTGGTTGAGCGGCGTCGACTCCGGTCGCCCGCCTGCGACGGGCTTGAGGTGCAGTGCGCGTACGTCAATGCGCCGAACGACAAACGGGCTTTGTTGGGCCTCGCCGATCAACTCGATCGGTCTCGGCACAGCGGCGGCGTGTCGCCGGCTTGGTCCGGAGCAGCGCGCTGCTGACGGCGAACTTCTCGGCTTTCAGCCGTCGACGAGCTTCAGACCGATCACGCCGGCGACGATCAGGGCGATGCACGCAAGCCGCGCGAAGCTGGCAGTTTCGGCGAACAGGACGATGCCGAGCGCGGCCGCGCCGGCGGCGCCGATGCCGACCCACACCGCGTACGCCGTTCCGACCGGCAACGGCCGCATCGCCAGCGCGAGGAGCCAGAACGAAGCGAGTGCGACCGCGACGACGATCGCGGTGGCGACCGGTCGCCTGAACTCGTCCGTGTACTTCATGCCGACGGCCCAGCCCGTCTCCAGACAGCCGGCGATCGCGAGCAGGATCCACGCCTGCGCAGGGGAGGGGGTCAGCCAGGAGGACATGTTGTTTGGGTGGAGGAGGAAGGGCTGGCGATCAAGGGCTCGGCGTTCAACTTCCGAACGGCCGGCTGGCACGATGCGGAAACAGGCTCGGTCATACCGTTTCAAGGAGAGCCAGGAGGGAGTTGGGGGACCAGTTCGCTGGGCTTGGCCGTCGGAGCGCGCATCATCTACTGTGCGAACAACTGCTCCCAACGAGTCGTGTTTCTGCTCTTTTGCCCTGTGCGGGTGTCGTGGTACTCAGCCTGAAACCCTTCGGCGGTCATCTGAATGCTGATTTCAAGGTCAGCACTGCCGATGGGCGCTTTCAGCGTCTTGCACTCCGCACCGCCGAGCTGGGCGAGTACGTCGAGGGCAACTGTGGTCGTGATCGCCACGAAGTTGTCGCGACTGATGAGTCTGCCCTGAGGGGCTTCGCTGCGCGTCTTGATCTGCAAGGTACTTTTCTGTTGCCGGCTTCGTGACGACGGAATCTGGCAAAGCTCATGCGTTTCGATGAGCATTTTCCCGCTGGTCAGCTTGACCAGCGGTTCGGCAAGTTCCTTTCTCCACTCTTGAGCTGCGGCCTCGAGTGCGAACAGCGAGGTAGCGACCAAGATCAGAGGCGTAAGTTTCCTCATGAGCCCCCCTGTATGAAGTTCCAATGAGTGATGGTCGAGGACGTCCGACGACAGGTCGCTGAAGCGCAATGTCGATCAGCGTGGCGTGCGACACGCTTCGTGCACTGGAACCAAGGGTAACCGATCGCGCGTCGCGTCTGCGCAGCCGATCGAGCCGAGCGCATCGCTAGAATCCGCCCGTGTTTACGACCGCGCCGACGTCCAATGCGCCGCTTGCGGCCGGCGCGTTCACGACGGGCCTGATGCTCGCCGCCGCCGGCGCCGTGCTGTTCTCGGCAAAGGCGATCCTGGTGAAGCTGTCGTACCGCTACGGCGTCGATGCGGTCACGTTGATCGCCTTGCGGATGGCGTTGTCCTTTCCCTTCTTCGCGTTTGCGCTGTGGTTCGCGTGGCGCGGCGCGCCGCGGCTCGCCGGCGGCGAACACGCGCGCATCGTCGCGATCGGGCTGCTCGGCTACTACGCGGCGAGCTTCCTCGACTTTCTCGGCCTGCAGTACGTCAGCGCGGCGCTCGAGCGGCTGATCCTGTATCTGACGCCGACGATCGTCCTCGCGATCTCCGCCGTCTGGCTGCGCAAGGCGATCACGCGGATCGACGCGATCGCGCTCGCGCTGTCCTACGGCGGCATCGTGCTCGCTTTCTGGCACGACGTGTCGTTCGCGGGTGGCGGTGCGACGCTCGGTGCGGCGCTGGTGTTTGGCTCGGCGGTCTGCTACGCGCTGTATCTGGTGCTGTCCGGCGAACTCGTGCGCCGCGTCGGCGCGATTCGGCTCGTCGCCTATGCGATGTGCGTCGCCTCGGCCGCATGCATCGCGCAGTTTCTGATCGCCAATCCGTGGGCGAGTCTCGCGCAGCCGGCGCCGGTGTACTGGCTCGCGGCCGCCAACGCGATCTTCTCGACGGTGATCCCGGTGTTCGCGACGATGCTCTCGGTCGCGCGCATCGGCGCCGGCAATGCCGCGCTCGCCGGCACCGTCGGGCCGGTGGCGACGATCCTGCTCGGCTACGTTTTCCTCGGCGAGGCGATCTCGGGCTGGCAGATTGCCGGCACCGCGCTCGTGCTCGCCGGCGTGTTCGTGTTGTCTCGCAAGGGTGCGGCAGCCGCCCGGCGCGCACCCGCCGATTGAATCTCGAGGAAACGACGATGAAAGCCAAAGCGATACGCATCCAGCAGCACGGCGGCCCCGAAGTGCTCGAACTCGCCGAGATCGACGTCCCCGATCCCGGCCCCGACGAAGTCCGCATCCGCAATTGCGCGATCGGGCTGAACTTCATCGACATCTACTACCGCACGGGGCTGTACCAGGCGGCGCTGCCGCACGGCATCGGATTCGAAGCGGCGGGTGAGGTGGATGCGGTCGGCAGCAACGTCGGCTTCCTGAAGCCTGGCGATCGAGTCGGCTACTGCCAGGGCGGTCTCGGTGCGTACAGCGAAGTGCACGTGATGCCGGCCGCGATGGTGGTCAAGCTGCCGAAGAAGATTTCCTTCGAACAGGCTGCCGCGGCCATGCTCAAGGGCCTGACCGTGCAATACCTGTTCCGGCAGACGTACCGGCTGCAGGGTCACGAGACGATCCTGTTTCACGCCGCCGCCGGCGGCGTCGGGCTGATCGCGTGCCAGTGGGCGCGCGCCCTCGGCGTCAAGCTGATCGGCACGGTGTCGTCGCCGGAGAAAGCCGCGGCTGCGAAAAAGCACGGCGCGTGGGCGACGATCGACTACACGAAGGAGAACTTCGTCGAGCGCGTCAAGGAACTGACGACGGGCGAAAAGGTACCGGTCGTCTACGACGGCGTCGGCAAGGATACGTGGGAAGGCTCGCTCGACTGCCTGCAGCGGCGCGGGCTGATGGTGAGCTTCGGCAACGCCTCGGGCCCGGTCACCGGAGTCAACCTCGGCATCCTGGCGCAGAAGGGCTCGCTGTTTGTCACGCGGCCCACGCTGATGCATCACATCACGCCGCGCGCCAGGCTCGAGGCGTCGGCCGAGGAGCTGTTCGACCTGATGACGCGCGGCAAGATCAAGGTCGAGATCGACCAGCGCTACAAGCTTGCCGACGCGGCGGCCGCACACCGCGATCTGGCAAGCCGCAGGACGACGGGCTCGAGCGTGCTGTTGCCGTAGGTGTCATCCGGCCGGGCAGCGCTGCGTGCTGCCCGGCACCTTGCCGATCAGCAGCAGGAAGTTCTCGAACGGCCCCATGTTGCCCATCGCTTCCATTCTGGGGCCGACGAACTCGAGCCGCCCGAACATCATCGCGAGCATCGGCCCGTAGTCGCCGCGGCCCATCTCGACCCAGCGCGCGGTGTCGGCGCTCATCACGTAATCGGCGCTGCGATCCAGTTGCGTCGTTTCCACCTTGCCGCCGTAGACGCACAGCGCCTTGTCGCCCTTCAACGCGATGCGCAGCTCGGCGGTCGGCGCTGTGCCGCAGTCCTTGCGGAAGACGTGCAACACCTTGAAACCGCGGCCCTTGTCGTTCTTCACCCAGCCGGACTCGACCAGTTGGTCGGTCAGCACGGCGTCCCTGTTCCACGCTTCGCAGGCGCCCTGCGCCCATTCGGCCGACATCAGCGCCGGCTGCGCGGCGAGCGGACCTGCGGCGCAGCCGGCGAGCGCGCAGACGGCGAGGGCGGACCGAAGTCTCATCGTGCTTCCTTTCGGCGGTGGACGAAGGCGGCGCGGCTGCCGCAGTCGAATCGCGCCGAACGGTATCCGCGCGCGGAAGAGCCGACAACGGTTTGAGTGACCGCGATCACATAGCCCGGCGGGCCGGCGCTAGCCCCGACATTTCACGGGCGACGCGGGAAAACGAGCGGCGGCGTAGCCGCTGCGAGTTTCGAGCAAGCGGCAGCGCAGCGGCCAAACGAGCGGCGGCGTAGCCGCTGCGAGTTTCGAGCAAGCGGCAGCGCAGCGGCCAAACGAGCGGCGGCGTAGCCGCTGCGAGTTTCGAGCAAGCGCAGCGCAGCGGCCAAACGAGCGGCGCCGGAGCGCGGCGATGCTTCAAGCGCAGCATCCATTGCGCGAGCGGATGCGGGATGCGGATTGGCCGAGAGGGGCGGAGGCGGGGT
>CAZIJU010000131.1:0-8871 GCA_964539745.1 uncultured Burkholderiaceae bacterium | reverse complement strand
TCACCACCGACTCCAAGCACGGGCACGCCGTGGCGCCGAACGTGCTGGCGCGCGAGTTCACCGCCACGGCACCGAACCAGAAGTGGCTGGCCGACCTCACACCTATGTGCCCACGGCCGAGGGCTGGTTGCGCCTGGCACTGATCCTGGACCTGTTCAGCCGCAAGCTGGTCGGTTGGGCGATGAGTGATTCGATGCCCCAGAAGCTGACGCTGGCGGCGTTGGCAATGGCGCTTCTCTGGCGCGCCCCGCCGGCTGGTCTCATGCACCACTGCGATCGCGGCGCGCAGTTCGCCGCCGGCGACGATCGGAAGGCGCTGGCCGCCCGCGGCATCACGGTGTCGATGCGCCGCAAGGGCGACTGCCGGGACAATGCGCCGATGAAGCGGGCCAACGGCACGGTGAAGGTCCAGTGCGTGCACGGTGCGCAGTTCAAGACCCGCGCCGCGGCGGCCCAGGCGATCGTCGGGTACACCGGTGACTGCAGCACCGAGCGGCTGCATTCGTCGCTGGGCGATCCGACGCCGAGCGAATTCGAGCGGCGCTGGCGCGCCGAGAACGAACGACGTGGGGCATCGGCGCAATGAAGCAGCACGCGTTGCCCACCGCCGACTGTGGCCGTGTTCGAATGACACGACCCCGCCGGCCGGCCGTGGACAACGCTTGCGCCGGATCGTGGCGTCCACCAAATTGGTACCGGTTCACGGACCCTCCTTCGACTGAAGGGCACTGCGCAAGCCGCGGTCGCCGCCGTCATGGCCGCACCTCGTAGAAGGAATTGATCGGATTGCCGAAGTCGCGGACGATGAACCGCGTGAAGCCGGCCTCGGCGGTCAACTCTCTGGCGACCGGCTCGGGCAGCCCGAGCGTCCCCAGACCGGCACCGCCCTCTTTGCAGGTGGTGCATGCCAGGCAATCCAGTACCGAGATCGAGTAGAGCAGCCCGCCGGGCGGCCGCGCATAGTTCTGCTCCGGCGCCGGCATCCCGTTGATGTCGACGATCAGCCACGTGCCGTCGGGTCTGATCGCGCTTCGAATCGCACGCATCGCCCCGAGCGGGTCCGTCATGTCGTGAACGCAATCCCACGTGAGAATGAAGTCGAACTGGGCGTCGGCCGGCAATTGCTCGGCCGCGGCGACCTGGAACGTGGCGTTGCCGAGGCCGGATTTGGCCAGCCGCTCTTGCGCGAGCCGAATCGCAACTTCGGCGTTGTCGTATCCGATAAAGCGCGACTGCGGAAAGGCGTTCGCCATCTCCAGCAAGGCGGCGCCCGACCCGCAACCGACATCCGCGACCTTTGCCCCCGCGGCAAGCTTTGCCGTCACCCCGTCCAGTCCCGGCAGGATCGCCGGAATGAGGTGCGCCCGCATCCAGGGGCCGCTGAACCCCGCTTCCCCCACCGCATGATCCACGCCGAGCGCGTTGTAGGGAACGCCGCGGCCGGTCCTGAACGACTCGAGCAGTCTTTCGCGCTGCTGAAGGAGCGGGAAGACCAGGGCAAAGCCGCCCGTGACGAAAGCGGGATTCGCTTCGTCGGCAAGCACGGCCGCCTGCTCTGCGGTCAGCTCGAAAAGGCCCATGCCCGCATAGCGAACCAATCCTGCGCTCGCTTGGGCGTGCAGCCATTCGCGTACCCAACGCTCGTCGAGTTTCAGCCGCGCAGCGAGTTCCGCGCTGCCGACTCGGCCCGCGTCGCGCAGTGCGCCGTACAGCCCCAACTGATCCCCGAGGTACACCATCGCGGAGATCGCTGCGCCGGACAGATAGCCGATGGCTTTGTCGGCGATGTCTTCGACTTTGGCCGGATCCAGCGTCTTCATCTCGTGTTCCTCGCTTCCCGGCGTGGTGCGGCGAAGGGCCGCGACTCGATGTCGAACGGCCCGAGCGCCGCTCAGTTCAGGTTCAGCCCCGGTACCAGTACCGGCGCCAGCACATTGCCGCCGGTCGTGACGTTGCCGATCTGACCGCTGTCGTTGCCGCCCCACGCCCACACGGTCCCGTCGTTGCGCAGCGCGAGGATGTGGTTGGCACCGACTGCGAACGTGAAGACGCCGCCGCTGAAAAACGCGGGGACCGGCGCAGCATTGGCACGGAACGCCGGTGTCGTGCTGCCGTTGCCGAGCTGGCCGTTGCTGTTCGATCCCCACACCATCGCGACTTCACTCATCGCGATCGAGCTCGCGCCGCCGGCGGCGATCGAAAATGCGCGCGAGAGGCCGAGCACCGGCACCGGCGTCGAGCGGTTGGCCGTCGTGCCGTCGCCGATTTGCCCTGCGCCGTTCGCGCCCCAGGCGACCACCGCACCCGTGGCGAGCAACGCGAGCGCGTGCTCGTCGCCGGCGGCGATCGCCGTCACGCCCGCCAAGCCGCTCACCTGCACCGGTGACGAACGATTGATCGTCGTGCCGTCACCGAGCTGTCCGGCGTTGTTCGCGCCCCACGCCCACACGGTGCCGTCGCTGCGCAGCGCGAGCGAGAACTGCCCGCCGGCCGCGACCGCGCCGATGTTCGCCAGCCCGGGCACCTCGACCGCGCGTTGCCGATCCGTCGTCGTGCCGTCGCCGAGCTGGCCGGAGCCATTGAAACCGGTGGCGAATACGCGGCCGTCGGTGCGCAGGATCAGCGTGTGCAAGGTGCCGGCCGCCGCGGCGGCAGCATCGGAGACGACGAAGCCGTTGGCGTACTCGACCGGCAGCGGCGCCGGCAGTGAATTCGTATGACCGCGGCCGAGTTGGCCGAAGCCGTTATAGCCCCAGCCCCACAGCACGCGATCGGCGATCAGCAGTCCGTGCCGCGCGCCGGAACCGGTGGTGATGAAGCTCGCGGGCTGCTGCACCGGTAACGCGATCGGCCCCGGCGCGTTGCGATCGCCGCCGCTGCCGTTGCCGAGCGCTTCGCCCGAGTCGGTGCCCCACGACAGCAGCGCGGTGCCGGCGGCATTGCGCGCCAGGCTGAAGCCGTTGCCGGCGGCGATGCGTGGGCCGGTCGCCGGTGGCGGCGGCGGACTGCCGACCGTCAGCCGCGCGGCGTTGCTGGTGACGCTGCCGGCGGCGTTGAAGGCGCGCGCGCGGAAACGCGCGTCGTTGTCGCTCGCCTGCACGTTGGTCAACGTGAAGCTGGCGTTGGTGGCGCCGGCGATGTCGGCAAACGTCGCGCCGCCGTCGTTGGATCGCTGCCATTGGTACTGGACGTTGGTGCCAGTGGCGACGACGGTGAACGTCGCGTTGCCGCCGACGGCGACCGTGACGTCCGACGGCTGCTGCGTGATCGCCGGCGGCACGACGTTCGCGGTGACCGTCAGCATTGCCGCGGCGCTCGTCGTGCTGCCTTCGAGGTTGGACACGATCACGCGATAGCGGTCGTCGTGATCGGCGGCGACGGTCGTCGAAGGCGTCGTGTAGCTCGCCGCAGTGGCGGCGGCGATGTCGGCGAACGTCGCGCCCCCGTCGTCCGAGCGCTGCCATTGGTAGGCGAACGGCGGCGTGCCGAGCGCGGTCACGGAAAAACTCGCCGTCTGCCCCTCGACCACGCTCGCGTCTTGCGGCTGGCGCGTGATCACCGGCGGTTGGTTGCCGACCAGGAAGAACGAGAAACTCGTGACCTGCGCGGTCGCGGTGCCCGCGCCGATCGTCGCGCCGGGCACCGGCTCCCACTGGTTCTGCGCGTTGGTCTTGTAAAGCACCGGAGTGGCGCCCGCCGGCACCTGCGCCGGATCGAACGGCACGGTCACCGGCACCGGCGCGGCGAACGCCGCGCCGTGCGGCGTAAACGCGTACATCGCACCGAACGCGTTGAACCCGTTCGGGACGGCGGGCGCGCCGGCGTTCGACTGCGAAATCGCAATCGGTGTGGCGGCGCTCAACGCGCCGGGCGGAATCACCACTTGCGCGCCGTTCGGCCCGCTGACGGTGCCGCCGGCCGGCCCGACCATCGGCACGTTCTGCTGTGCCTCGCCGCCGCTGCCGCCGCAGCCGGCGAGCAGCGACGCGGCGCCGAGCACCAGTGCCGCCGCGCAACGCGCGAAGGAGAAGCGTCGTTTCATGATGGACCCCTCGTCAATTCAGATTCACGTTGCGCACGAGCACGGGCGCCTCGCGCTGGCTCGCGCTCGAGCCGTCGTTCAACTGCCCGCCGCTGTTGTTGCCCCAGGCCCAGACGCTGCCGCCGCCGTCGAGCGCCAGCGAGTGGTTGGCGCCGGCGCCGATCGCGACCACGTTCGGCGGCAGGCCCGTCACCTGCCCCGGCGTCGGTTCGGCCGGCGTGTCGGTGCCGAAGCCGCACTGGCCGTATTCGTTGAAGCCCCATGCGTACACGCGGCCGTCGGCGAGCAGCGCCAGCGCATGCCCGTCCCAGGCGGCGGCGATCGCCACCGCAGGCGCGGGCAACTGCACCGTCACCGGCGCGGTCCGGTTTTCGGTCGTGCCGTCGCCCAGGCCGCCGGCGACGTTGTTGCCCCAGGCGAGCACCGTGCCATCGTCGGTCAGCGCCAGCGATGAATGGCCGCCGGCGGCGATCGCGACGATCGGCGCAGGCAGCGCAATCGGCGTCGGCGTCAAGCTCGCGGTCGTCGTGCCGTTGCCCAGTTGCCCGAAATCGTTCGCGCCCCAGGTCCACACGCTGCCGTCGCGCCGCAAGGCGAGCGCGTGCCGGACCCCCGCGGCGACGCTCGCAACGTCGCTCAACGTGCCCACCTGCACCGGCGCGAGCCGATCGATCACCGTGCCGTCGCCGAGCTGGCCGAACGTGTTGTCGCCCCACGCGCGCACCGTGCCGTCGGCCAGCACCGCGAGCGAGAAGCTGCGCACGGGATCGAGACTCGCCGCTACCGCGCGCGCGCCGCCCAGGCCGGACACGAGTTGCGGTGTGGCGCGATCGGTCATCGTGCCGTCGCCGAGCTGGCCGTCGCGGTTGCGGCCCCACGCCCACACCTCGCCGTTGGCCCTGATCGCGAGCGTGTGATCGAAACCGACCGAAAACGTCGCCACATCGGTGAGCGCCGTGACGTCGACCGCATCGTTGCGCGCGTCGAACGTGCCGTCGCCGAGCTGGCCGTTGCCGTTGCGCCCCCACGCGCGCAGCCGTGCGTCGGCGCGCAGCCCGATCGAATGACCGCCGCCGCCGACGATGCGCACCAGCGCCGCGCCGGGATTCAGCCGCACGGTGAGCAAGGCACTCGCCGACAGCGCCGCGCCGGCGCCGTTGAATACGCGCACGCGGAGGAACGTGCCGTCGTCGGCAAGCTGCGCGTTGGAAAGCGTGCACGTGGCAGCGTTGCCGCAGCGCGGTTCGAGCGCGAAGCTTGCGCCGTCGCGGCTGCTGTGCCATTCGTACGACAGGCTGCCGCCCGTGGCGACCACGGTGAAGCTCGCGCTCGTTCCGGCCGCGACCGTGACCGCTTGCGGCTGCTGCGTGATCTGCGGCGGCATCGGCTGCGGAATCACCGACAGCCGCGCGCTGCGGCTGCACGTCGTGCCCGCGCCGTTGGTCGCGCACAGGCGGAACGATGCGCCGTCGTCGGCCTGCTGCGCGACGAACGACAGCACGGTCGAGGTCTCGTTCGGCAGCGCGTTGCAGCCCGGGTCGCAGCGCTCCCATTGCAGCGTCTGCGGCACCGACGAGGTCGAGGCCGCGACGAACGTCGCGCGCGCGCCCGCCACCACCTCGGCGTCGATCGGCTGGTTGACGATCCGCGGCGCAATGGGCTGCACCAGCAGCCGCGCCGCGCGGCTGTCTTCGAAGATGCCGCCGTTGAAGCCGATCGCGATGACGCGCGCCATGTACAGCGTGTTGTCGTCGGCCAGCGTCACGCGCGGAATCAGGATCTCCGGATTGGTTTCGCCGGGCAGCGGCAAGCCGTTGCGGAACCACTGGTAGCGCACCTGCTCGAAGCGCGCCGCTTCGACGCGGAAAAACGCGAAGCCACCTTCGAACGCCGTCTGATCCTCGGGTTGATCGACGATGTGAACCGGGTCGATGCAGCAGAACACGCCGATCCACGAAAAGCTGGTCGCCGCCGCGGTCAGCGTATTGCCGTTGCGCTCGGCCACCAGCGCCTGCCAACTGTCGCCGCGCGTCTTGAACAGCAGCGGCTGCTGGCCCGCGGGCAACTGCGACGGGTCGAACGGAACGGCAAGCGTCACCGGCAGGCCGAACGTCGTGCCGTGCGGAGTGATCGAGTACGCCGGCGCGAGGCTCGGTGCGTTGGCGGGAAACGGCGGCGCGCCGCTCGCATCGACCGCGATCGTGATCGGCGTGTCGCCGGCAAGCGCTCCCGGCGGGATTGTCAGCGCGACGCCGTTCGGCCCGTTGATCGTGCCGCCGGCCGCGCCGACCGTTTGAGTCACCGCCGACGGCGTCGCTTGCGACATGCCGCCGTCGCCGCCGCCACAGCCGGCCAGCCCGATCGCCGCGGCCAATGCGCAGGCGGACGCGAAGGCGCGGGCGGGCCTCACGATTCAGCTCCTTGCCGCTCCGCGCCGACGATCAGCGCGGGCATCGCGATGCGCGTCGCCCCGTCGGCGCCGCAGAACTCGCGCAGCGCCTGCCGCGCTTCGAGCCGCAGGCGCTCGAACTGCTCGTCGTCGAGCAGGCCGCCGAGCGTCCAGACGCATGCGCGCTCGGCCGCCACCAGCGCGTCGATCGATGCGAAGCGCACGTCGCGCGAGTGGCGCGCCACCTGCGCGCCGGTGATGCCGGCCGCCTCGCACAGGTCCAGCAGCCGGTTGGCGTCGCCCAGGGCCCAGGGCGCGCGGAACGCTGCCGCAACCGGTTCGCCGAACAGCCGCTGCAGCAGCGCGGCCAGCGCCGAGTAGCCGGGCGAGCGGGCGAGCGCATCGCACACCGCGACCGCCAGACGGCCTGCGGGCCGCAGCACGCGCCACATCTCGCGCAAGGCCGCCGGCGCGTCGTCGAAGAACATCAGGCCGAACTGGCTGACGACACGGTCGAAACTCGCATCGGCGAACGGAAGTGCCTCGGCGCGACCCTCGCGCCACTCGATGCCGTGATGTCGCCGCCGCGCCACGTCGAGCATCTGCGGATTGGCGTCGACGCCGACGACCACGCCGCCCGTGCCCACGCGTTCCCGTGCGGCAACGCCCAGCGCGCCCGTACCGCAGGCGACGTCGAGCACGCGGTGTCCGGTCGCGACGCCGGCCGCGGCGCACACCACGGGGCCCCACTGCGCAAACAGCGCGGGAACGAACTGCTCTTCGTAGACTTCGGCGGGCGAGCGGGCTGTGTCCGGCATTGGCATGGAACGGCTGCGAGCGGTCATCAGGCTCTCCCGGTGCGTGATCTGGATTTAGCATCGCGCGTACCGTGAGCACGGTCCATGACCCATCGTCCGATGCGTTTGCCCAGCCGTCCGGCCAGGACGTGCTGTCGGACGTGCTGCGCTCGGTGCGACTGACCGGATCGATGCTGTTCCTGGTCGACGCCGGGGCGCCGTTCCTGTCGTGGGCGCCGCATGCCAACGCGATCCGCCGCGCGACGATGCCGGCCGCGCAGCACCTGATCTCCTACCACATCGTCACGCAGGGGCATTGCTGGGGAGGCATCCGCGAGGAGCCGCCACAATCGCTCGAGCCCGGCGACGTGCTGGTGGTGCCGCACGGCGACCCCTACTATCTGGCCGACCCTGCCGACGCCGCCGCCAGCTACGGCGAAGACGAGGCGATGTCGTTCTTCCGCGCCATGGCGGCCGGGACGATGCCGTCGACCCTCAGCGAGGGCAGCGACGCGGCGACGCGCACGCGGTTCATCTGCGGCTTCCTCGGCTGCGACCTGCGGCCATTCAACCCGGTGCTCGCGACGCTGCCGCGCCTGCTGCGGGTCAGGACCGCAGCGACGCCGTTTGACCGCTTGCGACACTTGGTCGCCTTCGCACTGTCCGAGCTGCGCGGTCCCTCATCCGGCAGTCGCGATGTGCTGCTGCGGCTGGCAGAACTGATGTTCGTGGAGGTGGTGCGGCACCATCTTGAATCTATGCCTGCCGCCGAAGCGACCTGGCTCGCAGGACTGAAGGATCCGCTGGTCGCGCGCGCGCTGGCTCACTTGCACGGCGATCCGGCGCGGCAATGGTCGCTGGTGGAGCTCGCGGCGCGCTCGGGCACCTCGCGCTCAGTGCTGGCCGAACGCTTTGCGCACTTCGTCGGCCAGCCGCCGATGCAGTACCTGACCCGGTGGCGGTTGCAGCTCGCCGCCCGGCTGCTTGACGAGCCGCATGCCAAGGTGGGCGCGGTGGCCGCGGCTGTGGGCTACAAATCGGAGGCGGCGTTCAGCAGGGCATTCAAGAAGGGTACCGGTGTGCCACCCGCGAAGTGGCGGCTGCGAGCGATGGGTTGAAGTCATGCGGTCTGCCTGGGCCTCGGGCCGGGCATCCGCGAGATCTTGAAGCGGACACCCGGGTTGCTTTGTGCGAACGTGTCTTCTTGGCCGATCGCTGTCGGTCATGTCGTTCCGGGTCGCCTGCAGGCACTGGCGCCCTGCGCCGCGACCGCCGCTCGCAGCCTCTGCTCCGCCATGGGCGCAAGCATGCCGGAGGCCAGCAGCGCCTGCGCCTCCTCGAGCGCGCCGCTTCCGCGGAGCCGAACCCGCAGGCCCAACGCCCGCGCCCGCAACCCCGGCGCCGCCACGTGCTGCGGCAACGCCGCCAACGCCCCCTCCACATCACCCGCCGCCGCGATCGCCTCGGCCAGCACCACCCGCGCAAAGTCGCGCGACTCGTGTGCGTGGTCGTCGACGAAGCGTTCGCTCGCGAGCGCGGCGCGCAGGCGGGCCTGGGCGGGGGCGGGGTCGCCGCGGGCGATCTCGCGCGACGCGTGCAGCGCTTCGCGGATCAGCACCGGGCCGCTGCTATCGCTGCCGTGG
>CAZIJU010000130.1:0-8972 GCA_964539745.1 uncultured Burkholderiaceae bacterium | reverse complement strand
ACAACGCGCGTAAGCACGGGGCCGCTGACCTCTCACTCATGAAATATCCGGGCTAATGCTTCATCGGCATCGCCGCGCCCGGCGCGGTCACGCGCACTTCGGCTTCGAGTGGCAGCGTGAACTGCTTCTTGTCCTTCGTCTCGAAGCGCAGCTCGACGGCGATCCTGTCGCCCGCTTTCAGCGCGCGATTCAGGTCCATCAGCATCACGTGGTAGCCGCCCGGCTTCAGTTCCAACGGTTTGCCGGCAGCCAGATCGAGACCCTCGATCGCGCGCATCCGCATCACGTTGCCTTCCATCGCCATTTCGTGGATCTCGACGACACCCGCCACAGGGCTCGCCGCGCCGACGAGCCGCACCGGCTCCTTCGCGGTCAGCGTCATGAACGCCCCGGTGCCCATCTGCCCCTGCACCGTCGCGCGCGCCCACACGTTCTTCGCTTCGACCTGCGCGTTGGCCGCCGCAGCGAGCGCCAGCGCGCCGAGCGCCAGCAACAGTTTCAAGCTCGTTCTCAGCAACAGTTTCAAGCTCGTTCTCATCTATCTGTCCTTCCAAGAATGGGCGGCGCAGTCGCGTCGCCGCCCGCCGATCGGTTCGCAATCTCCGGCTGACGCGCCAAGCCGTCGCCGTGGCTTCGTTTCAGCGCAGGCCGGGCGGCGCACGCGTCGGGGCGCGCGCATAGCGCGGCTCGGAACGGGCGGCGCTCGCATCCAGGCGTGACGGCGCAGGCGTCGGTGTGTCCGGACGCAAGGCCCATCCGGTCGCCGGCAAGGCCGGATCCGCCGATCCCAGACAGCAGTCGTGATGTGCGGCGTGCGCGGCGCGCGGGCCGCCGCTGTCGCACAGGTCGGCGCGCCACTGGCCCGACGTCAAGTGCATCGCCGCCGCCCACGCAGGCGCGAACGCGGCGAGCAGCGCCGCACAGGCGAGCAGTCGGACGATCCAGCGTGGCAGCGGCACGGCGGGTTTGGTGTCGAAAGTCGGGCCGATGATAACGGCGCGCTTCTCAGGACGGCTTTGATTCGGATCGGCGCGCCGCGTCGTCGTCCGCCGGTGGCGGCGGCGGGCGGATCGTCGAGTCGAGCTTCAACGCGGCTTTGACGAGCAGGTGGGCCGACACCGGCGCTGTCAGGAAGACGAACAGCGTGATCATCAGCTCGTGCAGGCTCGGCCCGGCGCCGCGCGACAGCCCGACAGCCGTGAAGTAGGCGGAGGAGGCGATCAGCACGCAGCCCACACCCAGCGTCGACGCCTTGGTCGGCCCGTGCACCCGCTTCAGAAAGTCCGACAGCCTGGCCAGACCGAAGGAGCCGATCAGCGCGAACCCGGCGCCGGTCACAACCAGTACCGCGAGCAACACGTCGAGCCAGATCGGCAGCGGGTTCATTCGACGACGTCTCCGCGCAGCAGGAACTTCGACAGCACCACCGTGCTGACGAACCCGAGCATCGCGATCACCAGCGCCGCCTCGAAATACAGCGCGGTGCCGAAGCGGATACCGAGCAGGATCAGCAACGCCATCGTGTTGATGTACAGCGTGTCGAGCGCGAGGATGCGGTCGGCAGCCGCCGGCCCGCGCAGCAGCCGGTACGCCGCCAGCAGCAGCGCAACGCCGAACGCGCCGATCGCGAACGGCAGAACGAGCGAGAGCACGGTCATTCGAAGATCTCCCGCAGCGGCGCCTCGTAGCGCCGCTTGATCGTCGCGACGAGCGCGGCCTCGTCGTCGACGTTGAACGCATGCACGAGCAGCCAGCGCCGGTCCTCGCTCAGATCCGACGACAGCGTGCCGGGCGTCATCGTGACGATGCCGGCCAGCGTGACGATGCCGTGCGGGTCGCGGATCGACAGCGGCACCCAGACGAAACGCGGGCGGATCGCCGACTCGGGACCGAGGATGCGGCGGGCGACCTCGATGTTCGACAGCACGATGTCCCACAGCACCACGAGCGCAAGCTTCGCGGCCACACCCAAGCGGCCGATGCGCGGCTTCTCCGGCCGCAGCGGCTCGGTGAACCATGGGATCGCAGCCGCGAGCACCGCGGCGATCAAAAGATGCGCCGGATCGACCGTGTTGTTCAGCAGCAACCACGAGACGAACAGGACGAGCGAGAGAATCGGCGCTGGCACGAGTTTCATTTGACCGAACCCTCCCTGGGATTCCACAGCGGCGCGGCCGGCCGCTTGCCGAGCACGGCTTCGATGTACGCCCGCCGCTCGAAAAGCTGGCGCGCGGCCGCCTGCGTGTAGTCCGCGAGCGGCCCGGCGAACGCGGCGACCGCGACGACGAGCAGTGTCAGCAAGGCAAGCGCGGCGCGTTGCGCGATCGGCGCGCGCGGCGCCGTGCGATCCGCCGTCTCGCCCGCCTGCCAGAACACGACGCTGCCGGCGCGTGCGAGCGCGACGATCAGCGCGAAGCTCGAGACGAGCACGACGACCCACACGAGCGCGGGCCAGGCGCTGGCCGCCGCGGCCTGCAGCAGCAGCGCCTTGCCGAGGAAGCCCGCCAGCGGCGGCAACCCCGCGACGGCGATCGCCAGAACGAAGTACGCAGTGCCGAGCCGCCCGCGCGCGCCGTCGATCGGCGCGGCCGCGAGCGTATCGCCGGCGGCGCCGCGCGCCGCGCCGATGCGATCGATCAGCAGAAACAGCGCGGCAGCGACCAGCGTGCTGTTGATCAGATAGAACAGCCCGGCAGCGACCGTCTGCACAGTGCCGAGCCCGAGCGCGAGCAGCAGCGTGCCGGCCGAGGCCACCACGAGATACGCGGTCAGCACGCGCAGCCGGGTCGCCGCCAGCACGCCCTGCGCGGCGAGCGCGAGGGTTCCCAGTGCGAGCCACGGCAGCCAGGGCAACGCGATCTGCGCAACGGCACTGCCGGCGTCGCCGAACACGAGCGTGTAGACACGCGCGATCGCGTAGACGCCGACCTTGGTCATGATCGCGAACAGCGCGGCCACCGGCGCCGCCGCCGCGCTGTAGGTGTCGGGCAGCCAGAAGTACAAGGGCAGCAGCGCGGCCTTGACCGAAAACACCACGAGCAGCAGCAGCGCGGCGGTCTTCAGCAGCACCGCGTCTTCTGCGGGCGCGCGCGTCACGCGTTCGGCCAGATCGGCCATGTTCAGCGTGCCGGTGAGGCCGTACAGCAAAGAGACCGCGATCAGGAACAGCGCCGATCCCGTCAGGTTAAACGCGACGTAATGGATCGCGGCCTTCAGCCGGCGCGGCCCGCCGCCGTGCAGCAGCAGCCCGTACGAGGCGATCAGCAGCACTTCGAAAAACACGAACAGGTTGAACAGGTCCGCGGTCAGGAAAGCGCCGTTCAGCCCCATCAACTGGAACTGCAGCAACGCGTGAAAGTGCGCGCCGCGCGACTCCTCGGCCCCGCGCGCGTACAGCACGGCGCCCAGCGCCACGAGCGCCGTCAGCACCAGCATCAACGCGCTGAGCCGGTCGAGCGCCAGCGCGATGCCGAACGGCGCGCGCCAGTTGCCGAGCAGATACGCCTCGACCGCGCCGCTCGCGGCGTGCGCCGCGAGCGCCGCGCTCAACGCGAGCAGCGCGAGCACCGCCGCCAGCGACAGCGCCGATGCCAAGCGCGGTCGTCGACCTTCGATCGGCACCAGCGCCGCACCGACGAGCAGCGGCAGCACGACCGGCGCAACGATCGCGTGCTCGAAGAAAATGGGGTCAGACACCATTTTCTCGGGACTCGCCTTCGGGACCGTCGACGTGATCGGACCCCGTTTCGGCGCGCGCGGCGAGCGCGATCGCCAAGAGCAGCGCGGTCATGCCGAAGCTGATCACGATCGCGGTCAGCACGAGCGCCTGCGGCAGCGGATCGGCGTAATGCGCGAGCGTGGCGGGAACGTCCTTGCGCAGGATGGGCGGGGCGCCGACCGTCACGCGGCCCATCAGGAAGATGAACAGGTTGACCGCGTACGCGAGCAGCGTCAGCCCGAGGATCACGTCGAAGCTGCGCGCGCGCAGCAGCAGATAGATGCCGGTGCCCGCCAGCACGCCGACACCAAGCGCAAGCATCAGGCTCATCAGATCCCCTTCGCGCTGCGCGCTGTCCCCCCGAGGGCGAGCGAGCGCCGTCGGAGCGGCCGACCGGCGCTCATGCGCCCCGCTCCGCGTCCGCTGCCGTCGCCGCCGCCGGCAGCGTGAGCCTGGCCATCGCGACCAGTCCCGTCATCGCCGCGCCGACGACGGTCAGGAACACGCCGAGGTCGAACAGCGCGGCGCTCGCCAGCGGCACGGCGCCGATCAACGGCAGCTTCGGATAGTCGTAGGTGCTGGTCAGGAACGGGCTGCCGAGGAACCAGCTCCCGACGCCGGTCAGCCCGGCAACGAGCAGTCCGCCGGCGATCCACGCGCGGAAGTCCGTGCGCATGCGCTGCTCGACCCAGCGCTGCCCGTTGGCGACGAACTGCAGGATCAGCGCGATCGCGAGCACCAGCCCCGCGATAAAGCCGCCGCCGGGCAGGTTGTGGCCGCGCAGAAACAGATACACGGCGACCAGCACCGCGAGCGGCAGCAGCAGCCGCGCGGCGAGCGCGAGCATCAGCGGGTGGCGCGCCGCCTCCGACCCGCCTGCGGGCGCATGCGACAGCGCACCCGCGCTCGGCACGAAATCGCGCAGCAGCGCGTAGATCACGAGACCCGCGATGCCGAGCACGGTGATCTCGCCGAGCGTGTCGAAGCCGCGGAAGTCGACAAGGATCACGTTGACGACGTTGGTGCCGCCGCCTTCGGGCGCGGCGAGCCGCAGGAAGTACGGCGCGATCGAATCGACCGGGCGCTCGATTACGGTCCATACGATCGCCGCCACCCCGAGCCCCGCGATGGTCGCGATCGCCGCGTCGCGCATGCGCCGCGCGCGGCTGCGCTCGCGCGCGCCTTCGAGCGGCAGCCAGTTCAGCGCGAGCATCATCAGCATGATCGTCGCCACTTCGACCAGCAACTGCGTCAGCGCCAGATCCGGCGCCGACAGGTAGACGAACGTGAGGCTCACGACCAGCCCGACCGCGCCGAGCAGGATCAGCGCGAGCAGCCGCGCGCGGTGTGCGAACACGGTGCCGAACGCCGCCGCCACGCCGATCGCCCAGGCGGCGACGAACGCAAATGGCGTGGCACCTTCGATCGCCGGCAGCCGTTCCGGCAACCCACCCTGCATCCACGCCGCCAGCGGCGGCCCCGCGCCGGCCGCGAGCGCCAGCAGCACCAGCAGCAGCAGGTAGCGCTGCAGACTGCCGTTGACCAGCGCCGTGGTCAGCGCGTCGGCCGCTCGAACGACGCGCTCGATCGCGAAGACGAAGACCTCTCGCCCTCCGCGCGGCCAGTGGATCAGCCGGTGCAGGTTGATGAACCGCTGCAGTCCGAAGTAAAGCAGCAGCCCTCCGACGAGCGCGACCGCGCTCATCGCCAGCGGCAGGTTGAAGCCGTGCCAGATCGCGAGCGTGTATTCGGGCAGCGGCGCGAACGGACCGCCGTACAGCGCCGCCTGCGCGCCGACCGCGAGCAGCGGGCCGACGGTCGCCGCCGGCAGCAGGCCGACCGCCAGGCACAGCACCACCAGCAACTCGACGGGCACCCGCATGAAGCGGGGCGGTTCGTGCGGCGTCCTGGGAAGCCCGGCCGCGTCGCCGTTGAAGAACACGTCGTGGATGAAGCGCACGCTGTAGGCGACGCTAAAGACGCCGGCGATCGTTGCGCCGAGCGGCAGCCACACCTCGAGCGCCGGATAGCCCTCCTTCAGCACGGTTTCCGCGAAGAACATCTCCTTCGACAGAAAGCCGTTCAGCAAGGGCACGCCCGCCATCGCACCTGCCGCGACCATCGCCAGCGCGCCGGTGATCGGCAGCGCGCGCCACAACCCGTTCAGCACGCGCATGTCGCGGCTGCCAGCCTCGTGGTCGATGATGCCGGCCGCCATGAACAGCGATGCCTTGAAAGTTGCGTGGTTCAGGATGTGGAAGACGCCGGCGACCGTCGCCGTCTTCTCGTCGAGTCCGAACAGCAGCGTGATCAGCCCGAGATGGCTGATCGTCGAATACGCGAGCAGCCCCTTCAGGTCGTGCTGGAAGATCGCCAGATACGCGCCGGCGAGCAGCGTCGCGAGCCCCACCAGCGTGACGATCCAGAACCACGGCTCGGCGCCGCCCAGCGCCGGGTACATGCGCGCGAGCAGGAACACGCCCGCCTTGACCATCGTCGCCGAGTGCAGGTACGCCGACACAGGGGTCGGCGCGGCCATCGCATGCGGCAGCCAGAAGTGGAAAGGGAACTGCGCGCTTTTGGTGAACGCGCCCGCCAGCACGAGCACGAGCGCGGGCACGTACAGCGGATGCGCGCGGATCAGCGTGCCCGAGGCGAGCACGACGTCGAGCTGCGTGCTGCCGACGATCTGCCCCAGCAGCAGCACGCCGGCCAGCAATGCGAGCCCGCCGGCGCCGGTGATCGCGAGCGCCATCTTGGCGCCTTCACGCGCGTCGCTGCGGTGCTGCCAATAGCCGATCAACAGAAAGCTCGACAGGCTGGTCAGCTCCCAGAAAACGACCAGCAGCACCAGGTTGTCGGCCAGCACGATGCCGAGCATCGCGCCCATGAACAGCAGCAGGAACGAAAAGAAGCGCGGCGCCGGATCGGCGCGGTCGAGGTAGTACGCCGCGTACAGCACGATCAACGCGCCGATGCCGCAAACGAGCAGCGCGAACACCCAGGCCAGCCCGTCCATGCGCAAGCCCAAGCCGAGTCCGAGTTGCGCGACCCAGCTCGCGCTCCAGCGCAGCACTTCGCCGCCGAACACCGCCGGTGCGGTCGCCGCGACCAGCGCGCAGCCGGCGAGCGCGACGGCACCGGCGATCCATGCGGCCGCCGCGCGAGAGAGTGTTCGCGACAACGCGAACAGCAGCGCGCCGCCAACGAAAGGCAGCAGCACCAGCAGCACGGCGAGCGCGGCCATCGGGCTACTTCGGCGCGCGCGCCGGCGGCCGCAGCAGCACGACCACCAGCGTGACGATCGTCAGCGGGATGACGAAGCCGAGCATCGCTGCGCTGAACGCCGGCAGCAGCGCGTGCCGCTGCGCGGCCAGGATCAGATACGCGACGTACGCGACGTAGTAGCCGACGAAGACCGCGCCCTCCCAGCGCGCGATCTGGCGGCCGGTGAAGAAAATCGGCAGGCAGGCCGCCGCCACCGCGAGCATCACCCAGGCGTCGAAATGCAGAACGGCGGGCGCCACCGGCAGGCCCGCGGGCGCGACCAGTCCTGCAAGTCCGAGGCAGCCGAGGATGTTGAACGTGTTGCTGCCGACGACGTTGCCCACCGCGATGTCGCGTTCGCCCTTGACCGCCGCGGTGATCGACGTGGCCACCTCGGGCAGCGACGTGCCCGCGGCGACGATCGTCAAGCCGATGACCAGTTCGCCGACGCCGAACGCCTGCGCGAAAGCGACCGCCGCGCCGACCAGCCAGCGCGAACCGAGGACGAGCAGCGCGAGCCCGCCCGCCACGAGCAGCCCTTGCACCGCCCAGTGGCTGTCCCAGCGCGCGCCCTGGCCCGCCTTGCGGTCGACCTCGCCGGCGTATTCGTCGGCGGTCGCGCGCGTCTGCCGGCGCGACTGCACGACCAGGAACACGGTGTACGCGCCGAGCAGCACGACGAGCAGCGCCGCCTCGATGCGGCCGACGACGCCGTCGACCATCATCACGATCAGCAGGACGGTCGCGCCGATCATGATCGGCACTTCCTGCCGGATCAGTTGCGCGTGCACCACCAGCGGCGCGATCAAGGCCGAGACGCCGAGGATGAACAGCACGTTGAAGACGTTGCTGCCGACGGCGTTACCGATCGCGATGTCGGTCGTGCCTTCGAGCGCAGCACCGACGGTGACGGCCATCTCGGGCGAACTGGTGCCGAAGGCGACGATCGTGAGCCCCACGACCAGCGGCGAGATGCCCCAAGCGAGCGCGAGCTTCGAGGCGCCGCGCACCAGCAGCTCGGCGCCGGCGATCAGCGCGGCCAGCCCGAGAACGAAGAACAGCAGTTGGATGGCCATCCTGCGTACCGGCCGCACGACGACGCGGCGCCTCGTACGAAGGCCGGCAGTATAGAAGCGCCTGCCCGCGGCGAACTTGTGCGGGATTCCGCCAATTGCCCGAACTGCGGCGGACGTGCTGCGCGCGGCGCGGCTACAGCACGTAGCGAGCGAGGTCTTCGTTGCGGGCGAGATCGGCAAGCCGCGCCTCGACGTAGGCGGCGTCGATGACGATGCGGTCGCCTCTGCGGCTGCCGGCATCGAACGAAATTTCCTCGAGCAGCCGCTCCATCACCGTGTAGAGGCGCCGCGCGCCGATGTTTTCGGTCTTCTCGTTGACTGCATAGGCGATCTCGGCGAGCTTGGCGATGCCTTCGGGCGTGAACTCGAGCGCGACCTCCTCGGTCGCGAGCAGCGCCTGGTACTGCTTGGTCAGGCAAGCGTCGGTCGCGGTCAGGATGCGCTCGAAGTCCTTGGCCGACAGCGAATCGAGTTCGACGCGGATCGGAAAGCGGCCCTGCAATTCGGGGATCAGGTCGCTCGGCTTGGCGAAGTGGAAAGCGCCGCTCGCGATGAACAGGATGTGATCGGTCCTGACCATCCCGTACTTCGTGTTGATCGTCGTGCCCTCCACGAGCGGCAGCAGGTCGCGCTGCACGCCCTGACGCGAGACGTCCGCGCCTTGCACCTCCGAACGGCTCGCGATCTTGTCGATCTCGTCGAGGAAGACGATGCCGTTGTTCTCGACGTTGGCGAGCGCCTTGGCCTTGAGCTCCTCCTCGTTGACGAGCCGGGCCGCCTCTTCGTCGACCAGCAGCTTGTACGCCTCGCGGACCTTCATCTTGCGCGGCTTGCGCCGTCCCTGGCCGAGATTGGCGAACATCGACTGGATCTGCTGCGTCAACTCCTCCATGCCGGGCGGCGCCATCACC
>CAZIJU010000129.1:0-9204 GCA_964539745.1 uncultured Burkholderiaceae bacterium | reverse complement strand
TCGAGCCGCTCGACGTGATGCAGGCGATCCTGATGCTGGTGCGGCAGGTCAACGAGGGCCGCTGCGAGGTCGAGAACGAATTCACGCGCGCGGTCACGCGCGAAGGCAACGTCAAGGCGCAGAACCTGGTCGCGGAGGTCTTCGAGCTGCGCCGCAGCTTCGAATGGCGCGGGCTCGGCGACGTGCCGTATTCGGCGCTCGCGATCCGCGGCGACTACGCCGCGTTCGACGCCGAGAAGAGATTTGCGCTCGAAACGAAGAAGGTCGCCGACAACAGGGCCTGCGAATGCGGCGCGATCCTGCGCGGCGTCAAGCACCCGCGCGACTGCAAGCTCTTCGGCACCGTCTGCACGCCCGAGAATCCGGTCGGCTCGTGCATGGTGAGCTCCGAAGGAGCTTGCGCCGCCCATTTCACCTACGGAAGGTTCAAGGATGTTCCGGTGCGCGTTGCGGCGTAGGCTAACTTCGGCGCGAGCCGAAGTTAAGGCGCGCAGCGCCGGCCGCAGCCACAACTTCTTTCGAAGGCGGCGCTGCTCCGAAGGCGCCTGCGCCGCCCACTTCACCTACGGACGGTTCAAGGATGTTCCGGTGCGCATTGCGGCGTAAGCGAACGGCGCTCGTGTCTGCGGGGTGATCACGGTCGTATGGACGACGGACGCATGAACAAACCGGTAAAATCGGGCTACGTCCGCCCGCTCGATCTGAAGCATGGCCGCGTCGATCTGACGCACGGCTCGGGCGGGCGCGCGATGGCGCAACTGATCGAGCAGCTTTTCCACGAGGCGTTCGGCAACGAGATCCTCGCGCAGAAGAACGACATGGCGACCTTCGCGCTGCCGCCGGGGCGCGTGGTGATGGCCACCGACAGCCACGTCGTCTCGCCGCTGTTCTTCCCGGGCGGCGACATCGGCTGCCTGTCCGTGCACGGCACCGTCAACGACGTGGCGATGGCGGGCGCGCGGCCGATCTATCTCGCCGCGAGCTTCATCCTCGAGGAAGGCTTTCCGCTCGCGGACCTGAAACGCATCGTCGAGTCGATGGCGGCCGCGGCGTGCGAGGCGGACGTGGCGATCGTCACCGGCGACACCAAGGTCGTCGAGCGGGGCAAGGGCGACGGCGTGTTCATCACGACCACCGGTGTGGGCGTCGTCGAGGAGGGGCTGGCGATCGCCGGCGACCGCGCGCGGCCGGGCGACCGCATCCTCGTGTCGGGCCCGCTCGGCGACCACGGGATGGCGATCATGTCGCTGCGCGAGTCGCTCGCCTTCGCCACCGAGATCGTCTCCGACACCGCCGCGCTGCATGGGCTCGTCGCGTGCATGGTCGACGCGGTACGCGAACCGATGCGGCGCGATCCGGCGCGCGGGCTGCGCGTGCTGCGCGATCCGACGCGCGGCGGGCTGGCGACCACGCTGAACGAGATCGCCGCGCAGTCGGGTGTGGGCATGCTGCTCGACGAAGCGGCGATCCCGGTGCGGCCGCAGGTGCAGGCCGCGTGCGAGTTCCTGGGGCTGGACCCGCTGTACGTCGCGAACGAAGGCAAGCTGGTGGCCATCGTCGCGGCCGAGGACGCCGACGCGGTGCTCGCCGCGATGCGCGCGCATCCGCTCGCGCACGACGCCTGCGCGATCGGCGAAGTGATCGCGGACGACAACCGCTTCGTGCAGATGCGGACGAAGTTCGGCGGCCGCCGCATCGTCGACTGGCTGACCGGCGATCAGCTTCCGCGGATCTGCTGATGTGGCAATGCCGGCGGGGCGACGCATCGTGACCGGACTGGCTGTCGCGCTCGGCGCCGGCGCGGCGATCGCGGCGAGCGCCGTGTGGATCGCGCAGTCGCGCTGGGACGCCGCCACGCGCGCGCTGCAGGCCCGGCTGGCGACGCAGGCCGCCGGCGCAGCGCCGTACGCCGAAGCGCAACTGAGTGCGCTGCCGGCGCCGGTGCAGCGCTGGCTGCGTCGAACGCTCGCCGAAGGGCAGCGCGCGATCGTTAGCGCGCGCGTGCACTGGGCCGGCGAGTTCAACCTCGGCGCCCCCGGCGCCGACCGGTGGGTGCCTTTCACGGCGGTGCAGGACTTCGTGCCCGGCGCGCCGGGCTTCGTCTGGGATGCGCGGATGCGCATGGCGCCCGGCGTGACCGTGCGCGTGCGCGACGCGCTCGTCGACGGACGCGGGGAGATGCGCGGCGCGATCCTCGGTCTGCTGCCGGTGGTCGACAAGGCCGGCAGCGAAGCGCTCGCCACCGCCTCACTGCGCCGGTATCTGGGCGAGGCGATGTGGTTTCCGACCGCGCTGCTGCCGCAGGCGGGCGTGCGCTGGACCGCGCTCGACGCGTCGCGCGCGCTCGCCACGATCGGTGTGGCTCCGCGCGAGGTGGCTGTCGAGTTCCGCTTCGGCGCCGACGGCAGGCCGGCCGGGATGTATGTGGCGCGGCACACCTACGACAACGGCCGCGATGCGCCGTCGGAACATCCGTGGCAGGGCCGGTATCTCGCGTTCGCGAAGGCCGACGGCATCGAGGTGCCGGCCGACGCGGTGGTCGAATGGCTGTTTCCGCAGGGCGCGTGGGCGTACTGGAAGGCGCGTGCCGTGCGGATCGAATACGCGTACGCCCGCTGACGATGCGCATCCTGCTGCTCGCCCGCAGCTTCAACAGCCTGACGCAGCGGCTCTTCGTCGAGCTGCGCGCGCTCGGTCACGAGGTTTCGGTCGAGTACGACATCGCCGACAGCGTGACCGAGGAAGCCGTCGCGCTGTTCGAACCGGATCTCGTCGTCGCGCCATTCATGAAGCGCGCGATTCCCGCGAGCGTCTGGCGCAGGCGCACGTGCCTCGTCGTGCATCCCGGCATCGCCGGCGACCGCGGGCCGAGCGCGCTCGACTGGGCGATCCTCGACGGCGAAAGCGAGTGGGGTGTGACGGTGCTGCAGGCCGAGGCGGAGATGGACGCGGGTCCGGTCTGGGCGAGCCGGACCTTCGCGATGCGCGAAGCGACCAAGTCGAGCCTTTACCGCAACGAAGTGACCGAAGCCGCGACCGCCGCGGTGCTCGAAGCGGTCGAGCGCTTCGCGTCGGGCCGCTTCGCTCCGCAGCGTTTCGAGCCCGGTGCGCCCGGCGTGCGGGGACGCGCGCGCCCGCTGGTGAAGCAGGACGATCGCCGCATCGACTGGTCCCGCGACGGCACGGCCGAGGTGCTGCGCAAGATCCGCGCCTCCGACGGCGCGCCGGGGGTGCTCGACGCGTTGTTCGGGGTGCCTTGCTATCTGTACGACGCGCATGCGGCCGGCGCCGCACGCGACGGCGCCGGCCCGGTCGAACCGGGGCAAGTCCTCGCCCGCAGCCACGACGCGATCCTGCGCGCCACGGTCGACGGCGCGGTGTGGATCGGCCACGTCAAGCGCGCCGATGCCGAAGACGCGTTCAAGCTGCCGGTCGCTGCCGCTTTCCCGGCGCAGTGCGCCGCGCTCGCGCACGCAAGCGACGGTCCGGACGAGATCCGCTACGAAGAGGAAGGCGCGGTCGGCATCGTGCACTTCGCCTTTTACAACGGCGCGATGTCGACCGCGCAGTGCCAGCGGCTGCTCGCGGCGTACCGCGCGGCGCTCGCACGGCCCACCCGCGTGCTCGTGCTGGCCGGCGGCCCGGACTTCTTCAGCAACGGCATCCATCTGAACGTCATCGAGGCCGCGCCGAGTCCGGCCGACGAGTCGATGCGCAACATCGAAGCGATCGACGACGTCTGCGAAGCGATCCTGACGACGACCGATCGCGTGACGATCGCCGCGCTGCAGGGCAACGCGGGCGCGGGCGGCGCGTTCCTCGCCGCCACCTGCGACGAGGTCTGGGCGCGCGCCGGCGTGATCCTGAACCCGCACTACAAGAACATGGGCAATCTGTACGGCTCCGAATACTGGACCTACACGCTGCCGCGCCGCGTAAAGCGCGGCGATCCGCGCGCGGTGATGAACCACCGGCTGCCGATCTCGGCGCGCGAGGCAAAGGCGGTCGGCCTCGTCGACGCGGTGATCGAGCGCGATCACGCGGGCTTTCTGGACGAAGTGCGCCGGCGCGCGCGAGCGCTGGCCGCCGACGGCGCGTTTGCCGCGCGCGTCGACGCCAAGCGCGCGCGCCGCGCGCGCGACGAAGCCGAGAAACCGCTCGCCAGGTATCGCGAGGAGGAACTCGCGCAGATGCGCCGCAACTTCTACGGCTTCGACCCGAGCTACCACGTCGCGCGCGCGTACTTCGTCCGCCACACGCCGCCGTCGTGGACGCCGCGCCATCTGGCGATCCATCGCGAGCGGCGGCGGCTCGCGGCCGCGTAGAGGCCGCCGACCATCCGGGAAGCGCCGCGCACGACAAGCGCGCGAACGGGGCAGCGCTTCGTTCGAAACGGAGCAGCACGGAGAAGGTCCAGACGTCTTTTCTCCGTGCCCTCTGTGGTGAGAGCACGACTCTCGAAGGACGAAGGATTCGCCACAGAGACACAGAAGGACACAGAGAGAACCGGAGTCCTTCCTCGGTGTTCTCCGTGTCGAACAGGCTTCGCCCTGTCGCGACTGGCGCTGCCGCGCCGCAATCCGGATGGCCGGGTCGGCCGTATTCTCTGAGCGATCCGCTGCCGATCGCGCCCGCAAGTTCCGGAGGGACCGCGATGAGAACCGTCATCGGCCGCTTTGTCGCGCGGCCCGACCAGTGCGACGCCTTGCGCCGCGTGTTCGACGAGTTGCTCGCGCCGACGCGCGCCGAACCCGGCTGCGTCCGCTACGAGCTGTTCGCCCGCGCTGACCGTCCGAACGAATTCGTCACGGTCGAGCACTGGCGCGACGCCGCCGCGGTCGAAGCGCACATGGCGAGCGCGCACGTCGCGCGCGCGTTCGAGCGTGGCGGCCCGCTGCTCGCGGCCGCGCCCGAGATCGTCGCGTACGAGCGCATCGCATGAGCGGCGGCGACACGGCGAACGGCTTCGTCTGCATCGTCACGGCGGTCGAGCCGCCGTGTGCAGTCGCGCGGGCGTTCGCGTTCGTCACCAATCCTGCGCGCTGGTCGCGCTGGCACCCGGCAACGGTGATGGTGCGCGGTGTCGAGGACCGGCCGCTCGCGCTCGGCGAATCCGTGGTCGAGACGATCGGCGCCGCTGGCCGGCGCTTCGAAGCGGCGTGGGTGGTGCGCGCCTGCGAGCCGCCGCGGCGCTGGGTCATCGAGACGACGGGCGATGAGGGCGACGCGCGCATCGAATACCAGCTCGAACCGAGCGCCGCCGGCTGCCGCTTCACGCGGCTGTTGTGGTTCCGCTCGCACCGCGCGCCGTGGCGTTGGTTCGACCGCAACCTGACGCGCTGGCTGCTCGCGCGGCAGTCGCGCCGCGCGCTCGACAACCTGCGGCGGCTGCTCAGCCGGCGCTGAGCGCCGCCGCGTACCGCGAAGGCGATCGCAGCAGGAACAACGCGCCGGTGTCGGTCCACACCGAGCGGTGCTCCGAGCCGCGCAGCGCCAGCGTGTAGTCGCCGGGCTCGTGACGCACGCCGTCGACGACGACCGACCCTTCGAGCACCAGACATTCCTCGTCGCCTTCGTCGTGTCGGTGCGCGGGCAACGCCGCGCCGGGCGCCATCCGCACGAGCCAGGTCATCGTGCGGCCGTCGTCGAACAGGATTTTCTTCTCCGCGCCGGCGACGAAAAAGCGCCAGCCGGCGGTGCGATCGAGGCCGCGCGCCGCGGCCGCATCGCACGCGGTGCGAGCGAGCAGCCGGCGGCGGATGCGATCCGCGCGCGCCGGCGCCTCCGGCGCAAGGGCTTCGAGCAGCGCAATCGTCGCCGTCCGGGGCAGCGCTTCGTTCGTCGTTTCCATGATCCGCAGGATTCAGCCAGCCGCCGAGGCGCGCGGCGAAGGCGAACGCACGAACAGCACGCAGCCCGTCTCCGTGTGAACGCGGTGGTGCGCGGTCCCGCGCGGCGCGAGCTGGTAGTCGCCCGCGCCGAAGCGCTTGCCGTCGAGCCACAGATCGCCCTGGACGACCAGGCACTCTTCCGGACCTGCGTCGTGCAGGTGCGCGTCCAGACGCGCGCCCGGATGCATACGCACCAGCCACGACAGCGTCGCGCCGTCGTCGAAGAGGATCTTCATCTCGGTCCCGTCGGTCAGCGGCCGCCACCCTTCGTCGGCGCGAATGTCGATGAACTGCGGCGCGGTCGATCGCGGTTCAGCCGCGACACGCCGCGCCAGGCGCGCCTTGATGCGCGCAGCCACTTCGGGGGCGACCGGTTCAGGCGCCACATCGAGCAGCATGCGCTCGACCGCGGCCTGCGGCAGCCCGGCGTCAGTCGTCTTCATCGATCACCTCGTCGTTCCATCCGTCGGGCGCGTGCGCGGACAACACGGCGCGCAGCGCGTGCAGCGAGCGGCGCACCGATGTCTTGACCGTGCCCAACGGCAACTGCATCGCCGCCGATATCTCCGCATGCGTCAGTCCGCGCAGAAAAGCGAGTGCGACGATCTGCCGATCGCGCGCCGGAAGCCGCGCCAGCGCCGCGCGCACCTCGCTGTCGCGTCTGAACGCGTCGAGCAACCGCAGCGGGTCGCCATCGCCGCTGCCAGGGTCTCCGGCGAGCGTGTGCGGGTCGTCGGTCACCAGCGCGGGTTCGGCGCGGCGCAGGGCATCGAGCGCACGCGAACGCGCGAGCATCAGCAGCCACGCCAGCGCCGGCGCGCGCGCCGCGTCGAAACGCGCGCCCTCGCGCCACACCTGGAAGTAGACGTCTTCGGTCACCTCCTCGGCGAGCGCGGCGTCGATGCAGATGCGGCGCGCGACCGCGAACACGCGCGGCAGCGTCAGGTCGTAAAGCCGCGCGAGGGCTGCCTGGTCACCGCGGGCGACCTGTTCGAGCAGCGCCGCCAACTCGGCGTTTGCTTCGACCTTGGCTGCTGCGGTCTGCAGCGCTGCCAGCTCCGCCGAATCGAATCGCGCCGCTCGGTCGAGTACGACGCTGAACCGAATCGTCCCGGGCTCGCCGTCCGGACACTGTGCCGCCGCCGCTGCTGATGTCATGGTCACCTCGCCGCCTTGTCCTGGGGCAAGGGACCGACAGCCGAGCCTGCCCGGCGGTCGATCCCGAAACTTGACACTCTATACGCAGCGGATCAAAAGCCGGATTGCGGGCGCCGGCCGATTCAACCGGATAGACGTCGTCGAACCGCGGAAAGAGGGCGGGCGGGGCGAAACAGCCCGGCGCTGCGCGGTGTCGCCGGATCGCCCGGCGGAAGCGGCCATCGTCCGGAAAGACGGCGATTCACCGCGTCTTCGCCGCGCGTCGATGGCAAGGCTTCCGGTTCATTGCAGATGGCGCAGGTACGCGATCAGATCGGCGCGGTCGCGCGCGTCGTCGACGCGGTAGCCCATCGCCTGGCCGGGGATCGTGCGTTCCGGATCGGCCAGCCACGCGTCGAGCGTGCGGTCGCCCCAGACGATCCGGCTCGCGCGCAGTGCGGGCGAGTAGTCGAAGCCGGCCGCGGCGCCCGCGCGCCGGCCGAAAACACCGCGGTGCGCGGGGCCGACGCGGTTGGCGTCTGCGCTGTGGCAGCCGCTGCAGCGGGCCTCGTACAACCGCGCGCCGCGGGCGGCGTCGCCCGCGGTCTCGCCGCGCAAGGCGTCGGCAGCGTTCGCCCCCGCGCCGCCGGCAGCGGCGGACCCCGACGGCGCGGACAACGCCAGCGTCAGCGCAAGCGCGGCGAGAACCGGCCGTGCAGGCATCTCAGGCGCCGAACGAAAGGGCGGCACCCGGCAGCGGCTTGCCCAGCGCGTTGGCGAGGATCGCCCAGTGCATCGTCTCGTCGGCGGCGAGCCGCGCGGCGACCTTGGCGAGCGCGCTGTCGGCGAACGACGGAATCACGCCGAGGTAGGCGTTGACCGCGCCGAGCTCTAGACGCGCAGCCAGCTCGAGCACGTCGGCCTGCGACTTCAGCGCATCGGCGCGCAGCGCCTTGGCGTAGTCGTCGAGCTTTTTCTCCTCGACCGGGGTGCCGCCGAGTTTGCGGATCGTCGCGGCGAGCGCGTCGCGGTGGCCCTTGTGATGCGACTGGAACAGCACGGCGACGTCGAGCACGGGCTTTTGCAGCAGTCCGCTGCCCGCGCCGAGCTGGTAGGCCGCGATGGCTTCGTGCTCGAGCCCGAGCGCGACGTTCAGGATCCGGGCGTCGGCGGCGGGATTGGCCGCGGCGGCCCCGCGCGCGCCGGCCAGCAGCGCGACGGCGCCGGCCGACAACTTGGTGCCGGTGGAAAGGAAGGAGCGACGGGTTTGCCGGTGGATCATTGGGTTCCTCCTGGAAGTTGGGGTGTCGTCGTGCGACATGCGCATTACGGATGGGCGCGGCCCGCGGATGTGACGAGACCGGTGCGTGGCCCCGATGAATCCAATCGCCGGGCCCGCCCGTAATGGCGGCATCAGCCGCGTTGGATCGCCGCATCCGGCTTCGCGCGCGCTGCCACGCCACCAGGAGGAATCGATGAGACACAAACCGCTGCACGCAATACCGCTCGCGCTGGCCTGTGCCGCGCTGGCCGGTGCCGCTGCCCCGGCGCTGGCGTCGAGCCACCGCGAAGCGCCGTTCATCACGACGCAGCCGAAGGTCGACGGCACCGACTTGTACATGTTCCGTTCGTACGAGCCGGGCCGCGCCGATTACGTGACGCTGATCGCCAACTATCTTCCGCTGCAGGACCCGTACGGCGGCCCGAACTACTTCCCGCTCGACAAGACTGCGCTGTACGAGATCCACATCGACAACGACGGCGACGCGCGCGAAGACATCACCTTCCAGTTCCGCTTCAGCAACGAGCTGAAGGGGGTCAAGCTGCCGATCGGCGACAAGATGGTCGCGATTCCGCTGATCCAGGCCGGACAGGTGTCGGCGCCGAACGCGGCGGCGCTGAACGTCAACGAGAAGTACACCGTCGACGTCGTCCGCGGCGATCGCCGCACGGGCCAGCGGGCGCGCGTCACCAACGCGGCCAACGGTGCCGCGACCTTCGACAAGCCGGTCGACAACATCGGCACCAAGACGATCCCGGACTACGCCGCCTACGCCGACCAGCACATCTACAACGTCAACATCCCGGGCTGCGCGCAGCCGGGGCGCATGTTCGTCGGCCAGCGCAAGGAGGCGTTCGCGGTCAACCTCGGCACGATCTTCGACCTGGTCAACGC
>CAZIJU010000128.1:0-9277 GCA_964539745.1 uncultured Burkholderiaceae bacterium | reverse complement strand
GCTGCTATCGCTGCCGTGGGCGGCGCGCACCGCTTCGGCCGCCGCGTCCGCATCGGCGATGGCGGCATCGAGGTCGGACAGCTCGTCGTGCACGCGGGCACGCAGCAGCAGCGCGTTGAGCTGGTAGGTCGGGTTGCCGGCGGCCACCGCGACCTCGATCGCGCGGCCGAGCGAGCGCAGTGCGCCGTCGGTGTTGCCTTCCTGCAGCTCGATGTTGGCGTCGACCATCGCGGTCATGTACTGCACGCGGGGGCCGTGCTCGTCGCCGATGGCCTCCAGCAAGCCGCGGCGCGCGGCGTGGGCGGCGGCCAGGTTGCCGGTCTTGGCGTGCAGCAGCGCGAGCGCGATGTGCACCGGCATCTGGATGTGCCCGCCCATGTTGGACCGCTCGAGCAGCGCGAGCGCCTGTTCGAGCATCGCCTGCGCGCTGCCGAAGCGGCCGGTCGCCATGTGCGCGTCGGCTGCGGCGGCGAGCAGGTTGGCGCGGAACACCGGCTCCGCGAGCGGGCGGCGCGCCAGCCGGGCGAGCGCGAGGTCGGCCAGCGCCACGGCTTCTTCGGCGCGGTCGGTGGCGACGTAGGCGTAGGTCAGCGCGGTCTCGATCGAGGTGAGGTCGGGCGCGTCGTGGGTCAGCGCCAGCGCGCGGCCGCGCTCGCCGTAGCGCACCGCCAGCGGTGCGTCGCCGCCGAACGCGGCGCAGTGGGCGGCCATGTACAGCGCGCGGCACTGTTCGTACGGCGGCGCCTGCCGGGCGTAGGGTCGCGCCAGCACCTGCTCGATCAGGCGCAGCGCCTGGTCGTGGCGGCCGCTGTCGGACACGAACATGGCGCGCAGCAGGTCGGTGCGCAGGCGCAGCGCCTCATCGTCCAGCACGGCGAGTTCGGCGTCGATGGCGTCGAACTCGGCGGCGTTGTCGGCCAGCGCCTGCGGTCCCAGCGCGCGGCGCGCCTTGATCAGCGCCAGCCGCACCTCGACCGCCTGCGCGCCGCGGGCGCCATCGGCGAGTGCGGCCTGCAGATGGGCAATGACTTCATGGCGCGCGAAGCGGCACTCGGCCTCGCGGGCGGCGCGCAGCCGCCAGGCCACGGCCTCGGAGCGCTCGCCCGCGGCTTCGAGGTGCTGGCCGATGCGTTCGGGCGCGCCGTGCTGCTGCTGCAGCGTGGCGGCGAGCCGGCGGTGAATCAGCCGCCGCCGTTCGGGCCGCACTTCGCCTTCGACCGCCGCGCGGCCCAGGTCGTGCACGAAGCGGTACGCAGCGTCGGCCGGCATCACGAGCTGCGCCTGCAGCGCACGGTCCAGCGCCTCGCGCGCGTCGCGCTCGGCCAGTGCGGTGGCCGGGCGCAGCTCGGCCAGCGTGAACGCGTCGCCGGCCAGCGCAGCAGTCTCGAGCAGCCGGCGCGCGGCCGGGCCGAGTCGCTCGATCCGCTCGGCCACGGCGCGGTGCACGGTGGGCGGCACCGGCAGCTCGGCGTAGTCGGACGTGGCGTCGTCGTACGGCGTGGACCACTCGCCGCCCGCGCCGATGCGCAACTCGCCGATGTCGAACAGGTAGCGGATGGTCTCCAGCATGAAGAACGGGTTGCCGCCGGTGGCGCGTTGCAGTCGCGCGGCAAAGCGCTCGCCGCCCGCGGTGCCCGACAGCTCGCGCACGAGTTGCAGCGTGGCACGGTCATCCAGCGGCGGCAGCGTCAGGCGCGTGAGCAGCGCGGCGCCCTCAAGCCGGCGCAGCAGCCCGCGCGCCGCCGGTGCCTGCGCCAGCTCGGCGCTGCGCGCGGTGAAGACGATGCGCGCGCCGGTGCGGGTCGGGTGGGCGGCCGCGCCGGCCCCGGGTGCTGGCGGGGCCGGCGCGGCGCCGAGGGCGAGCGCCTCCAGCGCTTCGAGCGTGGCCTCGTCGAGCCATTGAACATCGTCGGCGACCAGCACGCCGTCGGCCAGCAACGCGTCGAGGCAGCGGGTCAGCGCGGTGAAGAACCGCGACCGCGCCGATGGACCGGCGTCTGAGGCGGGCGCGATGGCGAGCGCGGGCACCAGGCGGGTCAACTGCGCGCGGTCGTCGGCCGGCAGCGCGTGCAGCACGGCGCGCAGCGCGGGATCGTCGAGCGCGCGCTGCAGCAGGTCGGCGATCGGGTGCAGCGGCGCGCCGCGCCACACGGCCGAGCCGCGCAGCCGCAGCCACGGCGCGCGATCGAGCGCGTACTCGGCCGCCAGGCGCGACTTGCCCACGCCCGGCTCGCCTTCGATCAGCGCCAGCGGCGTGGCGCAGGCGCGCAGCGCGGCGAGCTGTTCGTCGCGCCCGATCAGCCCGAGCAGCGTTGCGTCCAGGCGCGCCAACTCGCGCCCGTCGCCGTGCGCGACGATCGGCGCCAACCGGTCGGCGGCTCGGATGCGCTCGGCCAGCGCGGCGGTGGCGGGCAGCGGGTCGAGGCCGAGTTCGTCGCGCAGCACGGTGCGGCAGCGCTCGTAGAGCGCGAGCGCGCGGGCGCGCTCGCCCACCGCGTAGCACAGCCGCATCGCATCGGCGTAGTGCGCCTCCTGCAGCGGGTCCGCGGCCAGCAGCGCGAGCGCGTGCTCCAGCGCTTGGTGCGGACGGCCGGCGGCCTCGTGGCGCGCGAGTTCGCTGTGCAACGCGCCGCGCCGCAGAGCCGCCAGCCGCTCGCGCTCGTGCGCGAGCCAGTCGCTGAAGGCGGGGCTGTCGGCGACCTCCAATCCGTCGAGCAGCGGGCCGGCGTACAGCGGCAGCGCCTCGGCCGGCGCGGTCGCGGCCAAGTGCTCGAACTCAGCTACGTCCACCGCGGTGCCAGGCGCGAGCGTCAGCCGCTCGCCGTCGCTGACCACGAAGTCCGCCGCCTGCACCTCGCCGAGCCGGTGCAGCTCGCGCCGCAGGTTGCGGCGGGCGCTGGCGGTGTCCAGCGCGCCCCAGAACAGGTCGGCCACGCGCGTGCGGGTGGTCGGCCCGGCCAGCGCGACATAGGCCAGCAGCGCCACCGACTTGCGCGCCAGCCGCAGCGGCTGGCCGGCGCGCAGCGCCACCGCGGCGCCGAACAGGCACAGCGCGCGCGGCGCGTCTTCGAGGGCGATGGCGGGCGATCGGTCCATGGCGGGTAGCGGCAGCGTGCCATCGACGCCCGGCGCTGCCAAGCGGCCGAGTCGGTGCGTGGATAGAAACGGGACCGGCGCGCGCCGCCGTTTCGTCCTGAGGATGTGGCGTGTCAGTTGCCCGCGAGCCTGAGCGAGCCGATTGCCAGTGACGAGTTTTGCCCGCTGCCGCTCGCGACCAGCGCGTTGCCGCTTTATGTCTGGGCGGCGCTGGACGTGGGATCCCTCGCGATCCGGGGTTTGCCGATCGGCGGCGCGTCGCGCCAGGCACGTTGATCCGCATTCCCGGCCGCGTGGCGTTGGTGCCGAGGATCCGTGTTTGCCACCGGGCTTGGCGGCCGTGCCCAGGCCGTCGATGTTCGTACTGTCGAAGAACAGTCGTGCGACCGCGCCTTCGCCCGCGCTGATGCTGCCGGTCATCGCGCGCAGCCGCGGCGCAATAGGCGCGGCCGTCGCGGCAGGCGCGTCGGCGCGCGGTGCGCTTCACCGCGCGGCGCGTGCCGGCCTCCGCGACTGCACGATCGATCGGTTAATCGCGACGCGCGCGTTCAGCCGACGGCGCAGCCGCTGTCCACGGGCGCCGTACTGGCGGATACCGGTCGCGGCACGGGAATCTCGTAGCCGTACTTGGCGGCCGTCAGCTCGGCCATAATCGACACGGCGATTTCCGCCGGCGTGCGCGCGCCGTTTTTGAGCCCCACCGGCCCGTGCAGGCGCGCGAGCTGCGCTTCGGTGACGCCGAACTCGAGCAAGCGCCGGCGGCGCGCGGCCTGGTTCTTCTGGCTGCCGATCGCGCCGACGTAAAACGCGCTGGATTTCAGCGCCTCCATCAGCGCCAGATCGTCGAGCTTGGGATCGTGGGTGAGCGCGACGATCGCGGTGTTCATGTCGGGTTTGAACTCGACGACGGTGTCGTCCGGCATCGTCCGCACGAGCGTGGTGCCCGGCACCAGCCAGCCGTCGGCGTACTCCTCGCGCGGATCGCAGATCGTCACCGCGTAGTCGCAGGCGAGCGCCATCTGCGCCAGATAGTGCGTCAACTGCCCCGCGCCGATCGCGAGCAGCCGCAGCCGCGGCCCGTGCACGGTGACCAGTGCCTCGTCGGTGGCCGACAGCACGTCGCGGCCGGTGCCTTCGGCGAGCGTGACGTGGCCGGTCTTCATGTCGAGCCGCCGCACCGTCTGGCGGCCTTCGATGACGCGCGCAAGCAGCTCGTCGATGCGCGACTCGGCCGTCAGCGGCTCGAGCACCAGCTCCAGCGTGCCGCCGCACGGCAGCCCGAACTTGAACGCGTCCTCGGCGGTGACGCCGTACTTCACCCGCTGAGGGCGGTCGGTGGCGAGCGCGCGCGAACGAACGCGGTCGACCAGATCGTCCTCGATGCAGCCGCCGGAGACCGACCCCGCGACGAGGCCGTCGTCCCGGATCGCCACCAGTGAACCCACTGGCCGCGGTGCCGAGCCCCAAGTGCGCACGATCGTGCCCAGCACCGCGCGGTGGCCGGCGCGCAGCCATTCGTCGGCTTTCTTCAGCACTTGCGTGTCGACGTTATCCATACGAACCCCGACCGATATCTGCGGTCTGCCGATCGCATTCTATTGAGTTACGCAAGCTCGTGACACCGCGACCCCGCGAGTTCGTTTCGCCCGTGTGGGCACCGGTTCCGTCATCCCGAGCGAACGCGAGGGATCTCCGCGTTGCCTGGGGCGGAGATTCCTCGCCTACGGCTCGGAATGACAATAGGGGGTTGCGGCCCGGAATGACGAAGGGGGGACGGATGCGAGCGCCAGGCGGTCTGCGGCGTCGCGAAGATTCGTAATGCTGGATAGTCAACGCACGTTCTGCTGCTGCAGCGCGACACACCGGGAATCACAAAAATGCGCGGGCGCGCGCTTGCCTTCTCCGACTGCGCGCGATTAAAGTGAGCCCGAGCGCCAAAACCAGAACACGTCACGGCGCCGCGACCGCTTCCCAAGGAGTTCCATATGAAAGTCCCGCTTTCCCTGCGGGTCAACGGCAAGGCCGTCACGGCCGAGGTCGAACCCGATACCCTGCTCGTCACGTTCATCCGCGAGCACCTGCGGCTGACCGGCACCCACGTCGGCTGCGACACCGCCCAGTGCGGCGCCTGCACGGTGCACGTCAACGGACGAGCCGTGAAAAGCTGCAACGTGCTCGCCGCGCAGATGCAGGGGGCGGAGGTCACGACGATCGAAGGCATCACACCCGCGGACGGCTCGATGCATCCGATGCAGGCGGCGTTCAAGGCGTGTCACGGACTGCAGTGCGGGTTCTGCACCCCGGGCATGGTGATGAGCGCGATCGATCTGGTCACGCACTGGCCGCACGCGACCGAAGAGCAGATCCGCGAAGGGCTCGAGGGCAACTTCTGCCGCTGCACCGGCTATCAGAACATCGTCAAGGCGGTGCAGCAGGGCGCCAAGGCGATGGGTGTCTGAGGCTGCGCCGTTCCCGCGGAAGCGGGCATCCGGCGACTTTTCGATGAACGACAGTGGATCCTCGCCCTGTGCGGGGACGACAGCGGGAGCATCAAGATGAACGATCCCAAAGCAGGCTTTATCGGCCGCGCGGTCGAGCGGCGCGAGGACTACCGCTTCCTGACCGGCGCCGGGCAGTACACGGACGACGTGACGCTGCCGAACCAGAGCTACGGCTACTTCCTGCGCAGCCCGCACGCGCACGCGAAGATCAAGTCGATCGACACCAGCGCGGCGAAGAAAGCACCCGGCGTGCTCGGCGTGTTCACCGGCAAGGACGTGGCATCGGTGGGCGGACTGCCGTGCGGCTGGCTGATCACCTCGATCGACGGCACGCCGATGAAGGAGCCGCGCCACCCGATCATCGCCGAGCACAAGGTGCTTCACGTCGGCGATCAGGTCGCGCTCGTCGTCGCCGAAACGCTTGCGCAGGCCAAGGCCGCCGCGGCGCTGATCGATGTCGACTACGAGGTCCTGCCGGCGGTGGTCGACACCGCGACCGCGGCGAAAGCCAAGACCGCCGTGCACGAGATCGCGCCCGACAACGTCTGCTACACGTGGGCGATCGGCGACAAGGCGGCGGTCGACGCCGCGTTCGCGAAGGCCGCGCACGTGACGAAGCTCGAGTTCGTCAACAACCGGCTGATCCCCAACGCGATCGAGCCGCGGGCGGCCAATGCGGTGTACAACCGCGCCGACGACTCGTACACCCTTTACGTGACGAGCCAGAACCCGCACGTCGAACGGCTGTTGATGGCCGCGTTCGTGCTGGGGATTGCGGAACACAAGCTGCGCGTGATCGCGCCCGATGTCGGCGGCGGCTTCGGCTCGAAGATCTATCTGTACGCCGAAGAAACCGCGCTGGTGTGGGCCAGCAAGCGCATCGGCCGGCCGATCAAGTGGACCGCGGAGCGCAGCGAGAGCTTCCTGACCGACGCGCATGGCCGCGACCACGTGACGGTCGCCGAGCTGGCGCTGGACAAGGACGGCAAGTTCCTCGCGTTGCGCGAGCACACGACCGCCAACATGGGTGCGTATCTGTCGACCTTCGCGTCGTGCATCCCGACGATCCTGCACTCGACGTTGCTGGCCGGCCAGTACACCACGCCCGCGATCTACAGCGAGATCCAGGCGGTGTTCACCAACACGACGCCGGTGGACGCGTATCGGGGCGCGGGCCGGCCCGAGGCGACGTATCTGGTCGAACGGCTCGTCGAGACCGCCGCGCGCGAGTTGAAGATGGATCCGGCCGATCTGCGGCGCAAGAACTTCATTCGCACCTTCCCCTACGCCACGCCGGTGGGGCTCACCTACGACACGGGCGACTACGAAGCGACGCTCAATCGCGTGCAGGAGATCGCCGACGTCAAGGGGTTTGCCAAGCGCAAGGCCGAAAGCGCGAAGAAGGGCCTGCTGCGCGGACTCGGCTACGCGTGCTACATCGAAGCGTGCGGCATCGCGCCGTCGAACATCGCCGGCGCGCTCGGCGCACGCGCGGGTCTGTTCGAAGCCGGCGAGGTGCGCGTGCACCCGACCGGCAAGGTGACGATCTACACCGGCTCGCACTCGCACGGGCAGGGGCACGAGACCACGTTCGCGCAGGTCGTCGCCGACAAGCTCGGCATCGCGCTCGACGACGTCGACATCCAGCACGGCGACACCGGCAAGATCCTGTTCGGCATGGGCACGTACGGCAGCCGCTCGATCGCCGTCGGCGGCACCGCGATCATCAAGGCGATCGACAAGGTGATCGCCAAGGGCAAGAAGATCGCCGCGCACCTGCTCGAAGCGTCCGAGAGCGACATCGAGTTCGCCAACGGCGAATTCCGTGTGGCCGGCACCGACCGCAAGAAGGCTTTCGCCGAGGTGGCGCTTGCGGCTTACGTGCCGCACAACTATCCGCTCGACAAGCTGGAGCCCGGGCTGAACGAGAACGCCTTCTACGATCCGACCAACTTCACGTACCCGGCGGGCTCGTACGTTTGCGAGGTCGAAGCCGATCCGGCGACCGGGCACGTGCGAATCGACCGCTTCGCCGCGTGCGACGACTTCGGCAACGTGATCAACCCGATGATCGTCGAAGGCCAGGTCCACGGGGGACTCGCGCAGGGCATCGGTCAGGCGCTGCTCGAGGGCTGCGTCTACAACGAGGACGGCCAGCTCGTCACCGGAAGCTTCCAGGACTATGCGATGCCCAGGGCCGACGACCTGCCGCACTTCATGGTCGAGACCGCGAAAGGCACGCCCTGCACGCACAACCCGCTCGGTGTGAAGGGTTGCGGCGAGGCCGGCGCGATCGGTGCGCCGCCGGCGGTGATCAACGCGATCGTCGACGCGCTGGCGGAGTTGGGCGTGCGCGACGTGCCGATGCCGGCCACCCCGCACAACGTGTGGAAGACGATCCAGGCGGCGCGCAAGCACTGAAGGAGACGAACATGCATCACATGCACTATCACCGTCCGACCACGGTCGCAGAGGCCGCGCAACTGTTGCAGCAGCACGCGGACGACAAGGTGCTCGCCGGCGGGCAATCGGTGCTGCCCTCGATGAAGCTCGGGCTGCTCGCGCCCGAAGGGTTCATCGACCTGTCGGGCATCGCCGATCTGAGCGGCATCAAGTTCGCCAACGGCACGGTCACGATCGGCGCCATGACCACGCACTCGACGGTGGCCGCGTCCAAGGACGTCGGCAAAGCGATCCCTGCGCTCGCCAGGCTTGCCAACGGCATTGGCGACCGCGCGGTGCGCAATCGCGGAACGATCGGCGGCTCGCTCGCCAACAGCGATCCGGCGGCCGACTATCCGGCGGCCGTGCTCGCGCTCGGCGCGACGATCCAAACGAACCTGCGTCAGATCGCCGCAGACGACTTCTTCAAGGGGCTGTACGAGACGGCGCTCAAGGGTGGCGAGCTGATCACCGCAGTGACCTTCCCGGTGCCGGAGAAGGCGGCGTACGTGAAGTTCAAACAGCCGGCTTCGCGCTTCGCGCTGGTCGGCGTGTTCGTCGCCAAGACCGGCGGCGGCGTGCGGGTCGCCGTGACCGGCGCCGGCCCCTGTGCGTTCCGCGTCAAGGCGCTGGAAGATGCGCTGGCGAAGACGTTCGCGCCGGAGTCCTGCGACGGCATCCAGGTGCCGGCGTCGGGATTGAACAGCGACATTCACGGCCCGGCCGAATACCGCGCGCATCTGATCCCGGTGCTCGCGAAACGCGCGGTCAAGGCAGCGCTTGGCTGACGCACGAGCGGACAGGCACGGCCGTGGACGGGCGCCGTTGGGCGCCCGTTTGTTTGTATGCCGCGATCTCCAACGCGTTCTGGCCTACCGGCACGTGCTCCGAGACCGTGGCGGCCGAACGCCTTGGGCCGCGGCACGGTGCGCGCTGGACATATTTCAGGTTTTGATCGGGTACGATCCGTATCGCTTGGCGGGTCGTGGTTTGCTGCGATAAACGGGGGCGAGCGGAATGTGCGTGGATTCCGGTAATCTCGCGCCAGTTTTCAGCGAGTCCCGTCCATGAGTTCCGAACAGCCGGTTTCGGTCGACGCCACGGTCGCGCTGCTGGCGCGGCACGACTATGTCGCCGACCGCCAGCTCGCCACCGCGACGTTCCTCGCGCTGAAGCTCGGCCGCCCGCTGTTCCTCGAAGGCGAGCCGGGCACCGGCAAGACCGAGATCGCCAAGGTG
>CAZIJU010000127.1:0-9310 GCA_964539745.1 uncultured Burkholderiaceae bacterium | reverse complement strand
GGGATCTCGGCATTGCGCGCGGCGGAGATTCCTCGCCTGCGGCTCGGAATGACAAGAGCGGCGTTGCGGTTCGGAATGACAAGAGCGGCGCTGCGATTCGGAATTACAGGGGGACTTTGCGGTGCGGAATGACAATGGCGGGGTTGCGGCACGGAATAGCGAAGCCAGGCCGGGGTGGAATGACGCTGGCTTGTCATCCCGAGCGAACGCGAGGGATCTCGGCGTTGCAAGCGGTGGAGATTCCTCGCCTGCGGCTCGGAATGACAAGAGCGGCGCTGCGGCTCGGAGTGACAAGAGCGGCGTTGCGGTTCGGGACGATAGTGGGGCCTTTGCAGTGCGGAAGGACAATCGCGGCATGGCGGCTCGGAACGACGAAGCCAGGCCGGGGGAATGACGCTGGCTGGTCATCCCGAGCGAACGCGAGGGATCTCGGCGTTGCAAGCGGTGGAGATTCCTCGCCTGCGGCTCGGAATGACAATGGGGGCGGCTCGGAATGACAAGAGCGGCGTTGCGGTTCGGAATGACAGGAGCGGCATTGCGGCTCGGAATGACGAAGGGCGGCGGATGCGAGCGCCAGGCGGTCGGTCGTGTCGCGAAGATTCGTAATGCTTGATGGGATTTCGTCGATCGCAGCGTGCGAGGGACTGCCGTTCGTCGCTTTGCGCCGGCGAGGCACCGAGTCCTGAATCCTGAATCCTCTGATGCGCCTGGCGCTCACCACCGGCGAACCCGCAGGGATCGGACCCGAGATCGCGGTCGCTGCGCTCGACGCGTTGCCGGCGGGCGTCGAATGCGTGCTGATCGGCGATCGTTCGCTGTTCGCGCGGGCGCGGCTGCCGGGCAACGCGTCGATCGAGCACGTCGCGCTCGGTGCGCCCGTCGTTCCCGGACGGCTGGACGTTCGCAATGCGCGCTATGTGCTCGCCACGCTCGACCGCGCGATCGCCGGCGCATTGTTCGGCGAGTTCGATGCCGTCGTCACGGCGCCCGTGCAGAAGAGAGTGCTCAACGACGCCGGCATCCGCTTCACGGGCCACACCGAGTATCTCGCCGACAAGACCGGCGCGAAGCGGGTCGTGATGATGCTGGTCGGCGGCGAAGCGGCGTATCCGTTGCGCGTGGCGCTGGCGACCACGCACCTGCCGCTCGCGCAGGTGCCGCGCGCGCTCACGATCGACGGCCTGGTCGCGACGGTCGAAGTGCTGCATGCGGATCTGGTTGCGAAGTTCGGCATCGCATCGCCGCGCATCGGCGTGTGCGGGTTGAATCCGCATGCGGGCGAAGGCGGGCACCTCGGCCGCGAGGAGATCGACGTCATCGCGCCCGCGCTCGAACGACTGCGCGCGCGCGGCATGGCGCTCGACGGTCCGTTGCCCGCCGACACGGTTTTCGTTCCCGCCAACGCGCGCCGCTACGACGCGATTCTCGCGATGTACCACGACCAGGGGCTCGCGCCGCTGAAGTACGCGAGCTTCGGCCGCGGCGTCAACGTCACGCTCGGGCTGCCTTTCGTGCGGACGTCGGTCGACCACGGTACCGCGCTCGATCTGGCCGGCACGGGGCGCGCCGATGCCGGCAGCCTGCGCGCGGCGCTCGCGCTCGCGGCCGAGCTGGCGCGGCGGCGCGCGGGCGCAGAAGGGAGCCGCGCATGATCACACTGGCGCAGTTCGACGACTGGCTGCAGCGCTATGGCCGCGCGTGGACCGGCGGCGATCCCGACGCGGCCGTCGCGCTGTTCACGGACGATGCCGCGTACCACGAAGTGCCGTTCGCGCCGCCGATGGTGGGCACAGCGGCGATCCGGCACTACTGGACGGTCGGCGCAAAGGACGGTCAGCGCGACGTCACCTTCGGCGCGACGCCGATCGCGCTCGACGGCGAGCGCGGCTACGCGCATTGGCGCGCGAGCTTCACGCGCGTGGCCACCGGCGCCTTCGTCGAGCTCGACGGCGTACTCGCCGCGCGTTTCGACGACACAGGCCGCTGCCGCGAGTTCCGCGAGTGGTGGCACCGGCGCGAGACGGCGGCCGCCGCGTTGCGCGCGCCGGGCGAGCGCGAAGAGTAGGGCGCCGGGCGACAGGGTCGATGGAAGGCCACCGCGCGCGCAAGCGCTTCAGTCAGAACTTCCTGCACGACGCCCATTACATCGCGGGCATCATCGACGCGATCGCGCCCGCGCCCGGCGACCGTATCGTCGAGATCGGCCCGGGGCTCGGCGCGCTGACCGCGCCGCTCGTCGAGCGCGCGGGGCATCTGACCGCAATCGAGATCGACCGCGACCTCGCCGCGCGACTGCGTGCGCGCTTCGCCCCGCAGCAGCTCACGCTGATCGAAGCCGACGCGCTCACGCTCGACTGGCGCGCGCTCGCCGAGGCCGATCCGCGGCCGATGAAGCTCGTCGGCAATCTGCCGTATCACATCTCGACGCCGCTGCTGTTTTCGCTCGTGCCGATCGCCGATCGGGTGTGCGCTCAGCACTTCATGCTGCAGAAGGAAGTCGTCGACCGAATCGTCGCCGCATCGGGCGGCAAGGATTACGGGCGCCTATCGGTGATGCTGCAGTTTCGCTATCGCGTTGCGCGACTGTTCGTCGTTCCGGCCGGGGCGTTTTCCCCGGTGCCGAAGGTGCAGTCGGCGATCGTGCGGATGCTGCCGATTCCGCCGGGCGAGCTGCCGCCGGTCGATGCCGACGCCTTCGCGCGCGTCGTCGCCGCCGCATTCGGCACGCGGCGCAAGACGTTGCGCAACGCGCTCGCGAGCCTGCTCGACGAGCGAGCGATCCGCGCCGCAGGGATCGATCCCGGCGCGCGCGCCGAAACGCTGGCGGTCGATGCTTTTGTGGCGCTCGCGCGTGCGGTGGCGCGCCGGTAGCAACCCATCGGCCGCGGTGGCGACGGCCCGCTGCGACGGGCGCGAGTCCGCTCATCGGCCGGTCTCGATCAGCTCGATCTTGTAGCCGTCCGGATCCTGCACGAAGGCGATCACCGTCGATCCGCCTTTCACGGGCCCGGGTTCGCGCGCAATCGTGCCGCCGGCGGCGCGTATCCGCTCGCACGCGGCGCGCGCGTCGTCGACGGCGATCGCGATGTGGCCGAACGCGTTGCCCAGGTCGTAGCGGTCCACGCCGTAGTTGTAGGTCAGCTCGAGCACCGCACCCTCAGACTCGGGGCCGCAGCCGACGAAGGCCAGCGTGTATTTCTGCTCGGGTCGGTCGGTCATGCGCAGCAGGTGCATGCCCATGACCTTCGTGTAAAAGTCGATCGAGCGCTGCAGGTCGCCGACGCGCAGCATCGTGTGGAGAATTCTCATGCCGTTGGGAAACGATTTTGTACGGGGCGCAGTGTAGACGGACGCTCGCCGCGGCGGATGCGCTCGCCGGTGCGCGCCTCGAATCCGCCACGAAGCATTCCTTCGCGTGAACGCGGGAGGGGCGGCGCAGGACAAACGTTGTTGTTTTCCGTTGGATATCATCGAGAAGGCGGGCGGCTTCCAACGGCGCCGGCCTGCGCGCCCCGCCCGTTCGAGATTTAACGAGGAGGTTCCTGATGGATGACGCTCGTCGCTCGTTCCTTGCTCGCGTCGCCGGCACCGGCGCGCTCGTCGCACTCGCCGATCCGCCGCTCGTTTTCGCGCAGGCGCCGGCCGCAGCCGAACCGGTGATCCCGGGCACCGTGTCCAACGCCGATGTGCTGAAAGGCAAGGACATGTCGGTCTTCAAGGTCCATTCGGAACGTCCGCTGACCGGCAGCGTTCCCGCGGAGGCGCACGACTTCGACGTCACGCCGACCGATCGCATGTTCGTTCGCAACAACCTGCTGACACCCGACATCGACGCCGCCCAGCATCGGCTGTCGATCAAGGGGCTCGTCGACCGGGAGCTGACGTTCTCCGTCGAGGAGCTGAAGCGCTCATTCAAAGCGGTCACGTTGCAGGCGATGCTGGAGTGCGCCGGCTCGGGCCGAACCGCATTCCACCCGACGCCGCGCGGCACGCCCTGGTCGCCGACCGGCGGTATGGGCTGCCCGAAGTGGACCGGCGTGCGCCTTGCCGACGTGCTGCGCGCCGCCGGGGTCAAGGCCAACGCGGTGCACGTCGCCGGGCAGGGCGCGGACTTCGGCGCGGTGCCGACGCTGGCACCGGTGATCCGCTCGATCCCGCTGTCGAAGGCGATGGAGGAGAACACGCTGATCGCCTGGGACATGAACGGCGCACCGCTGCCCAAGGTTCACGGCTATCCGATCCGGCTGCTGGTGCCGGGCTGGGCCGGTTCGGCGTCGACCAAGTGGCTGCACACGCTGACCGTGCTCGATGCGCCGTTCAAGGGCACCTACATGGACGACAGCTACCGCATGCCGCGCTACCCGGTCGCGCCCGGCGAGCGGATGCCGAAGGACGCCGTCTCGACCGAGGCCTGGCCGGTGAAGTCGATGATCACGGCGCCGGCGCCGAACGCGAAGTTCCGCGTCGGCGAGCCGATCCTCGTGCGCGGCAAGGCCTGGGTCGGCGAAGGCGCGGTCGAGCGCGTCGAGATCTCGCTGGACGAAGGCGTGAGCTGGCAACCCGCGCAGCTCGATCCGCGCGGCGACAAGTACGCGTGGCGTGGCTTCCGCTTCCTGCATCGGCCGCAGCGCCCCGGCTACCAGACCTTCCTCGCGCGCGCCTGGGACGACAAGGGCAACGCCCAGCCGCTGGTGTCGCCGTGGAATCCGCTCGGCTACTTCTGGAACGGCGTTCATCGGGTCGGCGTCTCGGTCGAGGCTTGAAAGTGCGGGCTGCACACGCGCTGGCAGTGGCGGTTGCGCTTGCGGCAGTGGCCACCACCGCCATGCCGCGCGAGCTCACCTCCGGGCCGGGCGCCGGTCTGACCACCGCACGCTGCGCGATCTGCCACGATCTCGAGCACATCCTTCGCTCGCGGCTGTCGCGCGGCGAGTGGGAGGACGTGCTCGCGAACATGCGCCAGCGCGGCATGCCGCCGCTGGCCGACGACGAGCAGCGCGTCGTCCTCGACTATCTTGCCGCCTATTACGGCCGCGATCCGGCGCCACCGGCCGCGCCCGATACGTTCGCTGCCGGCGCGGGCGATCCGGTGGCAAAGATGCTCGACGCACACGCGTGCAACGGCTGTCATGCGGTCGACCGCAAGCTGGTGGGGCCAGCCTTCCGTGATGTCGCCGCGAAGTACGCGACGGATGCGGCTGCCGCGGCGCGGCTCGCGGCCAAGATCCGCAGCGGCGGCGCCGGCGCCTGGGGCGACGTGCCGATGCCGCCGAATCCCAAGCTGTCCGAAACCGACGCGCTGGCGCTCGCGCGCTGGGTCCTGGGCCGCAAGCAGTGAACGGCCTGCGCCCGACCGGCCGCGTCAGACAGGCAACGACGCGATGTCGACGCCCTTGATCTCGTCGCGCGCGGCTTCGAACCCGGGCAACAACTGTGCCACCGCGCTCCAGAAGCGCGGGCCATGGTTCATTTCCTTCAGGTGCGCCAGCTCGTGCGCGACGACGTAGTCGATCACCGGAGCCGCAAAGTGGATCAGCCGCCAATTGAGCCGGATGCGGCCGTCGTGCGTGCATGAACCCCACTGCGAGCGCGCCGAAGATAACGACCACGCGGCGGGCTTCACGTCCACGCGCGCGGCGAGCAACGCGAGCCGTTCGCCGAGCACGCGCCGGGCCTCGGATTGCAGCCACGCCTGCACGGCGTCCTTGACCTGCGACTCGGCGGCATCGGGCGGCAGCGCGACGTGCAGTTCGCGTTGCGCACCGGTGTCCGCGAGCCGCGTGCCGGCGGCGTCGGCGCGCAGCCGCAGCACGAGCGGCCGGCCGAGATAGGGCAGCGATCCGCCTTCGGCGAAGCGCACCTCGGGCAGGCGCCGCTTGGCGCGCCACTGGCGCCATTCGGCGAGCTTGGCGCGGATCCAGCGCTCCTTTTCGACGATCGCCGCCTCGATCTCGGCGAGCCTCACCCACCGCGGGGCGCTGACGGTGAGCCCGCCGTCGTCGATCTGGAAGCCGATCGTGCGGCGCTTCGCGCGGCGTAGCCGATAATCGATCGGGTGGCCGCCGACCAGCAGTTGCCGCGGGCGCGGTGCCTTTTCGCCGTGCGGTGGTTCGGGAGGCAGCGGAGACGGCGGCGCAGCGCCCGGAAAGTCGAACGCCAGAGTGAGCTGTTGCGCCGAGTTGGTCAGGGCTCTTTTCAAGCGCCTAGCGATCGATCGATGTCCGTCGCCCGGTTTCGTTCGAGTCGGCGGCGTCGCGGTCGTTGCCGCGCGGCGCCGGTAAGTACGGTCCGCTGTAACGATGCGGCGCCAGCCGCCGCATCTCGTTTTCGATCCAGGATTCTACAAGCGCGGTCAGTTCGTCGGCGCTTTTTCCCGCCGGATCGATCGGCGGGCCGATCGACACCGTGATTTCGCCTGCGCGCCTGACCAGCGGGCCGCGCGGCCAGCACTCGCCCGAGTTGACCGCGATCGGAACGACCGGCGTGCCGGTGCGCACCGCCAGACGCGCCCCGCCGGTCTTGTAGCGCCGCGTCGAGCCCGGCGGTGTTCGCGTGCCCTCGGGAAAGATCACGATCCACCAGCCGTCGCGCAGCAGTTCGGTGCCTTGGCGGACGACCTGCTCGAACGCGTCCTGTCCGCGCGAGCGGTCGATGTTGATCATGCCGAGCGAGGCGATCCCCCAGCCGAAGAACGGAATCCAGTGCAGTTCGCGCTTGTACACAAAGGACAGGCGCCGCGGCAGGAAGCTCGGCAGCCAGAACGTCTCCCAGGTCGATTGGTGCTTCGGCAGCACGATCGCGGGACCGTCGGGCAGGTTGTCCCAGCCTTCGACACGCCAGCGCACGCCGCAGATCGCCCGCGCCGCGTGGATCACGAAGCGCGTCCACAGCACGCACAACCGGTAGCGCGTCACGGGCGGCGTCACCCAGGCGGCCAGCACGACGAACGACCACGGCGCGACCGTCAGCGCCATCGTCGCCAGCAGCAGCAGCGCGCGCAGACGCGACAGCATCGGCGCCCGCCGCCTACCCGGCCGCCAGCAGCGCGAGGTCGGCCACGCGGTTCATCGTCGCGCGCAGCTCGGCGAGCAGGGCGAGCCGGTTGGCGCGGATACCCGCATCCTCGACGTTGACCATCACGTCGTCGAAGAACGCGTCGACCGGTAGCTTCAGCGGCGCCAGCGACTTCAGCATGCCCGTGTAGTCGCCTTGCGCGAAGCATCGCTCGGCGATCGGCCGGACCTGGTCGAACGCGGCGGCGAGCTGTTTTTCCGCGGGCTCGAACAGCAGCGACGGGTCGAAGTTGGCCGACACCTCGCCTGCTTTCTTCAGGATGTTGCCGATACGCTTGTTGGCCGCGGTCAGGCTTTCGGCTTCCGGCAACCGCATGAACGCGCGGACGGCTGCGAGCCGGTCCGGTACGAGGTCGATGCGCGCCGGCGCGAGCGAAACGACCGCCTCGACCTCGTTGGCCGAGTAGCCCTGCTCGCGCAGCAGGCCGCGCAGGCGGTCGTAGATGAACGCGGCGACCTCGTCGGTCGCCTCGGTGTACGACTTGACCGCGGAGAACGCCGCGCCGGCGATCGCCAGCAGACGATCGAGCCCGACGGCGAGCCGCTTCTCCATCAGCATCCGCAGCACGCCGATCGCGTGCCGGCGCAGCGCGAACGGGTCCTTGTCGCCGGTCGGCTTCTCGCCGATGCCGAACAGACCGGCGAGGGTCTCCAGCTTGTCGGCCAGCGCCACACAGGTGCCGACCATCGACGCGGGAAGCGCATCGTCGGCGAAGCGTGGGCGGTAATGCTCTTCGATCGCGTCGGCCACGTCGGGCGCTTCGCCGTCGTGCTGCGCGTAGTAGCGGCCCATGATTCCCTGCAGCTCGGGGAACTCGCCGACCATCAGCGTGCGCAGATCGGCCTTCGCGAGCCGCGCGGCGCGCTCGACGTGCGTCTCGTCGACGTCGAGCGTCTTGGCGATCTCGACGGCGATACCGGTCATGCGCTCGACGCGCTCCAGTTGCGAGCCGAGCTTGTTGTGATAGACGACGCTCGCCAGTCCCGGGATGCGCGATTCGAGCGACGCCTTGCGGTCCTGGTCGTAGAAGAACTTGGCGTCGGCCAGCCGTGCGCGAACGACGCGCGCGTTGCCAGCGCGAATCGCCGACGGATCGTCGGTTTCAAGATTCGACACCAGCAGGAACCGGTTCAGCAGCTTGCCGCCGGCGCCGGTCAGCGCGAAGTACTTCTGGTTCTGCTGCATCGTCAGGATCAGGCACTCCTGCGGCACGGTCAGGAACTCGGCTTCGAAGCCCGACTCGTAGACGACCGGCCACTCGGTGAGCGCGGTGACCTCGTCGAGCAGGGCGTCGGGCATCACGGGTGTGGCGCCGAGCCTGGCCGCCGCGGCGCCGACCTGCGCGACGATGCGCGCACGGCGCGCATCGAACGAGGCGATCACGCGTCCTTCGCGCTCGAGCTGCTCGGCATAGGTGTCGGCCGAGTGCACGGCGATCTCGCCTCGCGAAAGGAACCGATGGCCGAAGGTCTTGGTGCCGCCGATCAGCCCGAGCGCCCGCACCGGCAGCGGCGCATGACCGTGCAGCGCCACCAGGCGATGCGCCGGCCGCACAAACTGCACGGTCGTGCCGTCGGCGAGCTGGTAGCTCATCGACTTCGGGATCGGCAGCTTCGCGATCGTTTCGTCGAGCGCGGCCTGCAGAGCGACGACGAGCGGCTGTCCGGCGGCAACGCTGTCGAGAAACACCGCCTCGGCCTTGCCGTCGTGCTCGACCACCAGGGCGTCGGGCCCGTCGCGCGAGCCGATCGCGAGCCTGGCGAGATGGCCGCGGCCGAGCGACTCGAGTTTCTTCAGAAATGCCGCGGTCCAGTTCTTCGCCTTGTCCTGCGCGACGGCGAGCGGCATCAGCTTCTGCCGGATCGGCCGGTCCGGCGAACGGGCCGCCACGTGAGTGACGTGCGCGCCGAGCCGGCGCGGCGAGGCGAACACCGTGACGCGACTGTCGGGCGCGAGGAAGTGCCGGCTGCGCAGCCCCTGCTCGATACCGGCGGCAAACGCCTCCGCGAGCGGTTTCAGCGCCTTCGGCGGGAGCTCTTCGGTGTTCAGTTCGATCAGCAGGTTGGCATGTGCCACTTCGGTCAGCCTTGATTATCGAGCATTACGAATCTTCGCGACACGACCGACTGCTTGGCGCTCGCATCCATTGCCGTTTGTCATTCCGAACCGCAACGCCGCTTTTGTCATTCCGAGCCGCAGGCGAGGAATCTCCGCCGCTCGCAACGCCGAGATCCCT
>CAZIJU010000126.1:0-9355 GCA_964539745.1 uncultured Burkholderiaceae bacterium | reverse complement strand
ATCCCGGCGCGCAGCCGGGCATGCGCGTCAAGTAGTCGGCGATCCGCGCGCGACGCGCCGGCCGCCGCCACTGCGCCCTCAGTACTTGGCGCGCACCTTCTCGAGCTGTTCCTTGGTCACGCTTGGCACCTCACCGCGCTTCATCCAGCGATTCGTGAACCACGCGTCCTCGCCGAGCCAGTCCTTGATCAGCTTCAGGTTCTTCGCGCGTTCCTCGTCGCTGTCGCCGAGATACGCGTAGATGTTGCCGGTTTTCCCCCGCAGGCCTTGCCGTCGTCGAGGCGGCGCATCAGCACGCCCGTCGCCGGCCATATGATGTAGCTCATGAAGTGCGGGTAGGTGTCCATACGCGGGGCGACCTTCCTGCGCTTGTCTTCGGCGAGCAGCATGCAGTCGTTGTACTCCGGCGCCTTCGAGCCATGGCAGTCGCCGCACCTGGCGGCGATCAGCGGGCCGATGTCCTTGCGCCAGGTCGGCTCCTGCGCCGATGCCGCGGCCCAAAGGCTTGCTCCCAGCGCGAGCGGGACGAGTTCGTTTTGCGCATCGCTTGCACTCCCCGGATTGGAGTAACCCGATCGAACGACCGTCGACGCAGACGAGACCGAGGCCGCGCGCCAGCAGCTTGACCGCGACCAACCGCCGCCCGATCCGCCGCGCGGGAACAACGCCGATTTGCATCGCGCGCACATTCCATTAACATGTAATTTCTACCTCGGATCGGATCCCCGACGACGTGCGAACGACAACGGAACGGAAGGATGCGCGGCTGACGCTGCTGATCGACCCGCGCAAGAAGGCGTTGTTCGAGCGAATTTGCGCCGAACAGGATCTGACCCCGTCGCAGGTCGTGCGGCAACTGATCCGCGAATACATCATCGAACACCTCGCCGACCGCCCGCTGCCGCCGTGGCTGCGCGCAGCGGCCGCGCGCAGGGCGACTCACACCCGGCGGAGCAGCGCGGAATGACCGGACCGGCCGGCTGGCTCGCGATCGACTGGCTGCTGGTGGCCGTCGCGGCATGGCTGGCGCTCGGCGCGCTCGGCGTGCTGCGGCTGCATGACTTCTTCACGGTCGCGCGCGTGCTGTTTCCGGCCGGGGCGCTGGTGGGCGTCGGCGCCGCAGTGGTGGCCGGCGCCGCATTGCTCGCCGGGTCGCCGCAGACGGCGGTGCTGGCGATCGGGTTGCCTGAATTGCCGTTTCATCTGCGGCTCGACGCGCTGGCGGCGTTCTTCGTTTTGCTGCTGGCCCTGGCCAGTGCCGGCGTGTCGGCGTTCGCGGCGGGCTACTTCCGCAAGGGCGAGGGCACCCCGCCCGGCCTGATGTGCCTGCAGTACCACGTCTTTCTGGCGGGCATGACGCTGGTGCTGCTGGCCGACGACGCCTACGCGTTCATGGTCGCGTGGGAGCTGATGGCGCTGGCATCGTTCTTCCTGGTCACCGCCAACCACGTCATCCCGGCGATTCGCCGCGCCGGCTATCTGTATCTGCTGGTCGCGCACCTGGGCGCGATCGCGATCCTGCTGTGTTTCGGCGTGCTTCAGGCCAACACCGGCGACTACACGTTCGACAACATGCGCGCGCAGCAGCTTTCACCCTTCTGGGCGTCGGTTGCGTTTCTGCTCGCGTTCTTCGGCTTCGGTGCCAAAGCCGGCATCCTGCCGTTGCACGTCTGGCTGCCCGAGGCGCACCCGGCCGCGCCGTCGCCCGTGTCGGCGCTGATGAGCGGCGTGATGCTGAAGACCGCGATCTACGGGCTGCTGCGCGTCACCTTCGATCTGCTGCATCTGCAACTCTGGTGGTGGGGCGTGGTCGCGCTGGCGATCGGGCTGGCGACGGCGCTGTTCGGCGTCGTGTTTGCCGCGGTCCAGACCGACATGAAGCGGCTGCTCGCGTACTCGTCGATCGAGAACATCGGTTTGCTGGTCGTCGGCATCGGGCTGGCGGTGCTGTTCACGGGCTACGGCATGACCGCGCTGGCGGCGCTGGCGCTGACCGCGGTGCTGTACCACGCCATCAATCACGCGATGTTCAAGAGCCTGTTGTTCCTCGGCACCGGTAGCGTCCTGCACGCCACCGGCGAACGCAACCTCGGCAAGCTGGGCGGGTTGCTGCGCTACATGCCGTGGGTCGGCTGGCTGGTGCTGGTGGGAACGCTGGCCGCGGCAGGATTGCCGCCGGCCAACGGCTTCGTCTCGGAGTGGCTTCTGCTGCAGAGCTTTCTCTTCACGCTGGGGCTGCCGAGCACGTTCGTCAACAACCTGGTGCCGGTGGTCGCGGCGGGTGTCGCGCTGGTCGCCGCGCTCGGCGGCTACGTGATGGTCAAGTTCTTCGGCGTGATCTTCCTCGGCCAGCCGCGCGAGCCGCGGCTCGCTCAATCGCACGACGCGGCGGCATGGGAACGCGCCGGACTCGTCTGGCTCGCGGCCGGCTGCATCGTGCTCGGGCTCGTACCGGCACAGGTCATCGCGCTGATCGATCCGGTCACGCGCGTGCTGATCGGCGACGGCGTCGGCGCGCGCGTGGCCGAGCACGGATGGCTGTTTCTCGCGCCGGTTGCGCCGGAGCGCGCGAGCTACAGCCCGTTGCTGTTCCTGGTGTTCATGGCAGCCAGCTTCGCGCTGGCATTCGTGCTGGTGCGCCGGCTGTACCACGGGCGCATCCGGCGTTCGGCGCCGTGGGACTGCGGCTACCCGCTGCTGAACGCCCGCATGCAGGACACGGCGGAAGGGTTCGGGCAGCCGATCCGCCAGGTGTTCGAACCGTTCTTCCGCATGGAGCGCGAGCTGCCGAGCCCGTTCGACCGCAAGCCCGTTTACCGCGTCGCCGTCAGCGACCATTTCTGGCACTGGCTGTACCTGCCGATCGCGCGTCTGACCGAGGCGGTTTCGCGCATCGTCGGCCTGCTGCAGCAGGGGCGCATCGCGACGTATCTGACCTACAGCTTCGTCACGCTGCTGGTGATGCTGATCCTGGTGTTCCGATGACGGCCGAGAGCTTCATCGCCCAATTGGTCGCCGTGGCGCTCGCCGTGCTCGGCGCGCCGCTACTCACCGGCTGGGTCAATCAGTGCCGCGCCTGGCTGCAGAACAAGAGCGCGCCGCCGCTGCTGCTGCCGTACCGCACGCTGCACAAGCTGTTCTGGAAGGAATCGGTCGTCGCCGAACAGGCGACCGCGCTGTTTCGCGGCGCGCCGTACATCGTGTTCGGCGCGATGGTGCTCGCCTGCGGCATCGTGCCCAGCCTGTCGACCGACCTGCCGCTGGCGCCGGCGGCGGATGCGATCGCGCTGGTCGGGCTGTTCGCGCTGGCGCGCGTGTTCATGTCGCTGGCGGCGATGGACATCGGCACGGCGTTCGGCACGCTGGGTGCGCGGCGCGAAATGCTGGTCGGCTTCCTCGCCGAGCCGGCGCTGCTGATGGTGCTGTTCACGGCGGCGTTCATCACGCAGTCGACTTCGCTCGCCGCCATCGTGGAGACGATCGCCAATCAGGAGTTCGCGATCTATCCGAGCCTCGCGTTCGCCGGCGTGGCCTTCACGATGGTGTCGCTGGCGGAGAACGCGCGCGTTCCCGTCGACAATCCCGCCACGCACCTCGAACTGACGATGATCCACGAGGCGATGATCCTCGAGTACTCGGGCCGTCACCTCGCGCTGGTGGAGTGGGCGGCGAGCCTGAAGCTTTTCGCCTATTCGTGCATCGGGCTGGCGATCTTCTTTCCCTGGGGCATCGCGCAGGAACGCGACCTCGCCGGCATACTGCTGGCGGCGCCGGTGCTGGCCGGCAAGCTCGCCATCGGCGGCGCGGCGCTGGCGTTGATCGAAACGCTGTCGGCCAAGATGCGGATCTTCCGCGTGCCCGAGTTTCTGGCCGGCGCGTTCCTGCTGGCGGTGATCGGCATCCTCGTGCACTTTCTGCTGGGGGCGTAGCCGATGCCGGCGCTGGTCAACCAACTGATCAACCTGTTCGCGGCGGTGCTGCTGCTGCTGTCGTTCGGACTGCTCGCGCAGCGGCGCGTGCTGTCGCTGATCCATCTGTTCACGCTGCAGGGAGCGACGCTCACCGCATCGACCACGGTGATGGCGTACTTCACCGATCAGCCGCACCTGTATTACTCGGCTGCGCTGACCTTCGTGCTCAAGGTGCTCGCGATGCCGTGGCTGCTGCACCGGATGATCGAACGGCTCGACGTGCGCTGGGACGTCGAGACGCTGATCAACATTCCGACGACGATGCTGGTGGGCATCGTGCTCGTCATCTTCGCTTTCAACCTGGCACTGCCGATCTCCGGCTTGTCCGCGTCGGTGGCGCGCGGCACGCTCGGTATCGCGCTCGCCTGCGTGCTGCTCTCCTTCTTGATGATGATCACGCGGCGCAAGGCGATCCCGCAGGTGATCGGCTTCCTGGCGATGGAAAACGCGCTTTTCTTCGCCGCCACCAGCGCCACCTACGGCATGCCGATGGTCGTCGAGCTCGGCATCGCGCTCGACGTGCTGGTCGGAATGATCATCCTCGGCGTGTTCATGTTCCAGATCCGCGAGCAGTTCGACAGCCTCGACATCCGGCATCTGGAGAAGCTGAAAGAGGAGTGACCGATGGAAGCGTTGCTCGCGCTGCTGGCCATTCCGCTCGTCGGCGCTGCCGTGCTCGGGGCGATCGGCCACCGCGAGCACGCGCCCGAAGTCAACGTCGTCTTCAGCCTGGCCACCTTCGTCGCCGCCGCGGCGCTGACCGCGCAAATCATCGCCGGCGGACCGATCGTCGTGCTGCACGGGCAGTTCTTCGTTGACCCGCTGAACGTGTTCCTGGTGACGCTGACCGCCTTCGTCGCGTTTACGACCACACTGTTCTCGCGCCCGTACATGCGCGTCGAGCGCGACCACGGCAAGATGACGCCACCGCGCATGCGCCTGTATCACAGCATGTACCAGCTCTTCAGCTTCACGATGCTGCTGGCGCTGACCACCAACAACATGGGGCTGCTGTGGGTGGCGCTGGAGGCGGCCACGCTCGCCACCGTGCTGCTGGTCGCGGTGTATCGCACGCCGGCGAGCCTCGAGGCCGCATGGAAGTACTTCATCCTGTGCGGCGTCGGCATCGCGCAGGCGCTGTTCGGAACGATCCTGCTGTATCTGGCCGCCGAGCGCGTGATCGGCGCCGAAGGCGGCGGACTGCTGTGGACGAATCTCGATGCGGTGAAGGCGCAACTGGAGCCGACGGTCGTCGCGCTCGCCTTTGTCTTCCTGCTGGTCGGCTACGGCACCAAGGTGGGACTTGCGCCGCTGCACAACTGGCTGCCGGATGCGCACGCCGAAGGCCCGACGCCGATCTCGGCGGTGCTGTCGGGCCTGCTGCTGAACGTGGCGCTGTACGCCGTCCTGCGCTGCAAGGTGCTCGCCGATGGCGCCCTGGCGAGCCGCTTCGCGGGCGACCTGATGATGGGCTTCGGCCTGCTGTCGCTGGTGCTGGCAGCGTTTTTCCTTTCGCGCCAGCGCGACGTCAAGCGCATGTTCGCGTACTCGTCGATCGAACACATGGGGCTGATGACGTTCGCGTTCGGCATGGGCGGCCCGATCGCGAGTTTTGCCGGGTTGCTGCACATGACGGTGCACTCGCTGGTGAAATCCGCGATCTTCTTCGCGGTCGGCCACGCCGCGCAGAAAGCCGGAACGCAGCTGATGGACGACATCCGGGGTCTGGTCCGCGTCAGCCCGACGGTCGGCTGGGGGCTGATGATCGGCACGCTGGCGATCCTGGGCATGCCGCCGTTCGGCGTGTTTGCGAGCGAGTTCCTGATTCTGACCACCGCGATGCGCGATTATCCGTGGACCACACCCCTGCTGCTGCTGGCGCTCGGGGTGGCGTTCGCCGCGGTGCTGGCCCGGGTGCAGCCGATGGTGTTTGGCGAGACGACGGTCAAGCCGCTCGCGCATCCGCCCGCGCTGGTCCCCGTCTTCGTGCATTTGGCGCTGGCGCTGCTGCTGGGACTGTACGTGCCGCCGTACCTGCAGGACTGGTACGAGCAGGCCGCGCGCCTGGTCGCCGGAGGTTGAGCGATGCGTATCGCCGAAGCGCCGCTTGCCCTGCGCCCGCTGCCCGGCGCGATTGCGGCCGCGCTGGGCACGGCGAGCCAAGGGCAGTGGTCGGCCGCGGCGCAGGCTTTCGCGCGCGCCGGCGACCGCCTCGTCGCGCTGTGGGGATCGGACCGACGCGATCTCGGCGAAGGATTCGTCGTCCACGCCGCGTACGCGGCGGCCGACGCGCTGGCCTGCGTTCGGCTGCCGCTTGCGGCCGACGCGCCCGAATACCCCGACGTATCGAAGCACTTTCCCGCGGCGACGCGGATGCAGCGCGCGGTATTCGACCTGCTCGGTGTGCGCGCCGACGGCGCCGACGACGCGCGCCCCTGGCTGCGGCACGGCGCATGGCCGCAGGACTTCTTTCCGCTGCGGCGTGACAGCGACGGCGCGCGAAGCTTCGAGATCGCGCAGGACGGCTATCCGTTCGTGACGGTGGCCGGCGACGGCGTGCACGAGATTCCGGTCGGGCCGATCCACGCCGGCATCATCGAACCGGGGCACTTCCGCTTCTCGATCGTCGGTGAAAAAGTCCTGCGCCTGGAGCAGCGACTCGGCTACGTGCACAAGGGCATCGAAAAGCGCTTCGAAGGCATGCCGCTCGCCGAGGGTCATCGCCTCGCCGGGCGCGTCAGCGGCGACTCCACGGTGGCCTACGCGTGGGCCTACGCGATGGCGGCCGAGGCCGCCACCGGCTGCGCGGTGCCCGAGCGCGCGCTGTGGCTGCGGGCCTTGCTGCTGGAGCGCGAGCGCGTGGCCAATCACCTGGGCGATCTCGGCGCGCTCGGCAACGACGCTGCGCTCGCCTTCGGGCTTGCGCAGTTCTCGCGTCTGCGCGAGCAATGGCTGCGCGCCAACGGCGAGGTGTTCGGCCATCGGCTGATGATGGATCGCATCGTGCCCGGCGGTGTCGCGGTCGACCCGGACGCGGCCGCGCTCGCGCGCCTGCGCCGGCAATGCGAGGACATCGAACGCGAGGTGCGCGTGCTGCGTTCGATTTACGACGAGCACGCGGGATTGCAGGACCGATTCCAGACCACCGGCATCGTCACGCGCGAGCTGGCGCTGCAGCTCGGACTGTGCGGTCTGGCCGCGCGCGCCAGCGGCATCGCGCGCGACCTGCGCGTCGATCTGCCCTGCGCGCCGTACGACCGGCTCGGCGTGGCGGTGGCGCGCGCGAGGACGGGCGACGTCGCCGCGCGCGTCGCCGTGCGCTTCGACGAGGTGTTCGAGTCGCTGCGGCTGATCGCAGCGATCGTCGACCGCATGCCGGCCGGCGCGGCCAGACTGGAGTTGCCGCGCGCCGGTCCGGGGTCCTTCGGCCTCGGCTGGATCGAGGGCTGGCGCGGCGACGTGCTGGTCGCGGTCGAGACGGACGCGCAGGGCCGGCTGCGGCGTTGCCACTGCCACGATCCGTCGTGGCAGAACTGGCCGCTGCTCGAGCACGCGGTCATCGGCAACATCGTTCCGGACTTTCCGCTGATCAACAAATCGTTCAACCTCAGTTACTCGGGCCAGGATCTCTGATGCTGTTTCTGACGAAGCAGGTTCTGAAAACCGGCATCTGCACCGAGCCTGCACCGGCGGTCAACGACGCGTGGCGCGCCGAGGGCGAACGCATCCAAGGCGAAATCCTTCGACTGCTCGGCCGCGCGCTCGCGATCCGGCAGGTCGACGCGGGCTCATGCAACGGCTGCGAGCTCGAGATTCACGCGCTGAACAACCCCTACTACAACCTCGAGGGCCGCGGCGTCAGGTTCGTCGCCAGCCCGCGCCATGCCGACATGCTGCTGGTGACCGGGCCAGTCGCGCGCAACATGAAGATCGCGCTGCAGCGCGCGTACGAAGCCACGCCCGAGCCGAAGCTCGTGGTGGCGGTGGGCGACTGCGGCTGCACCGGCGGCATCTTCGGCGAGAGCTACGCCTCGTGCGGCCGCGTGGCCAACGTCGTTCCGGTCGACGTCGCGGTGCCGGGCTGTCCGCCGCCGCCGCTGGAGATCCTGCGCGGCATCCTGACGGCCGTCCAACGTCCGACGCAACGCACGTAATCCGCAGCGCAAAACGCGCCTTTGCGGGCGCCGGCGGCCGGGCGTAGATTGAGACTCCCAGCGACACAGCAGGGAGGCTTGTCATGGATCTTATCGTCGAACGTGCGGACGTCTGGGCCGCACCCATCCCCGACAGACCCGGCGGACTTGCCGATGCATTGGCTGCCTTGCGCGATGCCGGGGCGGACCTTCAGTTCATCATCGCGCGACGCGCACCGGAAGCGCCTGGAACGGGTGTCGTGTTCGTCACGCCACTGCAGACCGACCGCGAGATACGCGCGGCGGCGATGATCGGCTTCAACGTCACCCAGAAGCTGCATTCGGTTCGCGTCCTGGGCCGCGACAGGCCCGGTATCGCCGCCGAGATCGCGCAGCGGCTTGCCGATGCCGGCATCAATCTGCACGGATTCGCTGCGGCGGTGATCGGCGCACAGTTCGTCGCCTACGTCGGTTTGGACTCGCTGGCCGATGCCGAGCGCGCCATCGCGATTCTTGGCAACGCCTGAGCCGGCGTCTGCGCCGGCGTCGTCTGCCCGGCGCCGGCGTTGGCGACCGCGCGCCGGCGAAGGCCAGCTCGACGCGCCCGCTACAATCCCGCCCGGCGCGCCGACAGCCTCGTCGGCGCCGGTTTATTGACGAAACCCCGCCGTGGCGCAATACGAGTCCGACATCACCAAGTTCATCCGCGAGCTGAAGCAGAAGATCCCGGACCTCGAGCGCAAACAGCGCGAGGGGCGCGCGATCTGGTGGGACAAGCAGCTCGACTTCGACGAACTGCGCCGCTGGCAGGAATCGCGCGTGCCGCAGCCGCCGTACGTGTACCAGCCGAAGATCAAACGATGAGCGGCGCGGCGCACCCGGCCGATTCCGTCGAACTCGCCGCCACTGCCGCGCTCGTGGCCGACGACTCGACGCCGGACGTGGTCGACGGCGTGGCGCTGGCGCGGCTGTACGGCGAGCCGCTGTTCAAGCTGCCCGAGGACCTGTACATCCCGCCCGATGCGCTCGAAGTCTTCCTCGAGGCGTTCGAGGGGCCGCTCGACCTGCTGCTGTACCTGATCCGCAGGCAGAACTTCAACGTGCTCGACATCCCGATGGCGGCGCTGACCGCGCAGTACCTCGCCTACGTCGAGCAGATCCGCAGCCGCAACCTCGAGCTGGCCGCCGAGTACCTGTTGATGGCGGCGATGCTGATCGAGATCAAGAGCCGGATGCTGCTGCCGGTGAAGA
>CAZIJU010000125.1:0-9497 GCA_964539745.1 uncultured Burkholderiaceae bacterium | reverse complement strand
CATCCCGAGCGAACGCGAGGGATTGCGGCGTTGCGTGCAGCGGAGATTCCTCGCCGTGGGCTCGGAATGACTCCCGATCGTCATCCCGAGCGAACGCGAGGGATCTCGCCGTTGCGAGCGGTGGAGATTCCTCGCCTGCGGCTCGGAATGACAATGGGGGCTTTGCGGCCCGGAATGACGAAGACCGACGGACGCGAGCGGCAGGCGGTCGGTCGTTTCACGACAATTCGAAGTGCTCGATAAGCACCGCCGCTCCGATGTCCGTCGCGCCGATCGAAAGTCCTGCACCGCTGGTCGTGTTCGATCACGTGACCAAACGCTATGGCGCGTTCCGGCTGGTGCTCGCGGAGCTCACCTTCGCGATCGGTCGCAGCGAGTTCGTGCTGCTGTGCGGACCGAGCGGCGCGGGCAAATCGACCGTGCTGCGGCTGATCGCCGCGCTGGAGGTGCCGTCGAGCGGGCGTGTGGTCGTCGCCGGCGAAGACGTCGCGCGGCTGCGTCCGCGTGCGCTGCCATTCCTGCGGCGCTCGATGGGCATCGTGCTGCAGGATCCGATGCTGCTCGACGATCGCACGGTGCTCGAGAACGTGATGCTGCCGGCGCTGGCTTCCGGGTTGCCGGCGCCGCAGGCGGAAGAACGCGCGCGGGCCGCGTTGACGCGCGTGGGGCTCGATGCGCTCACCGCGCGTCCGCAGGAGCTGTCCGGCGGCGAGCAGCAGCGGGCGGCGCTGGCCCGTGCGATCGTCAATCGGCCAGCGCTGGTGCTTGTCGACGAGCCGACCGCGCACCTCGATGCGGCCTCGGCCGCAGGAATCCTGCAATTGCTCGAGCAGTTCGCGGTCGCGGGCGTCACGGTGATCGTCGCTTCGCACGGCGAGTCGATCCTCGTGCCGGCGCGCGCGCGAACGATCCGTCTCGAAAACGGCAGGCTGGTCGAATGAGCTTCTGGAGTCTGCGCGCCTACGCGCTGCGCCGTTCGCTTCGCCTGCTCGCTCGGCGGCCGGGCGCGCTTCTGCTTGCCGTGTTGCTCGCCGGCGTTGCGCTGACGTTGCCGTTGCTGGCGGCGACGGTGGCCGTCGGTGCGCGGCCGCTCGTTGCCGGCGTGCCGGCGGCACCCGAGCTCAGCGTGTTCATCGCACCAGGGACCTCCGGGCCGCAGATTCGCGGCCTGCAGTCGCGCATCGAAGCGCTGCCGGGCGTGATGCAGGTGCGGCACGTGCCGCGCGAGGCAGCGCTGGCCGAACTGGCCGCGCGCTCCGGCTTGGGTGCGTCGCTGGCCGAACTGAAGTCGAACCCGCTACCCGACGCGTTCATCGTGGCGTTGGCCCCGGGTGTGGATCCGACCGCGGTCGACGCAGCGGCGGCGGCAATCCGCAAGATGCCCGGCGTCGATGCGGTTCAGTTCGACTCGGCGTGGTACCGAAAGCTCGTCGGGATCGCACGCATTGCCTTGACCGGCAGCGCCATCGTCGGCGTCGCGCTGCTCATGCTGGCGGCGGCAGTCGTCATCGGCGCGGTTCGGCTGCTGGCGACGGCGTCCGGCGAGGAGATCCGTGTGCTGAGGATCGTCGGGGCCGACGAGGGGTTCATCGCCCGCCCCTATGCCTACGTCGGCGGCGCGGTGCTGGCGTCGGCAACGGCGCTGGCCATCGGCGCCGTGGCTGCCGTGCTGCGCTTGCTGAATCCAGCGCTGACCGAGCTGGCGCGCCAGTACGGCGGTGCGGATTTCACGATCCCCATGCTTCCCGTTCAGATATTGGCGGGCCTCATACTTGCCGGGCTTTCGATCGGATTTTTACTCGGAACGCTGGGTGTCGGACGACCCCACCCCCCGAAGCCTTGAACGGGCGGCCGCACCGGCCCGAGCGCGCGCGCGGGACTACATTAGCGGTTACTCACATTCACAAAATCCCAATATTTGCGGCCGACGCGCCGCATCAGAACTAAATCAAGCCGGTCTGGTCTATGGCCTAGCACTCGGACATGTCGAGTGCTAACATTTTTGTGGCCATAGGGAGGAATCGGAGGATGGCAAGCAAATCGAATGCACTGGTTCCGGCGGTTTCGGGCCGGGCGTTGGCGCTGCACCCCGGCAGCCTGGGGAATCTGGATGCGTATATCGCCGCGGTCAACCGGATCCCGCTGCTGACGGCAGAGGAAGAAACGCGGCTCGCACGGGAATATCGGGAGCGGAACAGCTTGGAGGCTGCCCAGCGTCTTGTGTTGTCGCACTTGCGTCTGGTCGTGGCGGTCGCGCGCAACTACCTCGGCTACGGCCTGCCCCATGCGGACCTGATCCAGGAAGGCAATATCGGCCTGATGAAGGCGGTCAAGCGCTTCGACCCGGAGCGCGGCGTCCGGCTGGTCTCGTTCGCGCTGCACTGGATCAAGGCCGAAATCCACGAGTACATCCTGCGCAACTGGCGCCTGGTCAAGGTCGCCACGACGAAGGCGCAGCGCAAGCTGTTCTTCAATCTGCGCAGCATGAAGCAGCGGCACGCCGCGCTCACGCCGAGCCAGGTGGATGACGTCGCCAGGGAGCTGAACGTCCGGCCGGAGGACGTCGTCGAAATGGAGACCCGGATGGGCGGGGCGGAAGTCGCGCTCGAAGCCCGCGGCGAAGACGGCGAAGAGGAGTTCGCGCCGATCGCCTATCTTGCCGATCCGCGCAGCGAGCCGACCGAGGTGCTCGAGCGCCGCGAATACGACAAGTTGCAGACCGAGGGCATCGCCCGCGCGCTGGACTCGCTCGATGCGCGCAGCCGCCGCATCATCGAGGCGCGCTGGCTGAACGAAGACCCCGACGGCAACGTCGGTACGGCGACCCTGCATGACCTGGCAAAAGAATTCGGGGTTTCCGCGGAACGAATTCGCCAAATCGAGGCCAAAGCACTGCAGAAGATGCGCGGCGCGCTGAACGTCGAGGCGTGAACCCGCATCTTCCTGAAGGTTGTTCGCAGTAAGTCCGCCTCTCCTCCTCCCCCTCTCCTCCGATGAGGCGGAACCTGAGCCCCGCGCAAGCGGGGCTTTTTTTTGGAGACCTCACGCGTTGCATCGCCCGGCGGCCACGCCGGCAGCCCCGGTAACATGCCGCCAATGGCCTGGTTGCATGCTTCGATCGCGCCAGCCGTGTGCGTCTGCTCCGACGGCGGAAGACGCGGCAGCGCCACCCGCGTTCTGGCGGGTCACCTCGCGCCGCCTGCGCCGCTGCGCACAGCCGCGCAGGCGCGCGCCTTCGATCCGCAACCGCCGGGACGCGTGATATCGGGCGGCACCTTCGACGCGGCCGGTGCGTATGCGGCGCTGGCCGACGCTCTGGGGCCTGCGCTGGCATCCGGCCTGCGCCGTCGCTTCGAGTGGTACGGCTGTCGCGGCGCGTTCTTCCACAACGACGCGCATTACGCGGGTGTGCTTTTCGGCGTGTGGTGCGTCGCGGGCCCGCCGCGCGAAGTTGTCTTCTCGCGGCTCGGCCTGAGGGTCGGGGCCGCGCCCGGCGACTGGGTCGTTTTCGACCCCTTCGAGCCTCACGCGGTGCTCGATCCGGACGCGCCCGCGTACGAGCGCGCTCGCTACGCGGGCGCCGCGCCAAGCGTGTTCGCCGGGTTCGAAGTCGGGCTGAACGAGGCCGTGTGCGCGGCCTTTGCCATCGGCGACGGCGCGCAAGGCGTCGAATTGTCGAGCCGCACGCGAATCAACGCGGAGACGGGAGCGATCGAATGACCCAGGCACATGCGCGCCCGCCGCGCGGCATCAGCGAGTTCGAGGACTACGTGCAGCGCGCCGAGGCGCGCCCCGCCGCCGCCACGGGTGCGGAGGTCGCGCGGCCGTTTGATCTGTACCCGGAGCTGCGGCTGCGGTTCGACCGCGACCTCGGCGCCGGGTCGCGCGACGCGATGGTGTCGCGCGCCGCCGCGTTGATGCTAATCCAGTACTGGGTCGAGTCGCGCGATCCACCCGATCCGCCCGGCTGACGCGCCCTCGTAGGTTCTCAGAGCAGGCGCTTCAGATCGGCAGCGATCGAGTCCGGGTCCTGCCCGTGCTTGACGAACAGACGGATGCGGCCTTCCTTGTCGAACACGTAGCTGCCGGCTGTGTGGTCGATCGTGTATGAGGTCGCGGACTTGCCGGGAACTTTCTGATAGAAGACCTTGAATTCCTTGGCGGCCTTCGCGATCTCCTCGGCCGTGCCATGCAGCCCGACGAAGCTCGGGTCAAAGGCCGGCACGTACTGCGCGAGCACCTGCGGCGTGTCGCGCTCGGGATCGACGGTGACGAACAGCACTTGCAGCCGCTCGCCGTCGGCGCCGAGCTTGCGCTTGACCTGCGCCATGTCGGCGAGCGTCGTCGGACACACGTCCGGGCACTGGGCGTAGCCGAAGAAGACGACGACGACCTTGCCGCGGTAGTCAGCCAGCGTGCGCCGGACACCGGTGTGATCGGTCAGTGCGAGCTCGCGGGCATAGTTGGCGCCCGTGATGTCGACGTTGTTGAACTTCGGCGTACCGTCGCAGGCCGAAAGCAGCAGCGCACCGAGCAAGGCGAATGCGATTTTCATTGAAGCCGATCCGTCAGTTCGCGCCGCCGCGGGTGCGTCAGGACACGTAGTGGTCGACGAGAAGCGCCGCGAACAGCGCCGCGAGATAGACGATCGAATAGTTGAAGGTGGCTCGCGCCAGCGCATCGCTGTACCCGCGATACAGCCGCCACGCATAGACGAGGAATATCGCGCCGAGCGCAAGCGCCGCCGCAAGGTAGACCGCACCGGCCATCCGGATCGCGTACGGCAGCAGCGTGGTGGCCACCAGCACAATCGTGTACAGCAGGATGTGCAGGCGGGTTAGTTCCGGGCCGTGCGTGATCGGCAGCATCGGCAGCCCGGACTTGCGGTAGTCGTCGAGCCGATACAGCGCGAGCGCCCAGAAGTGCGGCGGGGTCCAGACGAAGATGATCAGCGCGAGCAGCCAAGCTTGTGCCGGCGCGCTGTCCGTGATGGCCGCCCAGCCGAGCACCGGCGGCATCGCGCCGCTGATGCCGCCGATCACGATGTTCTGCGGCGTGTGCGGCTTGAGCAGCACCGTATAGACGATGGCGTAGCCGACGAAGGTCGCGAAGGTCAGCCACATCGTCAGCGGGTTCACCAGCGCGTACAACACCCACATGCCCAAGCCGCCGATGGCACCGGAGAAGATCATCGCCTGCAGCAGTGTGATCTCGCCGCGCGCCAGCGGGCGCATCCGCGTGCGCGCCATACGCGCGTCGATGTGCCGTTCGATCATCGAGTTGACGGCGAAGGCCGCGCCGGCGAGCAGCCAGATGCCGACCGTCGCCGTGACCACCCGCGCGGGCGACGGCAGTTCGGTCGTCGACAGGAACATCCCGATCACGGCGCAGAACAGCGCGAGCTGGGTCACGCGCGGCTTGGTCAGCAGCCAGTACTGCCGCGCCAGATGCGGCAGCAGCGTGATCTCGTCGCGGCTGGCGGGAGCCTGCATGCGGAAAGCGCTCGGTGCGGGGGATGATGCCGTGCGGAGGTCGGAGTTTACCCGCTCGCACGCGCCGCAACCGGCGCGACGGCCGCCGCGGTGACGGTCTGCACAGACGCCCGGTGCACCCGATAGTTCAGCGTCACGAGCACGCCGACCAGCGCGGCCGCACCGCCGTTATGCAGCACCGCGAGCAGCAGGGGCCACTGCAATACGACGTTCGACAGCCCGGTCGCGAACTGCAGCGCGAGCAGCGCGGCCACCATGCGCGCCAGCCGCGACACGCCATCCAGTTTCCACGCGCGCCAGGCGAGCCAGCCGAGCAGCGCGAACACCAGATAGGCAAACACGCGGTGGGTCCAATGCACGGCAACCAGCGCCTGGAATGGGATCAGTTCGCCGCCGCCGGTACGGCCCAGATCGCGCCACACGGTAAATCCGTGCCGGAAGTCCATTTCGGGCACCCAGCGCCCCTGGCACAACGGGAAGTCCGGGCATGCCATCACGGCGTAATTCGTACTGACCCAGCCACCCAGCGCGATCTGCACGATCAGCACGGCGAGCGCAAGCGCCGCCGGCCAACGCAGCGCCGCAGCAGCCGGGGCAACGCTGCGCGCCGCGCCTTCCCGAAGCGCCAGCCACACCAGCAGCGCCAATAGCGCCACACCGCCGAGCAGATGTGCGGTGACGACAGCCGGCTGCAGCTTCATCGTCACGGTCCAGGCGCCAAAAGCTCCCTGCAGGCACACCGCAGCGAACACCGCGGTCGCCAGCCACGGCGGTCGCGCGGGCTCGCGCCGCCAGCGTAGCCAAGCTTGCGCCATCAGCACGATGATCAGGATCCCGACCCCCATCGCAAAGTAGCGATGCAGCATCTCGATCCACGCCTTCGTCATCGTCACCGGCCCGGTCGGCTGCGCCGTTTCCGCCGCGCGGATCTGCTCGCCGGCGGACAGCGGGTTCGAGTGCCCGTAGCAGCCCGGCCAGTCCGGACAACCGAGACCCGAGTCGGTCAGCCGGGTAAAACCGCCGAACATGATCAGGTCGAGCGTCAGGAAGGCCGTCACCCAGGCCAGTTTCTGGTGCTTGTCCGGGTCGTGTGACAGCAGCACGTAGCCGAGCGGCAGCGCCGCGACCGCAAGTGCTTTCAACGCCAGCCAGCCGAACGAAGCCGCATCCATGTTCGGCCCCTCAGCCGATGCGCGAGGCGCGCAGCAGCTTGGTCAGGTCCTTCTTCATCCGATGCGGATCCTCGTTCCTGGGCCACCTCAGCATCAGATTGCCGAGCGGATCGACCAGCCAGATGTGGTCGCTGAGCCGGGCGCCCGGGTCCGGCGGCAGCGCGAGGAAGGCCTCGAGTTCGGCGCGGCTGGCGCGCAGGAACAACGTCCCGTCGTATTCGCGCAGCAGCGCCGTGGCAATCGGCGCGGCGTCGGTAATCAGCCACACGCGCGCGATACGGTCACGATCCTTTCCCTGCGTAAGCCGCACTTGGCGCATGTTCCACAGCTTGCGCTGGCAGGCGGCCTCGCAGGCCGACTCGTCGACCTGCAGCATCAACCACTGGCCGCGCAGCGCCGCCATCTCGACGCGCGTGCCGTCGAGCCGGGTCAGGCCGAGCGCCGGCGCCGGCCGCTGCGGCAAGACGAGATCGCCGTAATTGGTGCGGGCCGCCGGCGGCGCGGCATAGTAGGCGAAGTACGACGCGGCCACCGGCGCGGCGCAGACCGCTGCGAGCAGGTACAGCGTGCGGTAGCGCCGCCAGTGCTGGGATGGTGGCGGGTTCGTCGTTGCGTTCACGAGTGTGCTTTCCCTGCGCGCGAGCGCCCGCGGACGAGGACGGTCGCCGCCAGCACCGCCAGCAGCGCGGCGAGCGCGTACCACTGGAACGCGTAGCCGCGGTGCTTCTCGACGCCGGCCGACGGCCGCGGCCAGTGCCGCGCGAGCCCGTCCGCACTGTCCGAGCGCTGCTGGACGACGACCCGCGCAACGCGGCGTGCGCTCGCCCGCTCGAACGTTTCGTAGTCGAGATTCTGCCAAATCGCCGGCAGCCTCCCCGGCGGCGGAGCGGCCCCGAGCTCCAGCAGGCGCGGCAGTTCGGCGAGCGCAAGCCCTTCGACGGTGACGTCGCCTTCCGGTGTGCCAATCGCGGGCAGTCGCTGCCGGTCGGCAGGATCGCGCGCGACGAAGCCGCGCATGACCAGAATCGCCACGTCGGTGCCTTCGATCCGCAACGGGGTCACGACGACGAAGCCGGCGCGTCCGTCCATCATGCGGTTTTCCAGCCAGACCGTTCGATCGTGCTCAAAGCGGCCGCGCAGCTTCACGCGCAGCGGCACGCGCCGCGGGAGCTCGGCGAGATCGCGCGCCGACACCTCCAGCGGCGCGGCGCGTTCGGCGGCGTCGCGCTGCGCTTGCAGCGCAAGCTTCTGCTCGGCTCGGCGCGTCTGCCAGTTGCCGAGCGAAACGGTCACGGCGATGCCGGCGGCGGCCGCGAGCAGTACGATGGCGACGTGTGCGAGCTTCACGCGACCACCGCACCGCGCCGGTGACATAATGCGTATATCACGGTGGCACCCGGCATGAAAGTCTTCATCGGCGTCGCCTTCCTCGGCATTTTGTCGGCGCTCGGCTCCGCGCTGGTCTTTCTGCTGCGCGACAGAGGCACGACGAACCGCACGGTCAATGCGCTGACGGTTCGCGTTGCGCTGTCGGTTACGCTGCTGTTGGTCATCTGGTTCAGTTGGTGGATGGGCTGGATCGAGCCGCGCCGCACGCTTTAGGCGCGGCGGCCCTCTCCGAAGCGGTCTGCGGCAACGCGGCAGACCGCATGAACTCCGCCCCACGCGTTCCGCGGGGGCAACTATAAGAACAATCTCCGTTCTTTTCGAAACATCTGCACGTGCGCAGATGTCTTAGGGTAAGCGTGCGCCGTCGCGTCGCGCTGTCCGCCGCTGTGCACTGCGGTGCGTTATGAGCGGTACGCCGAAGGTTTGGGCGACGGCCAAAGGAGGTTGCATGACAGAACGGTCCGAAGTCTTTTCCGCTTTCCGCGACGGCTTCGTCGAGGCGCAGAACGAGGAGATGAGCCTGGAAGAGTTCCTCGAGCTGTGCCGCTCCGACCGCATGGCGTACGCATCGGCGCACGAGTGCGTGCTTGAGGCGATCGGCAAGCCGAAGCTCGTCAACACCGCGGAGGACCCGCGACTGTCGCGCATCTTCCAGAACCGCGTCATTCAAACGTGGGACACGTTCAGCGACTTCTACGGCATGGAAGAGACGCTGATGTCGCTGTACGCGTACTTCCTGCACGCAGCGCAGGGGCTGGAGGAGCGCAAACAGGTGCTCTATCTGCTCGGGCCGGTCGGCGGCGGCAAGTCGTCGCTCGCGGAGAAGATCAAGAAGCTGTGCGAGAAGTTCCCGATTTACGCGCTGAAGGACCCGCTGTCGGGCCGCGTCTCGCCGCTGCTGGAAAACCCGCTGTGCCTGTTCGATCGCGACAAGTTCGGCGCGCAGCTCGAGGACCGCTACGGCATTCCACGCCGCGCGCTGACCGGAATCGCGAGCCCCTGGGCGCTGAAGCGCCTGAAGGAGTACAAGGGCGACGTGACCAAGTTCCGCGTCGTCCGCGTGATGCCGTCCGTGCTGAACCAGATCGGCATCGTCAAGACCGAGCCGGGCGACGAGAACACGCAGGACATCTCGGCGCTGGTCGGCAAAGTCGATCTGCGCATGCTCGAGCGTTACGCGCAGGACGACCCCGACGCCTACAGCTATTCGGGCGCGCTGTGCCTGGGTTCGGCGCGCTGCGTCGAGTTCGTCGAGATGTTCAAGGCGCCGCTGAAGGTTCTGAACCCGATCCTGACCGCCACACAGGAAGGCAACTTCAAAGGCACCGAAGCGCTGCCGGCGATGCCGTTCAACGGCTTCATCATGGCGCACAGCAACGAGGCGGAGTGGCTGAAGTTCCGCAACAACAAGGACAACGAAGCGTTCATCGACCGCGTCTACCTG
>CAZIJU010000124.1:0-9665 GCA_964539745.1 uncultured Burkholderiaceae bacterium | reverse complement strand
GGCTGATGCGCGCAGCGCGTGAAGGCCGCGCAGCGGCCGGCCGAGGCCAGAACCCCGCCCGTGCGGTTGCGGATCATCACGATCATGCTGGTGCTGGTGGGTCTTTCGACGCTGAAGATTCGATGAGCGGGTGCGAGCACGACGGCGGGTTCGGGACGAGGCTGATGCGCGCAGCGCGTGAAGGCCGCGCAGCGGCCGGCCGAGGCCAGAACCCGCAAGGCGTCTCCGTGGCGAAAGAAAGATGAAGGCACTGATTCTCGGTCTCGGCGAAAGCGGTCTGGCGATCGCGCGCTGGCTTGCGCGCGATGGCGCGGCGCTGCGCGTGGCCGACACGCGGAGCGAGCCGCCGATGCTCGCGGCGCTGCGCAGCGAACTGCCGCAGGCGCAGTTCGTCGCCGGCGCGTTCGACGAATCGCTGCTCGAAGGGGTCGACGTCGTTGCGATCAGCCCGGGACTGTCGCCGACGCACTCCGATGCGAAAGCGGTCGTCGCAGCGGCGAAGCGGCGCGGCGTCGAGGTCGTCGGCGAGATCGAACTGTTCGCGCGCGCGCTGGCGGCACTGAAGCGGCAGCGCGGCTACGCGCCGCGCATGATCGGCGTGACCGGCACCAACGGCAAGACGACGACGACACGGCTCGCGGGCCTTCTGATCGCGCGCGCCGGCCGCGACGTCGCGGTCGCCGGCAACATCTCTCCGACCGCGCTCGATGCGCTGCGCGAGCGGCTCGACGCCAACGAATTGCCCGACGTCTGGGTGCTTGAGCTGTCCAGCTTCCAGCTCGCGACGACCGCGTCGCTCGCGTGCGACGCGGCGGCGGTGCTGAACGTCACGCAGGACCATCTCGACTGGCACGGCACGCTCGAGGCGTATGCGAAGGCGAAGGCGCGCATCTTCGCGAAGGACACCGTTCAGGTGCTCAACCGCGACGACCCGCTGGTGCTGGCGATGGCGCGCGGCAAGTCGCATCCCGTGACTTTCGGCGCCAGCGCGCCGACGCAGCCCGACGAGTACGGCCTCGTGCGCGATGGTTCGCTCGTCTGGCTCGCTTACGCCGAGGACCAGAGCACGGGGCAGCGCCGCCGCAAGGCGGCGAGCGAACTACCCGGCATTCCCGGCGAGGTCTTCGTGCACCGGCTGATGCCGGCCGACGCGCTGCGGATCCGCGGCCGGCACAACGCGCTGAACGCGCTCGCGGCGCTCGCGCTGGCGCGCGCGATCGGCTGTCCGCTCGCGCCGATGCTGCACGCGCTGCGCGAATACGAAGGCGAGCCGCACCGCGTCGAACTGATCGCGTCGATCGCCGGCATCGAGTACTACGACGACAGCAAGGGCACCAACGTCGGCGCGACGGTGGCCGCGCTGGAAGGGCTGGGCGCGGAGAAGGCCGACTCCGGCGGCAGGCTCGTCGTGATCCTCGGCGGCGACGGCAAAGGACAGGACTTCGCGCCGCTCGCGGCAGCGCTTGCCGCGCGCGCGCGGGCGGTCGTGCTGATCGGCCGCGACGGACCGCGCATCGTCGAACTTCTGCGCGGCGCTGCCTATCCCGTCGAGTCGTGCGCGTCGCTGCCAGACGCCGTGCGTGCGTGCACCCGATACGCGAAGGCGGGCGACGCGGTGCTGCTGTCGCCAGCCTGCGCAAGCCTGGACATGTTCCGCAACTACGCGCACCGGGCCGACGTGTTCAGGGACGCCGTCCGCGAGCTGGCCGCGGAGGCGGGACAGCCATGCTGAGCGGCCTGTTCCGCAAACGGCGCGCTGGGGCGGGCGACGACCGGCGCAGCCGCGTCGGCGGCGACGCGGTGTTCGCGCTCGCCGGATTCGGCACGGCCGGACCGTCGGCGCGCGCAGGACGCGGCATCGACCGCTTCGACCGGCCGCTCGTGCTGGTCGTCGCCGCGCTCATCCTGATCGGCATCGTGATGGTGTATTCGGCGTCGATCTCGCTGGCGGACTCGCCGCGGTACAACGTGACGCCGACGTATTTCCTCGTGCGGCATCTGTTTGCGCTCGCGGTCGCGTTCGCGGCCGCGGTGGCGGCGTTTTCGGTTCCGCTCGCCACCTGGCAGCGGCTCGCGCCGTGGCTGTTCCTGGGCTGCCTGGTGCTGCTCGTGGCCGTGCTGATCCCGGGTCTAGGCACGGGCGCACTGGGCGCGCGGCGGTGGATCTCGCTTCGCTTCTTCAACCTGCAGCCGTCGGAGCTGATGAAACTCGCGTGCGTGCTGTACGCGGCCGACTTCACCGTGCGCAAGCAGGACTACATGCACCGCTTCTGGAAGGGCTTCGGTCCACTCGGATTCGCGATGCTCATGATCGCGGTGCTCGTCGGCCGCCAACCCGATCTCGGGGCGGCGTTGATGCTGATGGTGATCGGCATGGGCATCCTTTTCCTCGGCGGACTGAGCCTGCGGCTGTGCGTCGCGGTCGCGATCATCGGCATCGCCGGGCTGGTCGTCGTGATCCTGCACGGGGCGGCGTTCCGGCTCGAGAGGATCGAGGCGTACGTCGATCCGTTCGCCCCGCAGCACGCCTACGCAAAGGGCTACCAGCTGACGCATTCGCTGATCGCGTTCGGCCGCGGCGAATGGTTCGGCGTGGGTCTCGGCGGCAGCGTCGAGAAACTGCATTACCTGACCGAGGCGCATACCGATTTCATCCTGGCGGTGATCGGCGAGGAACTCGGACTCGTCGGGGTGCTGACGGTGATCGTGCTGTTCTACTGGCTGGTCAAGCGCGCCTTCGAAATCGGCCGGCAGGCGGTCGCGCTCGAGCGCACCTTCGCCGGGCTGGTCGCGCAGGGCATCGGCCTGTGGATCGGCGTGCAGGCCTTCGTCAACATGGGCGTGGCGACCGGGCTGCTGCCGACGAAAGGGCTGACGCTGCCCTTCATGAGCTACGGCGGCTCGGCGCTCGTCGCCACCGTCGTCGCGATCGCGCTGCTGCTGCGCGTGGACTGGGAGAATCGGGTTCTGATGCGCGGAGGCCGCGCATGAGGCACCTGCTGGTCGTCGCGGCAGGCACCGGCGGGCACGTGATGCCGGGGCTTGCGGTCGCCGACGCGTTGCGCGAGCGTGGCTGGCGCGTGTCGTGGCTCGGCACCGCGACCGGTATGGAACGCGGGCTGGTCGAGCCGCGCGGCATCGGGTTCGACGCGATCGACTTCACCGGGCTGCGCGGCAAGGGCTGGAAGGCGATCGTCTTCGGCGGCTTCTACCTGCTGCGCGCGCTGTGGCAAAGCGGTCGCATCGTGCGCGTGCGGCGGCCGTCGCTGGTGTTTGCGACCGGCGGCTACGTCGCCGTGCCGGCTGGGCTCGCGGCGTCGCTGCACGGTGTGCCGCTCGTGCTGCTGAACGCCGACGCCGCGCCGCTGCTGTCGACGAAGCTGCTCGCCCCGCTCGCGTCGGCGCTGCTGTGCGGCTTCGACGGCGAGGCTGCGCGCCGCGCCGGCGACAAGGGACTCGTGACCGGCAACCCCGTTCGCGCGGAGATCGCACAGATCGGGCCGCCGGCGCAGCGCTACGCACGGCGCAGCGGGCCGCTCGCGCTGCTCGTCGTCGGCGGCAGCCTCGGTAGCCAGGTGCTGAACCAGACGGTGCCTGCCGCACTCGCGTCGATCGATGCGGCCCGTCGGCCGCGCGTCGTCCACCAGTGCGGCGCGGCGCACGTCGACGCCACACGCGCCGCGTATCGCGCCGCCGGCGTCGACGCCGAAGTCATCCCGTTCATCGACGACATCGCCGCACGCTACGCGGCCGCCGATGTCGTGCTGTGCCGCGCTGGCGCGATCACGGTGACCGAGTTGTGCGTCGCTGGCGTGGCCGCGATCCTGGTGCCGTTCGTCGTCAGGACGACGCAGCACCAGCGCACGAACGCCGAGTTCCTCGCGCAACACGGCGCCGCGATCCATCTGCCGCAATCGGAGATGACGCCGCAGACGCTCGCGCGGCGCATCGGAGAGCTGACCCGCGCTGAGCTCGTCGCGATGGCCGAACGGGCCCGCGCGCTGGGCAAACCGAACGCGACCCGAACGGTGGCCGATGCGATCGAGCACATCGCCGCGGCAACGAACGGATGACGGATCGATGAAACACCGAAGCACAGACAACGTCGAATTCGGCGACAAAGGCCTTGCGTTTCTTCCCCGTGTGCGGCGTGTCTGGGCGGTGAAAGTCACATGAAACACGCGGTCAGGCACATCCACTTCGTCGGCATGCCGGGTGCAGGGCCCCGGCATCGTCAACCTGCGGCTTCGCCGATGCCGACGAAGCGCACGTCGACGACGGGGACCGCAAGATGAAACACGCGGTCAGGCACATCCACTTCGTCGGCATCGGCGGCTCGGGCATGAGCGGCATCGCCGAGGTGCTGCTGAACCTCGGCTATTCGGTCAGCGGTTCGGATGCGGCGCAGAGCGCAGCCACGCGCCGGCTCGCGCAGCTCGGCGCCAAGGTCTGGCTCGGCCACGCCGCCGAGCACATCGCCGGCGCGGATGCGATCGTCGTTTCGACAGCGGTGAAGCCGGACAACCCGGAGGTCATCGCCGCGCGCGTGGCGCGCATTCCGGTCGTTCCGCGTGCGGTGATGCTCGCCGAACTGATGCGGCTCAAGCAGGGCATCGCGATCGCCGGTACGCACGGCAAGACGACGACGACGAGTCTGGTCGCAAGCGTGCTCGCCGCCGGCGGGCTCGATCCGACCTTCGTGATCGGCGGCCGGCTGAACTCGGTCGGGGCGAACGCTCGGCTGGGCACTGGCGACTACATCGTCGTCGAAGCCGACGAGTCGGATGCGAGCTTCCTGAATCTGATGCCCGTGATCGCGGTCGTGACCAACATCGACAACGACCACATGGAGACCTACGGTCACGACTTCGCGCGACTGAAGCAGGCCTTCGTCGAGTTCCTGTCGCGGCTGCCTTTCTACGGCACCGCGGTGCTGTGCATCGACGACGCGCACGTGCGTGAAATCCTGCCGTTCGTGTCCAAGCGGGTCGTGACCTACGGCTTCGCGCCGGAGGCACAGGTGCGGGCGACCGATGTCCAGGCGTGCGGCACGGCGATGCGCTTTACGGCGCTGCGCGAAGGCGCGCCGGCGCTCGACGTGACGCTCAACCTGCCGGGACGGCACAACGTGAGCAACGCGCTTGCGGCCATCGCGGTGGCGACCGAACTGGACCTGCCGGAAGCGCCGATCCGCGACGCGCTGGCGAGCTTCACCGGTGTCGGGCGGCGGTTCGCGCGGCATGGCGAAGTGCCGATCGACGGCGGAACGTTCACGCTGATCGACGACTACGGTCATCACCCGGTCGAGATGGCCGCCACGCTGGCGGCTGCGCGCGGCGCGTTTCCCGGACGGCGCATCGTGCTGGCGTTTCAGCCGCACCGCTACACGCGCACGCGCGACTGCTTCGAGGACTTCGTGAAGGTGCTGTCCACGGTCGACGTGCTGCTGCTCGCCGACGTGTACCCCGCCGGCGAGGCGCCGATCGTCGCCGCCGACGGCCGCTCGCTCGCGCGCGCGATCCGCGTGGCCGGCAGAGTCGAGCCAGTCTTCGTCGAGTCGATCGACGACATGCCCGCCGCGATCCGCGCCGCCGCCCAACCGGGCGACGTCGTGATCACGATGGGCGCCGGCTCGATCGGCGGCGTACCGGCCAGATTGCTGGAGCACGGCGGATGAAGCGAGGCTGGTCAACCGCCGAGACACAGAGAACACCGAGAAGTGCATTCGAGGTTGTCTCGGCGATCTCGGTGCCGCGGTGTCGGAACGGGTCCTTATGCAAACCGTGATCGATCCCAAATCGTTCGGCAAGGTCGGCGTGCTGTTCGGCGGGCGCTCGTCGGAGCGCGATGTGTCGATCATGTCGGGCACGGGCGTGCTCGCCGCGCTGCGTTCGCGCGGCGTCGATGCGCACGCGTTCGATCCGGGCACGCAGACGCTCGCCGAGCTGGAAGCGGCGAAGTTCGATCGCGTCTTCATCGCGTTGCACGGACGCTTCGGCGAGGACGGAACGATCCAGGGCGTGCTCGAAACGTTGCGCGTGCCGTACACCGGCAGCGGCGTGCAGGCTTCGGCGATCGCGATCGACAAGCTCACGGCCAAGCGGATCTGGGCCGCCGAAGGCCTGCCGACGCCGGCCTGGCGCGTGGCGCACGCCGACACCGACTGGAAGCGGGTCGTCGCCGAACTCGGCGACGCGCTGATCGTCAAGCCTGCGCGCGAAGGCTCGACGATCGGCATCACCAAGGTTACGCAGCACGACGGCAACGAGCTCGCCGCCGCATTCGAGACCGCCGTGCGCTACGACGATCGCGTGCTCGTCGAGGAGCTGATACCGGGCCGCGAACTGACCTGCGCGATCCTCGGCGAGGGGGCGACCGCGCGCGCGCTGCCGCTCGTCGAGATCCGCGCGCCGGCCGAGAACTACGACTATCAGGCCAAGTACTTCTCCGAGCAGACGCGGTACTTCTGCCCGGCGCCGATCGACGAGCGCCTGGCGCACGAGATCCAGCGGCTATGCGTGCGAGCGTACAACGCGCTCGGCGCGCGCGGCTGGGGTCGCGTCGACGTGATGCTGCGAACGGACGCCAAAGGCGACTTGCCGTACCTGCTCGAGCTGAACACGTCGCCCGGAATGACGAGCCATTCGCTCGTTCCGATGGCGGCGCGCGCGGTCGGCATGAGCTACGAGGACCTCGTGCTCGAGATCCTCGCTTCGGCAAGGCTGGAGGTGGCTGCGTGAACGGCGTTCGCGCGATCGAGTGGGGCGCGCGCGCGTTGCTCGCGGCGGCGCTCGCGCTCGCCGCCGGCGGCGCGGCGTTGTGGCTGGCGCAGCGGCCGTGGTTCGACCTGCGCCGCATCGAAGTGCGCGGCGAACTGCGGCACGTCAGCGGCGCGGCCGTCCGCGCGGCGGTGGCGGGTCGGCTGCGCGGCAACTTCTTCACGCTCAGCCTCGACGAAGCGCAGCGCGTGTTCGAGAGCGTGCCGTGGGTCGCGGCCGCGTCGGTGCGGCGCGCCTGGCCGGATCGGCTGGTCGTCACGCTGACCGAGCATCGCGCGCTCGGCGTCTGGAGCGACGGTCGCATCCTGTCCGACCTGGGGCGGCTTTTCGTCGCCAACGTGGCAGAGGCCGAGCTGTACGGGCCGCTGCCCGAGTTCGACGGCCCGGCCGAGTGCGCTGCCGAAGCGGCGCGACGCTTCTACGAGTTCAGCGCGCTGCTCGCGCCGCTCGCGCTGACGATCGACGCGATTCGCATCTCGGAGCGCGCCGCGTGGTCGCTCGAAACGAGCGCGGGCGACGCGTCCGGTCCGCGCTTCGAGCTCGGTCGCGACGATCCGCCGGGTCGTCTCGTCGAACGCGTCGCCGCGATCGCCGCGCACTACCCGCTGGTTGTCGCCCGCCTTGCCGGACCACCCGCGCGCATCGACGCGCGTTATCCGAACGGCTTCGCCGCTGCCGCCTACAAGAAATGATGAGAACGGAAACGAAGGATCTGATCGTCGGCCTCGACATCGGCACCTCGAAAGTGGTCGTCGCGGTCGCGGAACTGCTCGCCGACGGCCGCTTCCAGGTGATCGGTCTGGGCCAGTCCGCGAGCGAAGGTCTGCGCAAGGGTGTGGTCGTCAACATCGAGGCGACCGTGCAGTCGATCCGCCGCGCGCTCGAGGAAGCCGAGCTGATGGCGGCGTGCCGCATCGGCGAGGTCTACACGGGCATCGCCGGCAGCCACATCAAGAGCTTCAACTCGAGCGGCATGGTCGCGATCAAGGACCGCGAGGTGTCCGCGGCCGACGTCGCGCGCGTGATCGAAACCGCGCGCGCGGTGAACATCCCGACCGACCAGCAGGTGCTGCACGTGCTGACGCAGGAGTTCATCGTCGACGGCCAGGAGGACATCCGCGAGCCGATCGGCATGAGCGGGGTGCGGCTCGAGGTGCGCGTGCACATCGTCACCGGCGCGGTCAGCGCGGCGCAGAACATCATCAAGTGCGTGCGCCGCTGCGGGCTCGAGGTGCAGGACCTGATGCTGCAGCCGCTCGCCTCGTCGATGGCCGTGCTCACCCCCGACGAAAAGGAGCTCGGCGTCGCGCTGGTCGACGTCGGCGGCGGCACGACCGACATCGCGATCTTCACCGGCGGCGCGATCCGCCACACCGCGGTGATCCCGATCGCCGGCGACCAGATCACCAATGACATCGCGATGGCGCTGCGTACGCCGATTCCGGACGCGGAGGAGATCAAGCTGCGCTATGGCGTGGCCAAGGAGGTGCTCGCCGATCCGAACGAAAAGATCGAGATCCCGGGCATCGGCGACCGCGCGCCGCGGCTGCTGTCACGGCAGGCGCTCGCTGCGGTGATCGAACCGCGAGTCGAGGAGCTGTTCACGCTGGCGCAGAAGGTGATCCGCGAGTCGGGCTACGAGGAGCTGCTGTCGTCGGGGGTCGTGCTGACCGGCGGCACGAGCCTGCTGCCCGGAATCGGCGAGCTGGCGGAGGACGTGTTCCTGAAACCGGCGCGAATCGGCTGGCCGCACTACGACGCGGCGCTGGCCGACGTGGTCAAGAACCCGCGCTTTGCGACCGTGATGGGTCTGCTGATCGAGGCGCACTCGCAACGGCTGCGCGGACGCAAGGCCGCGGCGCAGACCGGATCGTTAAGACAGACGCTGAAGAGGATGAAGGAATGGATCGTCGGCAATTTTTAGGGGAAGCGTGCAGTGTCAAAGGCGAGCATGAGGCGCAACACGCCTCGCCGTTGACATTGCGCGTTTCGGTATCGGTGCATTGAGCTCACTCGATTCAGGAGGCAAGAATGGCGTTCGAGATTCTCGAGACGGAAACGACGGGCACGATCATCAAGGTGATCGGCGTCGGCGGCGCGGGCGGCAACGCGGTCGATCACATGATCCGACGCGGCGTGCAGGGCGTGGAGTTCATCTGCGCCAACACCGATCATCAGGCGCTGGCGCGCTCGCTGGCAACGAACGTCATCCAGCTCGGCAAGACGGGGCTGGGCGCCGGCAGCCGTCCCGAGGCTGGCCGGCAGGCCGCCGAAGAAGCGCGCGATCGCATCGCCGACGCGCTGCGCGGCGCGCACATGGTCTTCATCACTGCCGGCATGGGCGGCGGCACGGGTACCGGTGCGGCGCCGGTCGTCGCCGAAGTCGCGAAGGAACTCGGCATCCTGACGGTGGCCGTGGTGTCGAAACCGTTCGACTTCGAAGGACCCAAGCGCGCGCGCGTGGCCGAGATCGGACTGCAGGAACTCGAGGACAAGGTCCACTCGCTGATCGTCATCCTGAACAACAAGCTCGAGGAGGTGCTCGGCGAGGACGCGGAGATGAGCGAATGCTTTCGCGCCGCCGACGATGTGCTGCACAACGCCTGCGCCGGCATCGCCGAAATCATCAACATTCCGGGTCTGGTCAACGTCGACTTCGAGGACGTGAAGACGGTGATGAGCGAGCACGGCAAGGCGATGATGGGCACTGCGACCGCGAGCGGGCTGGACCGCGCGCGCGTGGCGGCCGAGCAGGCGGTGGCGAGTCCGCTGCTCGAAGGCGTCGACCTGTCCGGCGCGCGCGGCGTGCTGGTCAACATCACCGCCAGCAGCTCGCTGAAGATGAAGGAGACGCGCGAGGTGATGAACACGATCCGCGCCTTCGCC
>CAZIJU010000123.1:0-9921 GCA_964539745.1 uncultured Burkholderiaceae bacterium | reverse complement strand
TGTGCAGCATCGACGGCACCTTGTAGATCGAGTCGACGTCCCACACCGAGATCACCGCGTTCAGCGGCACGTTGGAGAACAGCGAGATCTTCGCGCGCTCCTCTTCCGGGATCGGGCGGTCAGCGCGGCACAGCAGCACGTCGGGGGAGATGCCGATCTCGCGCAGCTTCTGCACGCTGTGCTGCGTGGGCTTGGTCTTCAACTCGCCGGCCGACGGCACGAAGGGCACCAGCGTCAGGTGCACGAAGCAGCACGAACCGCGCCCCAGCCGCAGGCTCATCTGTCGCGCGGCCTCGACGAACGGCAGCGACTCGATGTCGCCGACCGTGCCGCCGATCTCGACGATCGCCACGTCGGTTTTGCCGTCCCACGCGGCCTTCGCGCCCCGTTCGATGAACTCCTGGATCTCGTTGGTGACGTGCGGAATCACCTGCACCGTCTTGCCGAGGTACTCGCCGCGCCGCTCCTTCTTGATCACCGATTCGTAGATCTGGCCGGTCGTGAAGTTGTTCACGCGCCTCATCTTTGCCGAGATGAAGCGCTCGTAGTGCCCGAGGTCCAGATCGGTTTCCGCACCGTCCTCGGTGACGAAGACCTCGCCGTGCTGGAACGGCGACATCGTTCCCGGATCGACGTTGATGTAGGGATCAAGCTTGATCAGGGTGACTTTGAGGCCGCGCGATTCGAGGATCGCGGCGAGCGAGGCGGCAGCGATGCCCTTGCCGAGCGAGGACACGACGCCACCGGTAACGAAGACGTATTTCGTCATGTTCGTTGGGTGCCGACTGCGTTTGCGCAGCGCGGGCGTTACCGGTAAAGCGGCAGTATACGCAAGGCGGTCGAGCGGCAATCGCGGGTTCAGCGACCCGGGCTCGCCGTGACCTTCACCGCTTCGGGCAGACGCAGCCCGCGCGCCTTCATCACGGCGCGCAGCCGATCCGGGTAATCGGTGATGATTCCGTCCACCCCGAGATCGATTAGCCGCGCCATCGCCGCCGGTTCGTTGACGGTCCACGGCAGCACCTTCAGCCCGAGCGAATGCGCCTCGGCCACCAGCGCGGGGGTCAGATTGCGCCAGAACATCGACCACGTGCCGCACCCGGCGGCCTTGACCAGCCGGGGCAGCGAGTCGCCGTGTTCGGCGCGCTTCAGCCCCGCATGCCACGGCGACGCGCCGCTGGCATCCACACGGACCGTGTCGAAGTTTTCCGCCTCGATCGTCAGGCAGACGGTGTCGATCTCCGGCGCGATTCGCTTGACCTCCAGCAGCGTGCGCCAGTCGAACGACTGGATCGTCGCGCGCCCGACCATGCCGCTGCGCCGCAACGTGTCGACCACCGCCTGGGCAAACGGCGCGGGCGGGGGTGTAGCGGCGTCGCCGGGGACGAGCTTCGTTTCGAGGTTCAAGCGCACCGGCACGCCGCTCGACTCGACGAGCTCGATCAGTTGTTCGAGCGTGGGAATGCGCTCGCCGTCGGCCGGCTGCTGCTGCGGCCACTGGCGCGCGTAGCGGTGCTCCGGATTCAGCCGGCCGACATCGTAGCGGCGCAGCTCGTCGAGCGTCAGCTCGCGGATCGCGGGCCCCTCTGCCGCGAGCCAGCGACCGTCCGAACCGCGCACAAGCGCCGGGTTCAACCGCGGATCGTGCGCGAGCACGAGCACGCCGTCGCGGGTCATCGCCAGATCGGTCTCGATCGTCGTGACGCCGATCGCCAGCGCCGCGCGAAAGGCCGCCAGCGTGTTCTCCGGCGCAAGCCCGCGCGCGCCGCGATGACCCTGAGCGTCGAACGCGGAGGCGAGCATCGGCCATGCGCACCCGACGAACGCAGCCGCCATCGCAGGGCGCAACCGACCCGGCAAACCGCGACCGGAACCGCCCGGGCGAACGACTTTAGGGTTTGCGTCCGGCCGTTTTTGACGCGAATCAACGGGAGCGGCCGGCCGCGTCGGTCGTGTAAGGCAGGTTATGACGCACCGCCGAAAAAAACTCCTCATCCGTTCGGCCTCTCGGCATCCGATGGCGCGACCGCTAGCATCCGCGCATCATTCATCCGTTTCGCACCCGCAGCCATGCCGGCCATGTCCGTCGATCCGAATGCTCTCGGCGTCACCAGCGCGGCATCCGCCGACGCGCTCGACGTTGTGCTCGAGCGCACGCGGCGAGGCCAGGTCGAACTGGAAAGGCCGCAACTGAACCTGAGCGGGCCGCAACGCCGGCTCCTCGCTGCGCTGAACGGCGCACGCACGCTGCGCGAGATCGTCGCCGTCGATCCCGGCGTCGATGCGCTCCGCGCGCCGCGCAATGCGGCGCGGCTCGTCGCTTTCGGCCTCGCGAAAGAAGTCCGCGGTCAGCTTCCGCAACAGCTGGTCGTGTCCGCGCTGAATCTGACGATGCGCATCCCGCTCGAAGCGCTGCGCATGCAGGTGCAGCAGCAGGAAGCGGCCGCGCAACGCGAACTGCCCAGCCCCGCCCGCCGCGCGTGGCAGCGGTGGCGTCGCCCGCTCGCCGTCGCAATGGCCGCGGCGATCGGCTTGTCGATGCTGCTGTGGCATCGTGAATGGATCGCCCGCTTGGCGGACGTGACCGCGCTGCTGCGCGGCGCGTTCTGAGAAGCTGTGAAGATTTCGTCGCGAGCGGCCCGCTGCCCCGGATCGAGTCCGGGGGCACGCAGCCGCAGGGCCGAGACATATCAAGTGGATGGGCCTTGCCCGAAAAGGCGCCAGCCTTTCGGCGCAGGCTCACGTGCGCGCAGCGCACGTTCAGCCCGCCGCAGGCGGGCGGCCGCAGCCAACACCGCGCAACGACGCCAGCGGGCCGCGCAGTAGAAGGATTGACGGCTTCTGAGTCCGTCGCCCGTTCGCGGAGCTGGGCACACGCCGACGCTCGCATCGCGCGAAGGCCGAACCCGGCGGTCAGGGCGGCGGCGGTCGCTTCGGCAACGTGTCGTTCACCTCGAACCATGAAACGCGCGTGTCGTAGAAGACGTGCGCCTGCGGCTCGCGGTCGAGCGCCGAATCGAAGTTCGCACGCACCACGTGAATTTCGCCTGGCCAGCGCTGCGAACGGAAGAACAGCATGCTGCCGCAACGCGAACAAAACCCGCGCTGCGCGCCGGGCGACGACGCGTACCAGCGCAGCACGCCGTCCGGGTCGGCCAGCTCGAACGATCCATCCTCGACACCCACCCACGTGACGAACGCGGCACCGTGCGCGCGCCGGCACATCGTGCAATGGCAATGCGCCACCCACTTGGTCGGCAACCGCGCCGCAAACCGCACGGCACCGCACTGGCAGCGGCCGATCGCGGAGTCGCTTCTCGTCATGGGATCGCACGCACCCCCGTTGGCTTTTTGCGTCGTCCGGTGCCCGCCGGCCGGTCGACCAGGCGGATCGCCATCGAATCGTCCGCTCAGGATAGGGCACGGCGCCGCAGCCGTCCATCTCCGGCGTCGTGCGGCATCGCGCGCGGGTAGCATCCGCCTGTTTCCAGACGGCGCTGCCCGGTGACCGCACTCAAGCATCCACGTCTGCCGCTGATCGATGCGCTGCGCGGCTTCGCGGTCGCGCAGATGATCGTCTACCACTTCATCTACGACCTGAACTACTTCGGCTGGGTGAAGCTGGCGATGACCCGCGACCAGCCCTGGGTGGGCTGGCGTATGGCGATCGTCGCGCAGTTTCTGCTGCTGGTCGGAGTCGGTCTCGTGCTGCGCACGGCGTACAAGCCGGCGTGGCGCGACTTCTGGTCGCGCTGGGCGCAGATCGCGGGTGCCGCGGTGCTCGTGTCGGCGGGCACGTGGCTCGTGTTCGGGCCGCGCTACGTGTGGTTCGGCATCCTGCATTTCATCGCGGTGGCGCTCGTGATCGCGCGACCGCTGGTCACGCTCGGCGCGTGGAACCTGCTGCTCGGCGGCGTGGCGATCGCGCTTGGGTTGCTGGTGAAGGACGCGGCGTTCAATCCGCCGCCGTTGAACGTCATCGGCCTGGTGACGGTGAAGCCGCGCACCGAGGACTACGTGCCGCTGTTGCCGTGGCTCGGGGTCGTTCTGATCGGCGTGGCGCTCGGCACGGTGTGGCGGCGGAACGGCTTCGCGCTCGCACCCGCCTTGCGCAAGCTGAACGAGGCGCCGCCCCGCTGGCTCGTCTTTCTCGGCGTCTGGAGCCTGACGGTGTACCTGCTCCACCAGCCGGTGCTGATGGGCATCCTGTGGGTCGTCAGCCGTTCGGTCTGAGCGGGATCGCCTCCGCCGGCGGCTCGCGGCGCAGCCATTCGGGTTGCAGCGTGATGTGGTCGATCTTGAAGTCGCGCCGCAGGATGTGGCGCGCCTGGTGCAGCACGACCGGCCAGCGTTCGATGTCGTCGACGAGCACGTGCGCGGACAGCGCACTCCTGCCGGGGACCATCGACCATACGTGCAGGTCGTGCACCGACAGCACGCCGGGAATCTGCGCGAGGGACAGCCCGACTTTGCGGTAGTCGACGCCGCGCGGCACGCTGTCAAGAAGCACGAAGGTCGTCTCGCGCAGCACGCCGAAGGTCGAACGCAGGATCAGCGCGGCGACGAACATCGAAAGCAGCGGGTCGGTCACCAGCGGCCCGCCGAAATGGATGATCAATCCCGCCGCGATCGCGGCGACCGAGCCGAGCAGGTCGCCCAGCACGTGGATGAACGCGGCGCGCGTGTTGACGTTGTCGCGATCCTTCGACAGCGCCCACGCGACCGCGACGTTGACCAGCAGGCCCACACCGGCGATCGCGAACACGCCGAGCCCCTTGACGGGCACGGGGCTGCGCAGTCGGTCGATCGCCTCGAAGAAAATCCAGGCGACCACGACGAGCATCGCAAGCGCGTTGACGAACGCGGCGATGACTTCGACGCGCGCCAGCCCGAAAGAGTGCCGGTCGGACACCGGACGTCGCGCGATGATGTTGGCCGCAAGCGCGAACAGCAGCGCCGCAGAGTCGGTCGCCATGTGACCGGCGTCGGCGAGCAGCGCGAGCGAACCCGACCACAGCCCGCCGATCACCTCGACGAACGCGTAGCCGAGTGTCAGTGCGACCGAGATCGCGAGCGGCCGCGCGCCCTGCGGTCGCGACTGGTGGTCGTACGCGCTGTCGCCGTGATCGTGCTCGCCGAAGCGATCGGAGGCGCTCATCGCGTCATCGGGCCACGACGAAGGACGCGGCTGCGCCAAGGAACCGGCTGCCGCGCAAGGCGGAACCCGCCGCCGCACTCGAAGCCCACCCTGTGCCCGGATTGCCGAAAGGGGTGCGTTCGACTCCCGTACGCAGCGGCCGCCGTCCGCGAAGCCCGCGCAAGGACTTCGTTGCCGCGCGCGGCACGATGCGCGACACCGTTCGCGCGTTCAAACGGCGGCCGCCAGATGCGACAGGTGCACGTGGCAGCCGGTCTTCAGCCTCACTTCGTCGTGGGTGACGCCAGGGGCCAGCTCGACGGCGCGCAGCCCGTCGGCCGTCACGTCGAACACGCCGAGGTCGGTGATGATGCGGTTGACCACGCCCTTGCCCGTCAGCGGCAGCGTGCACTCTTGCAGGATCTTGTGCTCGCCGTTCTTGGCGCAGTGCTCCATCAGCACGACGACGCGCTCGACGCCGGCGACGAGGTCCATCGCGCCACCCATGCCCTTGACCAGCTTGCCCGGGATCATCCAGTTGGCCAAGTCGCCTTTTTCGCTCACCTGCATCGCGCCGAGGATCGCGAGGTTGATATGGCCGCCGCGGATCATCGCGAACGAATCCGCGCTGGAGAAAAAGCTCGACCCAGGCAGCGCGGTGACGAGCTGCTTGCCGGCGTTGATCAGGTCCGGGTCGATCTCGTCCTCGGTCGGGAACGGCCCGATGCCGAGCAGGCCGTTTTCCGACTGCAGCATCACGTCGATGCCGGCGGGAATGTAGTTCGCCACCAGCGTCGGCAGTCCGATGCCGAGGTTGACGTAGTAACCGTCCTTCAGTTCCTGTGCCGCACGCGCGGCCATTTGCTCTCTGGTCCAGGGCATTGTCGGTGTCTCCACTTCACTTCGCACGGACGGTTCGGTTCTCGATCCGCTTTTCCGGATGCGGATTGAGCACGAGCCGCTGCACGAAGATGCCGGGCGTATGCACGTGGTCCGGATCGATCTCGCCGTTCTCGACGATGCTTTCGACCTCGGCGATCGTCACCTTGCCGCACATCGCGACGACCGGGTTGAAGTTGCGCGCCGTCTTGCGGTAGACGAGGTTGCCCTGCTTGTCGGCCTTCCACGCCTTGACCAGCGCGACGTCGGCGCGGATCGATCGCTCCATCACGTACTCCTTGTTGCCCCACACGCCGTCGAAGACCATCGTCGGCTTGCCCTCGGCGACGATCGTGCCGACACCGGTGCGCGTGAAGAATGCGGGAATGCCCGCGCCGCCGGCGCGCATCCGCTCGGCGAGCGTGCCCTGCGGCGTGAACTCGAGTTCGAGTTCGCCGGCCAGGTACTGCCGCTCGAACTCTTTGTTCTCGCCGACGTACGACGAGATCATCTTTCTGATTTGCCGGGTGGCCAGCAGCAGCCCGAGTCCGAAGCCGTCCACGCCGGCATTGTTGCTGACACAGGTCAGGTTCTTCACTCCGCTGTCGCGCAGCGCGACGATCAGCGCTTCTGGAATGCCGCACAGCCCAAAGCCGCCGACGGCGATGGTCTGGCCGTCCTTGACCACGTCCGCCAGCGCGGCCGCGGCCGAAGGGTAGATCTTGTTCACTCACACCTCCAATGGATTTGCGATGCGCCGGGACGCGAAACATGCGAAGCGCCCCGGGAACTCGGTGCGATTCTACGGCGCCACGGATCAGGCGAGCGCGGCGCGCACGTGGTCCGGCCATGGCGCCGACCGGCCGGCCCGGTAGTCGTACCATACGATCACGGTGCGGCCGGTCGCGTAGGCCACGCCCGGCTCGTCGCTGCGCTCGATGACGATCGACATTTCGACGCTGGAGCGGCCGACGCGCGTCACGATCTGCTTCACGACCGCCGTGCCAGGATAGGTCATCGCCTTGACGAAGTCGCACGCGGCGTGCGCGAGGATCGGCGCCTCGCCGCTCGGCAGCGTCGGGAAGCCGAACTGCGCAAACCAGCGGATGCGCGCCTCCTCCATCAGGCGGAAGTATTGAACGTTGTTCAGGTGCGCCATGGCGTCCATGTCGCCCCAGCGCAGCGGGATCTCGCAGACGAACTCTTTCATGCCCTGAACCATCTCCCCGGACGCCATGGCGCAAGGCGCCCCATGTGCAACGCCTGCGGCGTTGCGTCCATGTCGCCCCAGCGCAGCGGGATCTCGCAGACGAACTCTTTCATGCCCTGAACCATCTCCCCGGACGCCATGGCGCAAGGCGCCCCATGTGCAACGCCTGCGGCGTTGCGTCCATGTCGCCCCAGCGCAGCGGGATCTCGCAGATGAACGCTTTCATCGCCGTCGCGCCGGGCTCTCACGTCACCGACAGCCCGTCGTCGGCTGCAACGATCGCTCCGTTGATGAACTGCGACTCGTCGGCGACCAGCATCAACAGCACCGAGTCGAGATCCTCGGGCGCGCCCACGCGCCGGCGCGGCAGCATCGCGATCAGCTTCTGACCGGACTCCGTGTCCCAGTGCGCATCGTTGATCTCGGTGCGGATATAGCCGGGGCAGATCGCATTGACGTTGATCCCGTAGCGGCCCCATTCCAGCGCCTGCGCACGCGTCATCTGGATGACGGCCGACTTGCTCATGCAGTACAGGCCGATCTGCGGCACCACCTTCAGCCCGGCGACCGACGCGATATTGACGATGCGGCCGCGGAAGTCCTGCTGCTGGCGCGAGCGCGCGATCATGCGCTTGGCGACTTCCTGCGCGACGAAGAAAGCGCCCTTCACGTTCGTGCCGAACACGTGGTCGAAGTCCACCGCGCTCACGTCGACCAGCCGCTGCGTGGTCGAGACGCCCGAGTTGTTGACCAGGATGTCGATCGGGCCGTTGTCCGACTCGATCTTGGCCACCGCTGCGGCGACCGACTCGAGGTCGGTCACGTCCATCGGCACGACGTCGGCCGCGCCGCCCTCGGCCTCGATCTCGGCCCGCAGATCCTTCAGCCGCTCGACGCGGCGCGCCGCGAGGACGACGAGCGCACCGTTGGCGGCCAGCGTACGCGCGAACTGCGCGCCGAGTCCGCTGCTCGCGCCCGTGACCAGCGCAATCTTCTCCTTCAGATCCGTCTGCATGATGCTCCACCTCGCTTGCGCCGCGGATGATCGCACACTCGATTGCGGCCTCTAACGAAGTTGCCGACAATCGCGCCACGCTCAACCGAGTCGAGGCCGGCATGCAGGAGATTCAGCGCGAAAGCATGGAATACGACGTCGTGATCGTCGGCGGCGGCGCTGCCGGGCTGGCGGCGGCGATCCGGCTCAAGCAGCTCGCCGCGAAAAAGGGCCGCGAAACCAGCGTCTGCGTGCTCGAAAAGGGCTCCGAGATCGGCGCGCACATCCTGTCGGGCGCGGTGATGGACCCGATCGCGCTGAACGAACTGATCCCGGACTGGAAGCAGCGCGGCGCGCCACTGCACACGCAAGTCACCGAAGACCGCTTCTACATCCTCACCGAGAAGCGGGCCTATTCGAATCCGCACTGGCTGCTGCCCGACTGCTTTCTCAACGACGGCTACTACATCGTCAGTCTCGCCAACGTCGTGCGCTGGCTCGGCCAGCAGGCCGAAGCGCTCGGCGTCGAGATCTTCCCAGGCTTCGCCGCGGCCGAAGTGCTTTACGACGAACGTGGCGCCGTCCGCGGGGTTGCCACCGGCGACATGGGCATCGGCCGGGACGGCCAGCCGACCGCCAACTACCAGCCGGGGGTCGAGCTCGTCGGCAAATACACGCTGTTTGCCGAAGGCGCGCGCGGCCATCTCGGCAAACAGATCCTCGAGCGGTACCGGCTGATGGAGGGCCGCGACCCGCAGACCTGGGGTATCGGCATCAAGGAGGTATGGGAGATCGACCCGACGAAACACGTGCCGGGGCTGGTGGTGCACAGCGCCGGCTGGCCGCTGGACGCGAAGACCTATGGCGGCGGCTTCGTGTACCACTTCGAGAACAACCAGGTGTCGATCGGGCTGGTGGTCGGCCTCGGCTACGAAAACCCTTATCTCGAGCCGTTCCAGGAGTTCCAGCGCTACAAGACGCATCCGGCGATCCGCGCGTTCCTCGAAGGCGGCAAGCGCGTCGGCTACGGGGCGCGCGCGATCAACGCGAGCGGCATCCAGTCGCTGCCGAAGCTCGTCTTTCCCGGCGGGGCGCTGATCGGCTGCGACGCGGGCTTCCTGAACGCGCCGCGCATCAAGGGCTCGCACGCGGCGATCAAAAGCGGCATGCTCGCGGCCGAGGCGGCGTTCGACGCGCTCGACAGCGGGCGCGCGCGCGACGAGCTCGTCGCATACCCGCAGGCGTTCGAGCGTTCGTGGCTGTACGACGAACTGTATCGCGCGCGCAATTTCAAGCCGTGGCTCGACAAGGGTCTGTATGTCGGCGCGCTGATGTGGGGGATCGATCAGCTCGTCTTCCGCGGAAAAGCCCCGTGGACGCTGCACCGGACGAAGGCCGATCACGAGAAGCTCAAGCCCGCCGCCGAGTGCACGCCGATCGCGTATCCGAAACCGGACAACGCGATCACCTTCGACAAGCTGTCGTCGGTGTTCCTGTCGAACACGAACCACGAGGAAAACCAGCCCGCGCACCTGAAGCTGAAGGACCCGACGGTGCCGGTGGCGATCAACCTCGCCCGGTACGCCGGCCCCGAATCCCGCTACTGCCCGGCGGGCGTGTACGAGTTCGTCAAGGTCGACGGCCAGGACCGCCTGCAGATCAACTTCCAGAACTGCGTGCACTGCAAGACCTGCGACATCA
>CAZIJU010000122.1:0-10042 GCA_964539745.1 uncultured Burkholderiaceae bacterium | reverse complement strand
TGCAGCGGCTCGACGGCCCGGTGCGCGGCAACGGCAAGATCATCCAGGAGCTGGAAGGCAGCTTCCGCGGCGCCGGCTGGAACGTCATCAAGCTGATCTGGGGTTCGTACTGGGATCCGCTGCTCGCCAAGGACAAGGACGGCTGGCTGCTGCGGCTGATGGAAGAGACCGTCGACGGCGAGTACCAGAATTACAAGGCGAGGGACGGCGCCTACGTACGCAAGCACTTCTTCGGCAAGTATCCGCAGACGCTCGAAATGGTGTCGCGGATGACCGACGCGGACATCTGGCGGCTGAACCGCGGCGGTCACGACCCGCACAAGATCTACGCGGCCTACGCGGCGGCGGTCAAGCACCAGGGGCAACCCACCGTGATCCTGGCCAAGACCGTCAAGGGCTACGGCATGGGCAAGATCGGCGAGGCCAAGAATCCGGCGCATCAGGTCAAGAAACTCGACACCGAGGCGGTGCGCGAATTCCGCGACCGCTTCGCGATCCCGATTCCCGACGAACACGTCGACGAGGTGCCGTTCTACAAGCCGGCCGACAACTCGCCGGAAATGAAGTACCTGCACGAGCGGCGCCAGGCGCTCGGCGGGTATCTGCCGCAGCGTCGGCGCGCATCGTCGGAGAAACTCGCGGTGCCGCCGCTCGAGACCTTCAGCGCGATCCTCGAGCCTACCGCCGAGGGCCGCGAGATCAGCACGACGCAGGCGTTCGTGCGCTTTCTGACGCAGCTCGTGCGCGACAAGAGCGTGGGCCCGCGCGTGGTGCCGATCGTGCCCGACGAGGCACGCACCTTCGGCATGGAAGGCATGTTCAGGCAGCTCGGCATCTTCAGCCAGCAGGGGCAGCTGTACGAGCCGGTCGACCGCGACCAGGTGATGTATTACCGCGAGGACAAGGCCGGGCAGATCCTCGAGGAAGGGATCAACGAGGCGGGCGCGATGGCCGACTGGATCGCCGCCGCGACGTCGTACTCGAACAACGACCGCATCATGATCCCCTTTTATATCTTCTATTCGATGTTCGGCTTCCAGCGCGTCGGCGACCTCGCCTGGGCCGCGGGCGACATGCAGTCGCGCGGCTTCCTGCTCGGCGCGACCAGCGGCCGCACGACCCTGAACGGCGAAGGCCTGCAGCACCAGGACGGCCATTCGCACCTGTTGAGCTCGACGATCCCGAACTGCGTGAGCTACGACCCGACGTTCGCGCACGAGGTGGCGGTGATCCTGCAGGCGGGACTGAAACGCATGGTCGAGGAGCAGGAAAACGTCTGGTACTACGTCACGCTGATGAACGAGAACTACCCGCATCCGGGCCTGAAGAAGGGCCAGGAGGAGGGCATTCTCAGAGGCATGTATCTGTTCAAGGAAGGTATGGCCGGCAGCGGCAAGGGCCTGTCGATCCCGCGCGTTCAGCTCTTGGGAAGCGGCACGATCCTGCGCGAGGTCATTGCCGCCGCCGAGCTGCTCGAGCGCGACTGGGGTGTCGCGGGCGACGTCTGGAGCGTCACCAGCTTCACCGAGCTGCGCCGCGACGGCATCGACTGCGAGCGCTGGAACCTGCTGCACCCGACCGACAAGAAGCCGAAGAAGGCCTACGTCACCGAGAAGCTCGAACGCACCGCCGGGCCGATCGTCGCCTCGACCGACTACATGCGGGCGTTCGCCGATCAGATTCGGCCGTACCTGCCGAAGGGCCGCACGTATCACGTGCTTGGAACGGACGGCTTCGGCCGCTCGGACACGCGGGAGAAACTGCGCGAGTTCTTCGAGGTCGACCGCCGCTTCGTGACGGTCGCCGCGCTGCGTGCACTCGCCGAGGAAGGTGCGTTGCCGATGGCCAAGGTCGCCGAAGCGATCAAGAAGTACGGCATCGATCCGAACAAGCCGAACCCGACGCGTGCCTGACGCGCAGCGACCGCGCGACAGTCCGGCGAACGACGACAACGGAGACAGGACGATGGGCCAGACGGTCGAAGTGAAGGTGCCGGACATCGGCGACTTCAAGGACGTGGAAGTCATTGAAGTGCTGGTCAAAGAAGGCGACACGGTGGCGCGCGAGCAGTCGCTGATCACGGTCGAAAGCGACAAGGCGTCGATGGAGATTCCGAGCCCGAGCGCCGGCGTGGTGCAGTCGCTGCTCGTGAAGATCGGCGACAAGGTTTCACAGGGTTCGCCGATCCTGACGCTTGCGACGAGCGAGGCCGCCGTCGCGGGGCATGACGCCGCCGCCGCCGAGGCTGCCGTCGCGGCGGCACCGCCAACTGCGGCGGGCTCGCCGCCGTCGACCGATTACGCGGTCGAGATGGTCGCGCGGCCGTCGCTCACCGAGGCAGGTCACGCCGGCGCGAAGCCTCACGCGTCGCCGTCGGTGCGCAGGTTCGCGCGGGAATTGGGTGTCGACCTGACCGTGGTCACGGGCGCCGGACCGAAGGGTCGAATCACGCACGATGACGTGCGCGAGTACGTCAAGCGGGCGCTCGCCGGTGCGGCGCGGGTGGCGGCGCCGGCGGCCGCTCCGGGCGGTGCCGGATTGAACGTAATCCCGTGGCCGCAGGTCGACTTCGCGAAGTTCGGTCCGGTCGAGCGCGTCGAGATGTCGCGGATCAAGAAGCTGTCGGGCCCGAACCTTGCGCGCAACTGGGTGATGATCCCGCACGTGACGAACCACGAGGACGCCGACATCACGGAACTGGAAGCGTTCCGTGTGCAGTTGAACAAGGAGAACGAAAAGAGCGGAGTCAAGGTGACGATGCTCGCCTTTCTGATCAAGGCCTGCGTGGCGGCGCTGAAGAAGTTTCCCGACTTCAACAGCTCGATCGCGCCCGAAGGCGACGCGATCATCCGCAAGAACTACTGGCACATCGGTTTCGCGGCGGACACACCGAACGGGCTGGTCGTGCCGGTCGTCAAGGACGCGGACAAGAAGGGGATCTTCGAAATCGCGCAGGAAACCGCCACGCTCGCCGCCAAGGCGCGCGACGGCAAGCTCGCGATCGGCGACATGCAGGGCGGAACGTTTTCGATTTCGTCGCTCGGCGGCATCGGCGGGACCTACTTCACGCCGATCATCAATGCGCCCGAGGTGGCGATCCTCGGCGTGTGCCGCGCGTCGATGAAACCGGTCTGGGACGGCAAGCAGTTCGTGCCGCGGCTCGTCCTGCCGCTGTCGCTGTCGTGGGACCACCGCGTCGTCGACGGCGCAGCCGCGGCGCGCTTCAACGCATATCTCGCATCGCTGCTCGCCGACTTCCGCCGCGTGCTGCTGTAGCCGTGACCACGATCGTCGTCGTCAAGAAAAAGGGCGAGATCGCGATCGCGTCCGACGCGCTCGTGACCTTCGGCGAGACTCGGCTTCCGCACGGCTACGAGGTCAACGAGAAGATCTTCCAGGTGGCCGACTCCTATATCGGGCTGGCCGGCAGCACCGCGCACTTCGCGGTGCTCGCCGAGGCGCTGCGCAACCTGGGCGAGGACTGCCGGCTTGGCAGCCGCCAGCAGATCTTCACGACATTCCAGAAGCTGCACGCGGTGCTGAAGGAAAAGTACTTCCTGAACCCGAAGGAGGACGAGTCCGATCCGTACGAGTCGTCGCAGATCACCGCGGTGATCGCCAACCCGACCGGAATCTACGGCGTGTACTCGTACCGCGAGGTGTTCAGCTTCGAGCGGTTCTGGGGCATCGGCTCGGGCCGCAACTTCGCGCTCGGCGCGATGTTCGCCACGTACGACCGCCTGAAGTCGGCGCGTGCGATCGCCGAGATTGGCGTCAAGGCGGGCGCCGAGTTCGACAAGAGTTCCGCGCTGCCGGTGCGCGTGTTCAGCCTGCCGCTGGCGGGCGGAGAGACCACATGAGCCAGACGATCGAGGTGAAAGTCCCGGACATCGGCGACTTCAAGGACGTGGAAGTCATTGAAGTGCTGGTCAAAGAAGGCGACACGGTGGCGCGCGAGCAGTCGCTGATCACGGTCGAAAGCGACAAGGCGTCGATGGAGATTCCGTCGTCGCACGCGGGGCGGGTCAAGGCGATGCGGGTGAAGTTGGGAGACAAGGTGTCGGAGGGGAGCGTGGTTCTGGAGTTGGAAGCCGCGGAAGCCGTGGCCGCAGGAAATCCCCCCCAGCCCCCCTTTACGAAAGGGGGGAGCGAAGCGCGTCAAGCGGCCTCCCCCCCCTTTGAAATACGGGGGCCGGGGGGGATTTCAGGGGGGCCAGGGGGGACCTCTCCGGCCGCAGCTGCACAGCGCCCCACCGCCGTCGGCGCCGCCGACCTCGACTGCGACATGCTGGTCCTCGGCGCCGGCCCGGGCGGCTACTCGGCGGCGTTCCGCGCGGCCGACCTCGGCATGAAGACGGTGCTCGTCGAGCGCTATCCGTCGCTCGGCGGCGTATGCCTGAACGTCGGCTGCATTCCGTCGAAGGCGCTGCTGCACGTCGCTGCGGTGATCGACGAGGCGGCGCACTTCGCCGACCTCGGCGTGACCTTCGGCAACCCGGTCGTCGATCTGCCCAAGCTGCGTGCGCACAAGTCGAAGGTCGTCGGCAAGCTCACCGGCGGGCTCGCTGCGATGGCGAGGATGCGCAAGGTCACGGTCGTTCGCGGCTACGGCAGCTTCGTCGGGCCAAACCACGTCGAGGTCGAACTGACCACCGGCGCCGGCCAGAACAAGACCGGCGAAAAGAAGACGATCCGCTTCGACCGCGCGATCATCGCCGCGGGCTCGGCCGCAGTGCGGCTGCCATTCTTGCCCGACGATCCGCGCATCGTCGACTCCACCGGCGCGCTCGAACTGCCTTCGATCCCGCAGCGCATGCTGGTGATCGGCGGCGGCATCATCGGACTCGAGATGGCCACCGTGTATTCGACGCTCGGTGCCCGCATCGACGTCGTCGAGATGATGGACGGCCTGATGCCAGGCGCCGACCGCGACCTCGTGCGCATCTGGCAGAAACACAACGCCGGCCGCTTCGACAAGGTGATGCTGAAGACGAAGACGGTCGCGGTCGAAGCGAAGTCCGACGGCCTGTGGGCGCGCTTCGAGGGCGAAGCCGCGCCGGCCGAGCCGCAACGCTACGACATGATCCTGCAAGCGGTCGGCCGCAGCCCGAACGGCGGCAAGATCGGTGCGGAACGCGCAGGCGTGCGGGTCACCGAGCGCGGCTACATCGAGGTCGATTCGCAGATGCGGACCAACGTGCCGCACATCTTCGCCATCGGCGACATCGCCGGCCCGCCGATGCTCGCGCACAAGGCCGTGCACGAGGGCCACGTTGCCGCCGAAGCCGCCGCCGGACACAAGTCGCACTTCGATGCGCGCGTGATCCCTTCGGTCGCGTACACGGATCCGGAGATCGCGTGGGTCGGCCTGACCGAAGACGAGGCGAAGGACAAGGGCCTGCGTATCGGTGTCGCGAAGTTTCCGTGGAGCGCGAGCGGACGCGCGATCGCCAACGCGCGCGACGAAGGCTTCACCAAGCTGCTGTTCGACGAGGACACGCACCGCATCGTCGGCGGCGGCATCGTCGGCACGCATGCGGGGGATCTGATCTCCGAAGTCGCGCTGGCGATCGAGATGGGCTGCGACGCAACCGACATCGGCCGCACGATCCATCCGCATCCCACGCTCGGCGAGTCCGTCGCCATGGCCGCCGAGATTTACGAGGGCGTCTGCACCGACGTGCCTGCGGCGCGCAAGCCGGGTTAAGCGGGTCCGAGGCGTCCTCATCACGCGTTCATGGAGCTTCCGGCCGCTGCGCATCCGCGCGGCCCGGTGTAGGCTTGCGCGCGCTTGTTGCAAAATGCGCCGCCCCGCCGCGGGGCGGCGCACCGCAGATCCCCGCAGAGGGATCCGGTTCGTCGCCAAGGTAGACATGAGTTTCGTGGGCTTTTCCGCGGCCGGCGGTTCGCATGCCGCGCACGACGCGGGAATCGGGGACGCCGGCGCGGCCAACGCGCGCGCGTGGTCGGATCCTGCCGCATGGGGCGGCCGCGTGCCGGCGCCGGACGACGACGTCGTGGTGGGCCCCGGCCGAACGATCGTCGTCGACGGCGACGTGTGCGTCCGTTCGATCACGGTGTTCGGCACGCTGCTGTTTGCGCCGCGCGACCTGACGCTGCGCACGCGATGGATTCTCGTCGATGGCGGAACGTTGCGCGCAGGAAGCGCGGAGTCGCCGCACGAAGCGCGGCTGACGATCGGGCTGGCCGGATCCGCGTCGGATCGCGACGTGCGCGGCCTCGGTACCAAGTTCCTCGCTGCGGTCCGTGGCGGAACGATCGGCCTGCATGGGCGTCTTTTCCGTAGCTGGGTGCCGCTCGGAGCGTCGACCGCCGCGGGCTGCAACGCGATTCGTGTGGCGCAGCCGGTGGACTGGCCGCGCGGCGCTGCGATCGCGATCGCATCGGGCGGAACCGAGCTGCCGCTGGTCGAGGAGCGCCGGATCGACGCCGTCGGCCGCGACCGGCTGACGCTGATGCTCGACCGGCCGCTGCAGCATCGCCATGCGGGTGTGGAGTCGCCGTTGCGCGCGCCGGCGTCCACCCTCGGCAAGGTGGCGCTGCTCGACCGAAGCATCGTCGTGGCCGGCGACGACGCGTCGGCCGAGCGCGGCTTCGGCGCGCACTGCTTGATCGGCAGCCGCCTGCCGGACGCGGGCGACGACGGCGCGCGCGCCTCGATCGGACGCTTTCGCGGCGTCGAGTTCCGTCGCGTCGGTCAGTTCAACCGGCGCGACCGTTTTCCGCTGCACTGGTGCGACAACGGCGATTCGACGGCCAGCTGCGTGATCGACTGCGTGATTCGCGAGTCGTTCCAGCGCGGGGTGGTGATCACCGGCTCGCCGCACGTGAGGATCGCGGGCAACGTCGTCTACAAGTCGTTCGGCCATGCCTACGTGATCGAGGGGGCGGCCGATGCGGCACAGATCACCGGCAGCAACCTGGCCGTGCGTCCGCGCGTCGTGCGCTTTGTCGACCCGGGACTGCGCAGCCTGCACGAGCACCATCCGCGCGCGTTCTGGTTCGGGCCGCAGCGCGCACCGGCGCCGCCGACGGTTCGCCGCGCGCGCTGAGCGCGGCGCCTTGCGTATGCCCGTTATCATCGAGGCACAGCGCAGGGAGGTCGGGTGAGCACGCAGCAGGAACTCAAGCGCGCGGTGGCGAAGGCCGCGATCCGTTTCGTGCCCGCGGGCAAGATCATCGGTGTGGGCACAGGCTCCACCGCGGATCTGTTCATCGACGAACTGGCGGCGGTCAAGGATCGCATCGTCGGCGCGGTGACCAGTTCCGAGCGCAGCGGCCGGCGGCTCGCCGCGCACGGCATCCGCCTGTTCGATCTGAACGACGTCGACGATCTGCCGGTCTATATCGACGGCGCTGACGAGATCGACGGCTCGTTTTCGATGATCAAGGGCGGAGGTGCGGCGCTGACGCGTGAGAAGATCGTCGCGGCGGTGGCTCAGCAGTTCGTCTGCATTGCCGACGAAAGCAAGCGCGTCGACGTGCTCGGCCGTTTTCCGCTGCCCGTCGAAGTGATTCCGATGGCGCGCCGATACGTTTCGCGCCGACTGGCCGAACTGGGCGGGGAGCCCAAGTGGCGAGAAGGTGTCGTCACCGACAACGGCAACGTGATCCTCGACGTGCACGGCTTGCGAATCACCGATCCGGTCGGCCTGGAAACCGCGATCGACGGTATCGTCGGCGTCGTGACCAACGGGCTTTTCGCGCGGCGCGGCGCGGACGTGCTGCTGCTCGGCACGACCGACGGCGTGATCGAGTCGCGGCGGCCGTGAACTGACCGCGGTCGGTCGCGCGGGAGCGCGAGCGACATGCGCACGTCCGAGCGCGATCCGATTCTTCGACGGGCTCAAAATATGCGCCGGTCGGTGCGCTTGCTGTTCTGGTTTGCGGCATTGCCTGCGGCTTACCTCCTTGTGGCGCTCGTGCTCGCGGCGTGGCCGATCAACCGCGACTTCGTCGCGGCTGCGGAGGGGGTGACGATCTACGTGCGAACCAACGGCGTGCACGCGGAAATCGTCGTGCCGACGCGTGCCGAAGGGATCGACTGGTCGGTCGACCATCCGCCGCAACACTTCCGTCGGCTCGCAGCGCCTTTGCCCTGGATCGCTTTCGGCTGGGGCGACCGCGACGTCTATCTGAATACGCCGACCTGGCGCGAGCTGCGGCTGACAACGGCGCTCGTTGCGGTGTCCGGGCGGGGGCGTGGCGCGATGCACGTCGAGTACGTCGATCGTCCGGACGCGTACTCCGCCCGACGCGTCCGCGTCAGCGTCGCGCAGTACGGGCGGCTCGCCGTCTATCTGCGCGCATCATTCCGCCGCGACGACGCCGGGCGGCCGATCCGGATCGATGCGCCGGGCTATTTCGACACCGACGCGTTCTACGAGGCGGTGCCCGTATACACGTTCTGGTTCACGTGCAACGAGTGGGTCAGACGCGGCTTGGCCGAAGCCGGCGTTCGCACGGCGGCTTGGGCGCCATTCGATGCGGCGATCTTCTGGCAGATGCGGGCGATCGAGTGAGCGCCCGAGACGAACTGCGAAGGTCGGAGCGATCGCTTTCCTGCGACCGCGGCGGCGCGGCGGGGCCCGTCGCGCGCGGGGCTGCAAGGTCTGCTGCGAGCGCCGCGCCGGTTTCGTTCGAACGCCGAGGCAGACAGGGCGGCCGAGATCCTCGCTGGCGCCGAGCTTCAGCCGGCCGCCACCTGCGCCTCGCGGATCGCGCGCCAGACGCGCTCGGGCGTGGCCGGCATCTCGAGGTCGGTCACGCCGAGCGGGCGCAGCGCGTCGACGATCGCGTTGATCACGGTCGGCGTGGCGCCGACCGTGCCGAGCTCGCCCACACCCTTTGCGCCGAGCGGATTGATCCGGCACGGCTGCGATTCGTCGGTGTGCGTATCGATCGCCGGCAGGTCGTCTGCGCGCGGCAGCGCGTAGTCCATGAACGAACCGGTCAGAAGCTGTCCTTCGGCGTCGTAGACGACCTGCTCCATCAATGCCTGCCCGACCGCTTGCGCGATTCCACCGTGCACTTGGCCGGCGACGATCAGCGGATTGATCACGCGTCCGACATCGTCGTAAGTCGTGTAGCGGTCGATCCGCACTTCACCGGTTTCCGGATCGACCTCGACTTCGCACACGTGCACGCCGTTCGGCCAAGAAGGTCCGCCGACCTTCTGCAGCGTCGTGATCGCGATGCGCGCGTCGGGTTGCCTGGCGGCCAGCTCGCCGATGTCGATGCCGCGGTCGGTGCCGGCGATTTCGAAGCGTCCTGCGCGATAGACGATGTCTTCGGGCGCGGCTTCCAGCGCTTGCGCAGCGAGCTTGCGGCCGGTGTCGATCGCCTGCTCGGAGGCGGTCAGCATTGCCGAGCCGCCGATATAAAGCGACCGGCTGCCCATGCTGCCGATGCCTTGCGCGACGTCGCTGTCGCCCTGGACGATCTCGATGCGCGCGGGGTCGAGCTGCAGTGCCTCGGCCAGGATCTGGACGTAGCTCGTCTCGATACCCTGGCCCATCGCCTGCATCGCCGTGAATGCGCGAACGCGGCCGTCGGCGAGCAGGTGAAGCCGCACCGTTTCCTCGTGCACGACGCCGGTCCATTCGAGGAAGGTCGACACCGCGCGGCCGCGCAGCCGCCCGCGTGCCTCCGACGCTTTGCGCCGCGCTTCGAATCCGTTCCAGTCCGCGGCCGCGAGGGCCTGTTCGAGCATGCGCGGAAAGTCGCCGCTGTCGTACGTTTCGCCCATCGGCGTCCGGTAGGGCATCGCGGTCGGCGGGATCAGATTGCGCCGGCGCAGCTCGGCCGGGTCGATCTTCAGCTCCGCCGCCGCGCGGTCGATCAGCCGCTCGATCAGGTAGATCGCCTCGGGACGGCCCGCGCCGCGGTACGCGCCGATCAGGTTCGTGTTTGTCAGCACTGCCTGCGAACGCAGGTCGAGCGCGGGCACGTGGTAGACCGAGGTCGTGACCTTCGGCCCGATCAGCAGATGGATCGCCGCGCCGGCGGCGATTCCGTTAGC
>CAZIJU010000121.1:0-10073 GCA_964539745.1 uncultured Burkholderiaceae bacterium | reverse complement strand
ATGGACGCCAACATGCTGCTCGCGTGGCACAAGTACGGCGGCGGCAAGGAGCTGCTGAACAAGCTGTACGCGTCGATCAACGCCAACGTCGTGTCGTTCCCGTACGGACCGATGCCGACGCAGCCGCTCGGCTGGTTCAAGAAGCCGATCTCCAAGCCCGCTGACTTCAAGGGGCTGAAGTACCGCACCGTCGGCATCTCGATCGACGTGTTCACGGCGATGGGCGCGGCGGTCAACGCGCTGCCCGGCGGCGAGATCGTTCCGGCGATGGACCGCGGGCTGCTCGACGCGGCCGAATTCAACAACGCCACCTCGGACCGCGTGCTCGGCTTCCCGGACGTCGCCAAGGTCTGCATGCTGCAGAGCTACCACCAGAACGCCGAGCAGTTCGAGATCATGTTCAACAAGACCAAGTTCGACGCGCTGCCGGCGAAGATGAAGGCGATCATCGAAAACGCCGTCGAGGCCGCCAGCGCCGACATGAGCTGGAAGGCGATCGACCGCTACAGCAAGGACTACATCGAGATGCAGGAAAAGCAGGGCGTGAAGTTCTACATCACGCCGCCGGCGATCCTGCAGGCGCAGCTCGACGCCTACGACGCGGCCGTCAAGAAGCGCGCCGACAATGCGTTGTTCGTCGAGATCGCGGAGTCGCAGCGCAAGTTCGCCGAGCGCGCGGTGCGCTGGGACCTGGATACCAACGTCAACCGCCGGATGGCGTACAACCACTACTTCGGCAAGAAGCCGGCCGGCGCCGGCAAGAAGGCGTAACGGCACCGTCCTGCCGCCGTCCGGCCGAGCGCCGGACGGCGGTGCTCGCGATCGCCGGCGCGACCCGCCGGCGCGACTCCCATGCAAAAGCTGCTGCTCGCGGTCGACAAGGTCAGCACCTTCGTCGGCCATTTCTTTTCGTGGCTGATCGTCGGCCTGACGCTGCTGATCACGTGGGAGGTGTTCTCCCGATACGCGCTCGACCGCCCGCACGCCTGGGCGTTCGACGCGATGATCATCATGTACGGCACGCTGTTCATGATGGCGGGCGCGTACACGCTCGCCAAAAGCGGGCACGTCCGCGGTGACGTGCTGTACGGTTTCCTCGCGCCGCGCACGCAGGCGTGGATCGACCTCGTGCTGTACGTCGCATTCTTCATCCCCGGCGTGGTCGCGCTGACCTATGCCGGCTACTTCTACGCGGCCGAATCCTGGGCGATCCGTGAGAGCTCGAACATCACCGCGGGTGGCCCGCCGATCTATCCGTTCAAGACCGCGATCCCGCTGGCCGGCGCCTTCCTGCTGCTGCAGGGCGTGGTCGAGATCCTGCGCTGCGCGATCTGCATCCGGCAGGGCGAGTGGCCGTCGCGCGAGGAAGACGTCGAGGAGGTCGACGTCGACAAGCTCAAAGAAATGGTGCACGTCAAGGACGAGGACATCGAGAAGCTCGACGCGCTGGTCGTCAAGGAGCGGCCGTGAAGATCCGCAAGGAACTGTGGTTCGGCTTCGGGCTGATGGCGCTGGTCGTCGCCGCCATCGTCGTGCTCACGCCGTGGGGCAATCTGACCAACGGGCACCTCGGCCTGATCATGCTGGCGCTGATCGTCGTGGCGATCATGCTCGGGTTTCCGACGGCCTTCACGCTGATGGGCATGGGCGTGGCCTTCGCCTGGCTCGCTTACCGCAGCGTCAATCCCGATCTCGCTGTTCGCCAGGTGCTGGACCTGATGGTGCAGCGGACCTACGGCGTGATGTCCAACGACGTGCTGATCGCGGTGCCGCTGTTCGTGTTCATGGGCTATCTGGTCGAGCGCGCGGCGCTGATCGAGCGGCTGTTCCGGAGCCTGCACCTGGCGCTGGCCCGCGTGCCGGGGTCGCTCGCGGTGGCGACCGTCGTCACCTGCGCGATCTTCGCCACCGCCACCGGCATCGTCGGTGCGGTCGTCACGCTGATGGGGCTGCTCGCGCTGCCGGCGATGCTGCGCGCAGGCTACGACGTGCGGGTTTCGGCGGGCTCGATCACCGCCGGCGGCTGCCTGGGCATCCTGATCCCGCCGTCGGTGCTGCTGATCGTCTACGGTGCCACGGCGGGCGTATCGGTCGTGCAGCTTTACGCCGGCGCCTTCTTCCCCGGCCTGATGCTCGCCGGCCTGTACGTCCTTTATCTGATCGCGCTCGCGGTGTGGAAACCCAAGTTGATGCCGCCGCTGCCCGAGAACGAACGCCAGGTGCCGCTGTCGCCGACGGTGCAGCCGCTCGCCGCGCGGGGCCGGCACGCGCTGGTCGGACTCGTGCGCGCGCTCGCGGGCGCCCCGGGGGTCTCCGGCGCAATCTTGGCCAAACAATGGGTCGTCACACTGCTGCCGGCGCTGGTTCTGGCGGTTGGGCTCGCGCTGATCTATCGCGCGGCGACCGCGCCGGCGGCACAAGTCGAAACCGCAGGGGTGGTGCAGGCCGGCGGTGCGATCGCCGCCGAAGCGCCGGGGCAGGACGATGAGTCCTCCACCGGTGTCGGCGCGCCGCCCGCCGACGAAGAAGAGCGGGCTGCGCAGCCGGCCGGGCGGGCCGCCGACGAGCCGGCGGCGCCGGCCGACGCCGCAGCTCCAGCGGCGACCACGCCGGCCGAACGGTTGCCTGCGCCGACGTGGTTCTGGATCACGCTGGCGGTGGCGGCGGGCGTGCTCGTGCTGCTGTACGCGCTGTGGACATGGGAGCGGCTCGAACTTTTCAAGATGCTGCTGACCTCGTTCTTCCCGCTTGCGATCCTGATCATCGCGGTGCTTGGTTCGATCGTCTTCGGGCTTGCAACCCCGACCGAGGCGGCGGCGGTCGGCGCGTTCGGGGGGCTGATCCTTGCGGCCGCGTACCGATACGCGGAACGCCGCCGAGCGGCGCCGGCGGCTTCCGGACCCGGCGCGTCCGCGCTCGGCGCCACGCTCAGGGAGCTGGGTGGCATCGTCAAGGAATCGACGTTCCTGACGGCCAAAACCAGCGCGATGGTGTGCTGGCTGTTCGTGGGTTCGGCGATCTTCTCGGCGGCGTTCGCGTTGCTCGGCGGCCAGGAAATCGTCGAGCGCTGGGTGCTGTCGCTCGATCTGACGCCCGTTCAGTTCATGGTCCTGTCGCAGGTCGTCATCTTCCTGCTCGGCTGGCCGCTCGAGTGGACCGAGATCATCGTGATCTTCATGCCGATCTTCATTCCGCTGCTGGCGCACTTCAACATCGATCCGCTGTTCTTCGGGCTGCTGGTCGCGCTGAACCTGCAGACCGCGTTCCTGAGCCCGCCGGTGGCGATGTCGGCGTTCTATCTGAAAGGCGTCAGCCCGCCGCACGTGACGCTGAACCAGATCTTCGCCGGCATGATGCCGTTCATGGGGATCCAGGTCGTCGCGATCTTCCTGCTGTACATGTTCCCGGGCATCGGCCTGTGGCTGCCGAGCGTGCTGTACGGCAATTGAGCGAAGGCAGCGTTGCACGATCGGCGGCGGGCGAGGCCCGCCGTTGGTTTTCGTGCGACGCGGGCGCGCGAGACCGCAGCGCATAATCGCGCCGCGCGTACCCACGACCACGACACCGCATGCACGCGCTGGCGTATTCGCTGTTCCCGATCCTGAACGTCCTCGGCCTGGTCGTGATGATTTTCGCGACCACGATGCTGGTGCCGCTCGCGGTCGCATTCCTCGGCGGCGACAAGGCGCTCACGGCCTACGACACCGCATTCCTGATCACGCTCGCGTCGGGCGCGGCGATGTGGTTCGTCACGCGGCGCTTCAAGCGCGAACTCGCGCCGCGCGACGGCTTCCTGCTCGTGTCGCTGGTCTGGACGACGCTGCCCGCGTTCGCCACGCTGCCGCTTCTGCTGCACCTGCCGGGATTGTCGTTCACCGACGCGTACTTCGAGGCGATGTCCGGGCTGACGGCCAGTGGCGGCACGGTGCTGTCGGGGCTCGATGCGATGCCGCTGTCGATCCACGTCTGGCGGCATCTTCTGGTGTGGATCGGCGGAATGGGCGTCATCGTGCTCGCGGTCGCGATCCTGCCGTTGCTCGGTGTGGGCGGAAGCCAGATCTACCGCGCCGAAACCGCCGGCCCGCTGAAGGAGCAGAAGCTCACGCCGCGCATCGCCGAGACCGCGAAAGGCCTGTACGCGATCTACTTCGCGCTTTCGATGCTGTGCATGGTGTGCTACCGGATCGCGGGCATGAGCTGGTCCGATGCCTTCCTGCACATGTGTTCGACGATGGGTCTGGGCGGCTTTTCGTCGCACGACGCGAGCTTCGGCTACTGGGACTCGCCGGCGATCGAATACACCGCGGTCGTCTTCATGCTGATCGCGGGCGTCAATTTCTCGATGCATTTCCTGGCGTGGCGGCGGCGTTCCCTGTGGGTCTATCTGCGCGACGCCGAGGGCAAGGCCTTCGTGGTCGTCACGCTCGCCGCGGCGGCGCTCGTCGCCGTTTACCTGGACTGGCACGGGCAGTACCCGGACATCGCGACCGCGTTCCGGTACGCGCTGTTCAACACCGTTTCGGTCGCGACGACAACCGGCTATTCCAGCACCGACTACAACCAGTGGCCGACGCTGGCGCCCGTATTCATGCTGTTCCTGTGCTGCTTCGCGACCTGCGCCGGCTCCACCGGCAGCGGGATCAAGATGATCCGCGCGATCATCCTGGTCAAGCAGGCGCTGCGCGAATTCGTTCGCATCCTGCACCCGCGTGTGGTCAATCCGGTGAACGTGGGCGGGCAGGTGATCGAGAACAACGTGATCTTCGCGATCCTCGCGTTCATGCTGATCTACGGCGGATCGATCATCTTCCTGACCTTCCTGATGCTGCTGTCGGGGCTGGACGTGATCACCGCTTTCACTGCGGTCGTTGCCAGCATCAACAACACCGGGCCGGGACTGAACCAGGTCGGCCCCGCGTCGAACTTCGGCGTGCTGACCGACTTCGAGACCTGGATCTGCACGTTCGCGATGCTGATCGGGCGTCTCGAGCTGATGTCGGTGCTGGTGCTGTTGACGCCGGCGTTCTGGCGCAAGTGACGGCGATGCCCGCGAACGCAGCGACCGGAAAGCGCGGCGCGGCCCCGGCTTCGCGCCGGCCGCCGGCGGTCGCCGCGCTGGCACTGACGCTTCGCGTCGCGCGCGGGCAGGCCGCGCAGCAGGCCGCGCTCGACGCGTGGATCGACACGCGGCGTGCGTCGGCCGACCGGCGCGCGCTGGCGGTGATCGCCGAAGGTGCATTCTTTGACCTGGGCTGTCCCGCTGGTGTCGTCCTCGCGCGGCTTGCGCCGGGCTGCGTATGCTGCGCCGGCGAAGTGCCGCTGCGCACGACGTTGATCCGCATCGTGCGAACGCATCGGCCGGCGGAGGTGCTCGTGCTGATCGCCGCCGACGCGCACCTGCAGCGCGTGCGCCGGCTGCTCGGTGAACTGTCGCTCGGCGCTCCTGTCAACGTGCTGGACTGAACGATGAAACGCGTCCACGTCAACGGCATCGACATCGCGTACCAGGTCGACGGCGACGGCAAGCCGTCGCGGCCCTGGCTCGTGTTCAGCCATTCGCTCGCCTGCGACCACACGATGTGGGAGCCGCAGGTCGCCGAGTTCGCCCGTGCGTACAACGTGCTGCGCTTTGACACGCGCGGCCATGGGGCGAGTTCGGCGCCGGCGGGCGAATACACGCTCGAGCAGCTTGCCGACGACGTCAAGGGGCTGCTCGACGCGCTCGGCATCCGGCGTTGCCACTTCGTCGGCCTGTCGATGGGCGGCATGATCGGGCAGATCGCCGCGCTGCGCCATCCGCTGCGCTTCGCGTCGCTGACGCTCGCGGACACGACGAGCCGTTATCCAGCCGAAATGCGCGGCGTGTGGGAAGAGCGCATCGCCGCGGTGAAAACCGCGCAGGGCATGTCGGCGATCGTTCCGGCCACGCTCGAGCGATGGTTCACGGCATCGTTTCGCGAGCGCCGCCCCGAGGTGGTCGCGCGCATCGCCGAGCGCATCCGCGCCACCCCCGTCAACGGTTACGTCGGCTGCGCGCACGCGATCAGCCGCATCAACCTGACCGCGCGGCTCGATGCGATCGCCTGCCCGGTCTTGGTGATCGTCGGCGAGGAGGACCGCGGCACGCCGCCCGCGATGGCCGAGGAGATCGTGCGGGCGATCCCGGGGGCGCGGCTCGAGCGGATCGCGCAGGCGGCGCACCTGTCCAATCTGGAGCAGCCCGAGGCCTTCAACGCCGCGCTGCGGGGCTTCCTCGCCCGCCGCGGCTGACCCCCCGGGGTCTTGAAGTTCGGCCGACGCGACCGATATTGGGGACAGGCGGTTCGCGTCGTCCGCGCGGACCGCAGCACCGTTAGGTAGGCCATGAACCTGATCTACAACAGCCCCCACTTCTGCGTGGTCGAGTTCTCGGGTTTCGGAGACGACGGCCAACACCCGGCCGGCGGCTTCGAGATCATGGACAAGACCCTGCGGCGCGAAATCTTCCTCGGCGGGCAGGAGGCCGAACGTTTTCGCGCCAGCGTGCAGCAACTCATCGCCAACGAACCTTCGGCCGACGACATCGACGAGTTCCTGACCGGCTACGTCGGCCTGATGACGCAGCCGCTGGTGCTGCACTGACGCTCGACGGCGCTGCGGCAACGGCGCGCCTCGGCGCGCCGTTTTCGTTCGCGGCGCCGTGCTCGCCTACAATCGGCGGCCTTCCGCAAAGGCCCGCGATGAACACGCGCTCCCCTGACGCAAGCCCCGTCGAACGCCGTCTGCGCGACCTGCTCGCGCGCCGCATCCTGATCCTGGACGGCGCGATGGGCACGATGATCCAGCAGCGCAAGCTCACCGAAGCCGACTTCCGCGGCGAGCGCTTCGCCGGTCATCCGGTCGATGTCAGCGGCAACAACGAGCTGCTGAACCTCACGCGACCGGACGTCGTGCGCGCGATCCACGACGCGTACCTGGCCGCCGGCGCCGATCTGATCGAAACCAACACCTTCGGCGCCACCCGCATCGCGCAGCAGGACTACGCGCTCGGCGACCTTGCCTACGAGATGAACGTCGAGGCCGCGCGGCTGGCGCGTGCCGCCTGCGACGCGTTTTCCACGCCCGAGAAGCCGCGCTTCGTCTGCGGCGCGCTGGGACCGACGCCGAAGACCGCGTCGATCTCGCCGGACGTCGACGATCCCGGCGCGCGCAACGTCACCTTCGACGAACTCGCCGATGCGTACGGCGAACAGGCGCGCGGCCTGCTCGACGGCGGCGCCGACATCCTGCTCGTCGAGACGATCTTCGATACGTTGAACGCCAAGGCCGCGATCTTCGCGATCGAGGCCGAGTTCGAGCGGCGCGGCGCGCGCTGGCCGGTGCTCATCAGCGGTACGGTGACCGACGCGTCGGGCCGCGTCCTGTCGGGGCAGACGGTCGAAGCGTTCTGGTATTCGGTGCGCCACGCGCGGCCGCTCGCGGTCGGGCTGAACTGCGCGCTCGGCGCCGCGCTGATGCGGCCGTACATCGAGGAGCTGGCTTCGATCGCCGACACCTTCGTCAGCGTCTACCCGAATGCCGGCCTGCCCAACCCGATGAGCGACACCGGGTTCGACGAGACGCCCGAAGTCACGTCGCGGCTGTTGCGCGAGTTTGCGCAGGCCGGATTCGTCAACATCGCCGGCGGCTGCTGCGGCACCACGCCCGAGCACATCCGCGCGATCGCCGCCGCGATCGACGGCGTGCCGCCGCGCGCGGTGCCGGCGCCGGACCACGCGCTGAAGCTCTCGGGGCTGGAGCCGCTGCGCATCGACGAAACGAGCCTGTTCGTCAACGTCGGCGAACGCACCAACGTCACCGGCTCGAAAGCCTTCGCCCGCCTGATCCTCGCCGGGCAATACGAGGAAGCGGTCGCCGTCGCGCGCCAGCAGGTCGAAAACGGCGCGCAGATCATCGACGTCAACATGGACGAGGCGATGCTCGACTCGGCGCACGCGATGACGCGCTTCCTGAACCTGATCGCCGCCGAACCCGACATCGCGCGAGTGCCCGTGATGATCGACAGCTCCAAATGGAGCGTGATCGAGGCGGGGCTCAAATGCGTGCAGGGCAAGTCGATCGTCAACTCGATCTCGCTGAAGGAGGGCGAGGCCGAGTTCCTGCGGCAGGCGAGGCTCGCGCGGCGCTACGGCGCGGCCGTGGTCGTGATGGCCTTCGACGAGCAGGGCCAGGCCGACACGTTCGAGCGCAAGGTCGGCATCTGCAAACGCAGCTACGACCTGCTGACGCAGCAGGCGGACTTTCCGCCCGAAGACATCATCTTCGACCCGAACATCTTCGCGATCGCCACCGGCATCGAGGAGCACAACAACTACGCGGTCGACTTCATCGAGGCCACGCGCTGGATCCGTCGTCACCTGCCGCACGCGAAGGTCAGCGGCGGCGTCAGCAACGTCAGTTTCAGCTTTCGCGGCAACGACTACGTACGCGAGGCGATCCACACCGTGTTTCTGTACCACGCGGTGCGGGCCGGCCTGACGATGGGCATCGTCAATGCCGGCCAGCTCGGCGTCTACGAGAACATCGAGCCCGAGCTGCGCAGCCGCGTCGAGGACGTCGTGCTGAACCGGCGCCCCGACGCCGGCGAGCGGCTCGTGCAGTTCGCCGAGCAGATCAAGGCCGGCGGCAAGGAGAAAAGAGAGGATCTCGCCTGGCGCGCCGAGCCCGTCGAGAAGCGGCTCGCGCACGCGCTGGTGCACGGGATCACGACCTGGATCGTCGAAGACACCGAGGAGTGCCGTGCGGCCGTCGCCGCGCGCGGGGGGCGTCCGATCGAGGTGATCGAGGGCCCGTTGATGGACGGCATGAACATCGTCGGGGATCTGTTCGGCGCCGGCAAGATGTTCCTGCCGCAGGTCGTCAAGAGCGCGCGCGTGATGAAGCAGGCGGTTGCGCACCTGATCCCGTTCATCGAGGCGGAGAAGGCGGCGCACGTCGCGGCCGGCGGCGAGGCGCGCGCGAAAGGCAAGGTCGTCATCGCCACCGTCAAGGGCGACGTGCACGACATCGGCAAGAACATCGTGTCGGTCGTGCTCCAGTGCAACAACTTCGAGGTGATCAACCTCGGCGTGATGGTGCCGGCCGACAAGATTCTGCAGACCGCGCGCGAAGAGAAGGCCGACATGATCGGCCTGTCGGGACTGATCACGCCGTCGCTGGAAGAGATGCAGCACGTCGCGCGCGAGATGCAGCGGCAGGGATTCACGCTGCCGCTGCTGATCGGCGGCGCCACCACGAGCCGCGTGCACACGGCCGTGAAGATCGCGCCGCACTACACGAACGGACCGGTCGTCTACGTGTCGGACGCGTCGCGTTCGGTCGGCGTGTGCCAGAGCCTCGTGTCCGACGACGGCGCGGCGAAGTTCATCGCCGAGATCAAGGTCGAATACGAGAAGGTCCGCGCGCAGCACGCGGCGAAGAAGGGTCCCGAGCTGATCCCGCTCGCGCAGGCGCGCGCCAACGCGCCGAAGATCGACTGGACGGGTTACGTTCCGCCGCAGCCGAAGTTCATCGGCCGCCGCGCGTTCAGGAACTACGACCTTGCGATGATCGCCAAGTACATCGACTGGGGTCCGTTCTTCCAGACCTGGGACCTGCACGGGCCGTTCCCGGCCATCCTCGCCGACGAGGTGGTCGGCGAGCACGCACGGCAGGTCTTCGCCGAGGGCGAAAAGATGCTCGAGCGCATCGTCGCCGAACGCTGGCTCGCCGCCAACGGCGTCGTCGGGTTCTACCCGGCCAACGCGGTCGGCGACGACATCGAGATCTACGCCGACGAGTCGCGTCGCGAGGTGTTGTTCACCTGGCACAACCTGCGGCAGCAGACCCGCAAGCCGGTCGTCGACGGCGTTCAGAATCCGAACCAGTGCCTGTCGGACTTCATCGCACCCAAGTCCTCGGGCATCGCCGACTACATCGGCATGTTCGCCGTCACGGCCGGAATCGGGCTGGAAAAGCGCGAGGCGATGTTCCTCGCGAGGCACGACGACTACGGCGCGATCATGCTCAAGGCGATCGCCGACCGGCTCGCCGAG
>CAZIJU010000120.1:0-10313 GCA_964539745.1 uncultured Burkholderiaceae bacterium | reverse complement strand
GACGCCGCCGAGCATTACAACATGAAGAGCATGCGGGTCGCCCGGTCCGCGCGGACGTGGCGAACGCGTAGCGGTTCTTGCCCTTCAATTTCGCCTCGTACATCGCCAGATCCGCCAATTGCAGCAACCGTTCCAGATCACGTCCCTGCTCGGGTGCGAGCGCGATGCCGAGGCTCGCCGACACATTGCCGGGCTGGCCGCCCGCAAGCAGCACGGGCTGTGCCACCGCCTGCAGGATGCGCACGGCGATGCGCTCGATGTCGGTGCGCGTGCCGACGTCGGGGATCAGCATCGCGAACTCGTCGCCGCCGCGGCGCGCGACCGTGTCCTGCGGCCGCAGCACGCGCGCCAGCCGCAACGCGACTTCGCGCAGCACGGTGTCGCCGACCTTGTGGCCGTACAGGTCGTTGATCTCCTTGAACCCGTCCAGGTCGATCGCGATGACCGCGCATTGCGAGTTGCGCAATGCGGCGGCCGACAGCGCCGCTGCGGCGCGTGCCGCCAGCAGGCGGCGATTCGGCAGTCCGGTCAGTTCGTCGTGCTGCGCGTCGTGCAGCGCGTCGGCCTCGCGCCGGCGGATGTGATCGATGTCGGTCAGCACGAGCACGTACTCGCGCGGTGCGATCGAGCGCGCGGTCAACTGGCACCACGCCGTCGGCGAGCCCGCGCTGCGCGCGCTGCGCCGTATTTGCACCTCGCGCGCGGCGGCACGGTCCTCCGCGCGCGCGGCGTCGGCCGCGGCGGCGATCTCCTCCCACTCCTCCGGGACGACGAAGTACTCCACGATCGGCGTGCGCGCGAGCACCGCCGGCAACGTCTGCGTCAGCCGTAGGAAAGCGTCGTTGCAGCGCACGACCAAGCCGTCTTTGACGACCGCGATCGCCTGCCCGGCCGAATCGAGCACGGTCCGCTCGATGCGCAGCGCCTCGGCAAGCCGCCGCTCGCGCTGCTTGAGCATGGTCAGGTCGGCGTTCATGCCGATCGCGCCGGCAAATGCCCCGTCGCCCGCCTTCAACGGCACCGCGCTGACCGACACAATCAGCCGCTGTCCGTCCTTGGCCCGGTGCGTCATCTCGACGTCGCGCAGCGTCTGCCCGCGCCGCAGCGCTTCGAGGGCGCTGCGCGCGGCGGTCTGGTCGACGTTCGCCGTGAGCAGCGCATCGATCGGGCGGCCGATCAGCTCGTTCGGCTCGTAGCCGTAGATCTCGCGCGCTGCACGTCGGCTTGCGAACGTGAAGTTGAACTGCGCATCGCACGCCCAGATCAGGCTGGTCGACGCTTCGACCAGCGCCTTGTAATGCGCCTTGCTCCGGCGCAAGCGGTCGATCTCGGACAGCTGCTGCGGCGAAGCGATCGTGTCGAGCACGAGCACGACCGGTGCATCCGGCACCCCCCGCGTCAATTCGGCCAGCGGCACGTACGGCAACACATGGCTGCGCAGAACGATGCGGCCGCCTGCGCGCGTATGCCTGGCGTTGATCAGGTCGAACGTCGGCCGGCCCTTCAGCGCGCGCGCCACCGCCTGCGTCAGGTCGTCGCGCGTGCTGTCGCGGAACCCGAAGGCGTCGAGCCAGCGCGGGTGCGCCTCGGCCTCCTGCACCAGGCCCCAGCGCCAAGGGTCCTTGCCGCGGAGTTGGGCGATGCGCCCGCTGGCGTCGATCATCCACACCAGCACGGGCAGCCGTGCGAGCAGCTCCGCGTCGGTGTCGGGCGCCGCCGCCGTCCGCTGCACGCCAGCCGGCGCGATCGTCCCGATCAGCGGTGGCCATGCCGACGCCGCTGCTCGCGCGACGCACACGACGCGCAGTTCGCGCGTCATGCCCGCGGAGTCGACAAGGGTCATGGTCTGATCGAACACCCGGCCCGCGCGCAACGCGGCGGCGTATTCCGCCGCAACGCGCGCGCGCTGCGACGGATCGACGGCATGCAGCAACGGAAACTCCTGCGGCCCCGCGGCGGGCGCGTCGGGGGCGATCAGACCTGGCGGCAGGAACAGGCGCCCTTCGCCGTCGCGGTACCAAGGCTCGCCTTGCTGGCCGGCGATCCAGTCCGCCAGACGATGCGCGTCATCGGCGAGGCTCGGCTGCGGCGGCGGCATCGCGGCCGGCTGCGTCAGCGCGATGACGAGCGCGGAGTCGGCGCGGCCCGGCTGCAGCACGCGCACGCGCCCGCTTAAGCCTGCGCGCGGTCCGGCGAGCGGCGTGACCTCGACCGCGCGGCCGTCGGCAACGGTGCGCAACGGATCGAGCGCTTCGAGCGGCTCGACGCGCATACATTCTTCGACGCGCAGGCCGACGAGTTCGCGCTCGGTGCGCCCGAGAACCTGCGCGGCGGCGCTGTTGAGTTCGGCGATCCGACCCTTGCGTACGACGATGACCGGCGAAGGCACGGCGCGGATCGCCATCGTCCAGCCGATGCCTGCGCCCGCGCGCTCCATTCGGGGGCGCGTGCCGGCGTCGCGCCGTGGGCCCGCCGGATGCTCGGCGCGGCGCAGGCGCAGCGCCGCATTGGCGCGTCCGATCCACCAGATGGCGGCAAGCCAAACCGGAAATCCAACGGAAAAGGCATCGACCCGGAATCCGTTGCGGCTTGCGACGAGCAGCGCGAGCGCGACCCAGCCGGCGAAGTACAGGGTCCAGGCGCGCCACCAGCCGGCGAGCGCCAGCGCGGACAGCAGCAGTGCGCCGCCCGCGGCAAAGGCGATCGCGCCGGCGCCGGCCCGCTGCGGCGGCACGATCGAGCCGAGCAGCGCCGCCCACAACATCAACTCGGCCGCATAGCTGAGCAAGTAGAACTGGGCGGCGCGCTGCGCCGGCGTGATCGGCGCACGCGCCCGTGCGTTTTCTGAGGCGACGACGAAGCGCAGCCCGGCATTGAGCGCGAAGGCCGCGAGCCACCACCAGATCGCCGGGGCACGGTCCAGCGCCGACAGTGCCGCGATCGCGCCGAACACGAACACCGCCAGCAGGAAGCGCCGCTCGAGCCCGAACGCGGAACGCAGATCCACCCCGGCGGGCGTGCCGGTTGACTGGCTTGCGCCGGCGGTGCCTGAGGCCTGTCGGCTGGGCTCGTTCTGCTGCATGTCCTTGGCCGCGCTCGATCCACGCACCCGGGGCGATTCCGTACCAAGTTCGAGGTACGGCGGCATGCTAGCGATCCGCCCTTGGCGCGGCAATCGCCGGGTGTCGGGTCGCGCACGGTCCGGAGCCCGGGCCGCGGCGCGGTCGGGTCGGCGCGCCGCGGCCGATCGTTTTATGGCGAGCCGATCGCGCCGAGCCGACGCATACCCGGCTGCGCCGAAACCGACCGGACCGCCCGGCTGTCGCTAGTGCAGTCGGCGCGGTTCGGTGGTATGGCCGGCGCCCGCCAACGCGTCCGGCGCCCCGCCGGCCGGTTCGGCGCCGAGGTCCGACGCGAAGCGGAAGCAATTCTTGCCGGACGCCTTGGCCGCGTACATCGCTGCGTCGGCGCGCGCAAACAGCGCTTCGAAGTCGGTGCCATCGGCCGGGAACAGCGCCACCCCGACGCTGGCATGGATGCGCAGGCTGCGGCCGGCGGCTTCGAGGTCCTCGCGCGCGGCGCCGACGAGCTTCTCGGCCACGCGCACCGCGACTGCAGCTTCGTCGATCTCGGGCAGCAGCACGACGAACTCGTCGCCTCCGGTGCGTGCGACGACGTCGTACTCGCGCAGCACGCTAGCCAGGCGCAGTGCGACGCGCCGCAGCAGCGCGTCGCCGTGGGCATGGCCGAAGACGTCGTTGACTTCCTTGAACCCGTCGAGGTCGAGCACCAGAAGTGCGGCCTGCCGCCGTTGCCGCAGCGCGACCGACAGCAGCCGGCGTGCATGCTCGACCAGCAGACGGCGGTTCGGCAGCCCGGTCAGCTCGTCGTGGTTGGCCTGATGCCAGGCGAGCTCTTCGCGCCGCTTCAGCAGCGTGACGTCGGTCAGCACCAGGATCGTCGCGCCGGGGTCGTCGCCGATCTGCCGCGCGGTCACCTGACACCAGGCGCTGTGGCCCGTTGCGGTGGGCGGACGCAGCATGGCCTCGTGAATCGCCGCTTCGCCGCGCGCCGCCGCTTCCAGGCACGCGCGTCGCACGGTCTGCCACTGCTCCGGGTGCGCGAGAAACTCGGCAACTGCGCGGCCAACGAGCCGATCGCGGGTGACGCCGAGCATCTTGGCGAGCGCGCCGTTGGCGCTTTCGATGCGGTCGTCGCGAACGAACGCGATGCCTTCGCCCGCCGCCTCGAAGATGACCTGCTGATTTCGCAAAGCGGCGTTCAGCTCGCGCTCACGCAGCTTCAACGCGGTGATATCGCTGCAGATGCCGAACACGGCCTCGATGCGGCCGGATTCGTCGCGTACCGGCAGCGCGCTGACGACGACGTACACCCGTTCGCCCGTTCGCGACCGATGGATCGCTTCGGCGTCGAACACCGCGCGCCCGCGCAGCACCGGCGCGAAGCGGCGCATGAACTCGCGCCGGCCGAACTCGGGGGCGTTGAACTCGACGACGTGCCGGCCGATCATCTCGCGCGGCTCGTAGCCGTAGAGCTCGCGGCTGGCGCGCGCCGAGACGAAAGTCAGGCGACCCGCCGCATCGCAGGTCCAGATCAGCGACGGCGAGGCTTCGACTAGCGCTCGATAGCGCCGCTCGCTGGCGGCGAGCCGCAGCTCGGCCTCGCGCCGTTCGGTGATGTCGACGATCGACATCACGAAGCGGGTGGCGCGGCCCGCGGCATCGCGCACCGACTCGCCGCGCGCCTGCACCCACACGTACTGGTGCGCGGCCGTCCGCAGCCGGAACTCCTCGTGAAACGGTGCGCCCTCCTCGAGGTGGCGCCGGCGCGCGAGCAGCACGCGCTCGCGGTCGTCCGGATGCAGCGCCGTCGAGAAACGATGCGCAAGGAGAAATTCCGTGCGGTCGCGGTAGCCGAGCAGTTCGGCATAGCGCGTGGAGAAGAAGCGCTCGCCGGTGACAAGATTGGTGTCGGCCACACCGGCGTCGATCGCATCGAGCGCGAGCCGCAGTTGCTCGCGGCTGCGGTGCAGCTCGAGCGCGGCCTGTTCCTGCGCCCGCGCCGCTGCGTCGGCCCGCTCGCGCAGCGCGAGGTTCTCGACCAGCACGCGCCGCCACCAATAGGCGGCTACCGCGGACAGCGTGACGGTCAGCAGCCAGGCAAGACCGACCACGTCGCGCAGCGGCGGCGGATAAGCAACCAGTACGATCGCCTGCCCGAGCGCGAGCGGCACGGTCTGCCCGATCCAGGCGCTGCGCGCCGGCGCGAACGACAATGCGGCCCCGGCCAGAACCACCATCGACAGCACGAACTGCAACACCGCGCCGATCGCCGACGGCGCGGCAACCACGAGCAGCCCGGCGGACCAGACAGTGCCTTCGACGACGGCACTGGCAGCGTAAAGCCCGGCGCCATGACGCGCACGCAGCGACGGGTCGGCGAGCAGGCGCATGCACAGGTACGCACGTGCCAGCAGCGCCGACGCAAGCACGACCCACCACGTCAGCCCCGCCACGAGGCGATCGTCGTGCGTGAGCACGAGTACGATTGCGCATCCGAACGCGAGGTTTCCGAGCCAGCTGAATCGGCCCAGCCCGAGCGACAGCCGCAGCAGTTCGGCGGCGACGGCGGCAGAGGGTTTCATGGTGGCGTGGCTCGGGCGCGGCAGCTGGTCGCATCCCTGGCGTATCCGTCTTTCGGCAACGCACTTGAGCCCCTTGAAGCCGTCGATACCGCGCCGGGCCCCGCCCGTCGCCGGGCCTGCCGCCTATCGCGGCCGCTTTGCGCCTTCGCCCACCGGCCCCTTGCACGCCGGCTCGCTCGCCGCCGCGCTGGCCAGCTGGCTCGACGCGCGTGCCCATGGCGGCGCTTGGATCGTACGGATCGAGGACCTCGACCCGCCGCGTGAGGTGCCGGGAGCGAGCCGGGAGATCATTCGCACGCTCGCGCGCTTCGGCCTCGAATCCGACGAATCCGTCGTCTTGCAGAGCCGGCGCGGCGCGCTGTACGAGGACGCATTCGCTCGCCTGCGCGCCGCGGGTTTGGTCTACGCCTGCACCTGTTCGCGCAAGGACATCGAGGCGGCGTCGCAAGCAGCCGGCGTGACGCCGGGCGTGTATCCGGGCACCTGTCGCGAGCGGCCCGTGCGGCAGCGCGCGCGGGCCGCATGGCGCGTGCGCGTGCCGGACGCCACGGTCGGTTTCGACGATCGCACGTACGGACGCTATGCGCAACGCCTTGCGCGCGACGTCGGCGACTTCGTCGTACGCCGGGCGGACGGCCCGTGGGCGTACCAGCTCGCGGTCGTCGTCGACGACGCCGCGCAGGGCGTCACCGATGTCGTGCGCGGCGCGGATCTGCTGGACAACACGCCGCGCCAGATCTTCCTGCAGCGCGCGCTCGGGCTGCCGACACCGCGCTACCTGCACGTGCCGGTCGTGACGAACGACAAAGGCGAGAAGCTCTCCAAGCAGACCGGCGCGAGCGCCCTGACGGACGACGTGCGCGGCGAACTCGAGCGTGCGGCGCGGCATCTCGGACTGCCGCGCATCGGCGCCGACACACGCGAGGCGTTTTTCGCGTGCGCGATCGAACTGTGGCACGAGCGCAGGGTCGCGGGCCCTACAATCACCGCCGAGGAGCAACTCCGTGGCTGACGATACCGACATCCCGACCCTGCGCCGCATCCTGCACGACAACCGCCGTATCGCGGTGGTCGGCATCTCCGCCGAGTGGCACCGGCCGAGCTACTTCGTTGGCAAGTACCTGATCGAGCACGGCTACACGATGATCCCGGTCAATCCGAAGTACGCCGAGGTGCTCGGCCGGCGCTGCTACCCGGACCTGAAGGCGGCCGCACGCGAGGCGGGGCCGATCGAACTGGTCGACTGCTTCCGCAGGAGCGAAGACATCCCCGCGCTCGCCGACGAGGCGATCGCGGTCGGCGCGCGGGTCCTGTGGATGCAACTGGGCGTGGTCAACGAAGCCGCGGCGCGCAAAGCGCGCGCGGCGGGGCTGGAGGTCGTGATGGACCGCTGCGTGAAGATCGAGCACGGACGGCTGTTCGGCGGACTGAACTGGGCGGGCGTCAATACGCGCATCGTGTCGAGCAAGCGGCCGCGCCAGCTTCCCTACTGAGCACAACGACATGGACCGAAACTTCGGCATCGAAACCTTGTGCCTGCACGCCGGGCAGCTTCCCGATCCGGTGACCGGCAGCCGCGCGCAGCCGATCTATCAGACCACGAGCTACGTCTTCGACTCGGCCGACCACGCAGCGAGCCTTTTCAACCTGCAGACCTTCGGCAACGTCTACTCGCGCATCAGCAATCCGACGGTGGCGGTGTTCGAGGAGCGCGTCGCGGCGCTGGAAAACGGCCGCGCCGCGCTGGCGACCGCCAGCGGGATGGCCGCGCAACTGACGGCGATCCTGGCGATCGTTCAGCCCGGTCAGCACATCGTCGCATCGAGCCTGCTGTACGGCGGCACGTACTCGCAATTCGCGGTCACGCTGCCGAAAATGGGCATCGAGACCACCTTCGTCGACCCGGACGAGCCGGACAACTTCCGCCGGGCGCTGAAGCCCAACACGCGGCTCGTCTACGGCGAGACGCTCGGCAATCCGAAGATCAACGTGCTCGACATCGAACCGATCGCGCGGATCGCGCACGAGGCGCAGATCCCGCTGATGATCGACAACACGATGGCGACACCGTACCTGTGCCGGCCGTTCGACTTTGGCGCCGACATCGTCGTGCACTCGGCCACCAAATACATGGGCGGCCACGGCACGACGATCGGCGGCGTTCTCGTCGAGGCCGGCCGCTTCGACTGGGGCAACGGCAAGTTTCCCGACATGGTGTTGCCGTCCAAGGGCTACCACGGCGTGAAGTTCTGGGAGACCTTCGGCGACTTCGCGTACACGATGAAAGCGCGCTTCGAGGTGCTGCGCGTGCATGGTGCAGCGCTGGCGCCGATCTCGGCGTGGCTTCTGCTGCAAGGGCTGGAGACCCTGCACGTGCGTATGCAGCGCCATGTACAGAACGCGCGGCGCGTCGCGGAGTTTCTGCAGGCGCACCCGCGCGTGGCGTGGGTCAACTGGCCGGGGCTGAAGACGAGCCCCTATTACGCGCTGGCAAGGAAGTACCTGCGCGCCATCGACGGCGAACCGGGCGCGTCCAGCGTGATGACCTTCGGCATCAAGGGCGGCGCGGCGGCCGGCGAGAAGTTCATCGACAGCTTGCAGTTCCTGTCGCACCTGGCCAACATTGGCGATGCCAAGTCGCTGGTGATCCATCCGGCGTCGACCACGCACCGCCAGCTTTCCGAGGACGAACAGCGCGCCGCCGGCGTGCTGCCCGAGATGGTGCGGCTGTCGATCGGCATCGAGTCGATCGACGACATTCTGTGGGATCTGGAGCAGGCGCTGGCCAGGAGCGCTGGCTGACTTCGCTGGTGGAGTGAGCGGAGCGAGTTGCCGGGCTGCGCCCAACCCGCCGGGATTCGGCTTCGTCTCAACCCGAACCGATGCCGGCGAAGCAGCTCACCGCTTCGCGCCGCCCAGCAGCGCGGCGACCTTCCCCGGCTTGCGTTCGCGCGTCGCCGGCGACTCGCCCGCCATTTGTTCCGCCGCGTCGCCGTCGGCGGGCTCGTACGGCCGGGTGAAGAAGTCGTCGACCGGCGTGGTCGGTCCTTGGGAGCGTCCAGGCGGCCGTCCAACTTCGCGTCTGCTGGCGCGTTCGTCGCGCTCGCGCCGCTGCCGGCGCGCGACATCAAGCGGACGGACGTCGAACTTCTGCTTGGTGAGCCGCTCGATCGCCTGCACGCCGCGCTCGTCGGCGCCGGTCATCAACATGATCGCGAGGCCCTTCGAACCGGCGCGACCGGTGCGGCCGATGCGATGCACGTAGTCTTCGGCGTTGAACGGCACGTCGTAGTTGATCACGACCGGCAACTCGACGATGTCCAGCCCGCGGGCGGCGACGTCGGTGGCGACCAGAACCTCGATGTCGCCGCGCTTGAAGCCTTCGAGCGCCTTCATCCGCTCGTCCTGCGTCTTGTCGCCGTGGATCGCGTCGGCGTTCACACCCGCCTTCTGCAGCTGGCGCGCGAGCCGCCGGCATTCGATCTTGGCGTTGACGAACACCAGCACCTGTTTCATCGGTCCGCCGTCGGGGCCGCGGCTGCGCAGCAGCGTAAGCAGCGCGTCGGTTTTTTCCGACTCGTGGACCCGGACCACCTCCTGCGTAATCAGATCGGCGGTCGCATTGCGGCGCGCGACTTCGATCAGCACCGGATCGCGCAGAAAGTTGGCGGCGAGCTTCTTGATCTCGTCGGAAAACGTGGCCGAAAACATCAGGCTCTGCCGCTGCTTGGGCAGCAGGTTGAGGATCCTCGAGATGTCCGGCAGGAAGCCCATGTCGAGCATCCGGTCGGCCTCGTCGAGCACGACGATCTGCACCTGCGCAAGCGACGTGTTCTTCTGCTGGATGTGATCGAGCAGACGGCCGGGCGTGGCGATCACGACTTCGCAGCCGCGGCGCAGGGCCTCGGTCTGCGGGTCCATGTCCACGCCGCCGTACACGCAGGTCACGCGCAGCGCGGTCTTCGACGCGTATTTTTTCAGGTTGTCCGCGACCTGCTCGGCGAGTTCGCGCGTCGGCGTGAGCACCAAGCCGCGCACCGGATGGCGCGCCGGCGACATGCTCGTGTTCGCGTGCGGCAGCAGCCGCTGCAGCATCGGTAGACCGAAGCCGGCCGTCTTGCCGGTGCCGGTCTGCGCCGCGCCCATCACGTCGCCGCCCTTGAGCACGACCGGGATCGCCTTCGCCTGGATCGGCGTCGGGGTCTGGTAGCCCATCTCCGCGATCGCCGCCAGCAGCAGCGGATCGAGACCGAAGTGGGCGAAGTCCTTGGGATCTGACATGTATTGGTGGGCCGTGTTGGACTCGAACCAACGACCAAGGGAGCGAGCGCCGATCAGTGTGAGGCGCGAGCGAGTCCCCTGTTCAGCGCCGTCAGGCGCTGAGGGGACTCGGGGAAGATCGCGAACATACGTTTTGGTGGGCCGTGTTGGACTCGAACCAACGACCAAGGGATTATGAGTCCCCTGCTCTGACCGACTGAGCTAACGGCCCTTTCGGCGAGCGGCGTATTCGGTCCGACGGCCCGTTCACTGTCCTATTCCAGAAAACTCTTCAGTTTGTCGCTACGGCTCGGGTGCCGCAGCTTGCGCAGCGCCTTGGCCTCGATCTGGCGGATGCGCTCGCGCGTGACGTCGAACTGCTTGCCGA
>CAZIJU010000119.1:418-10563 GCA_964539745.1 uncultured Burkholderiaceae bacterium | reverse complement strand
TCGTCGAGAGCTACCGCCGCATCCGCAACACGCTGCGCTTCCTGCTCGCCAACACGAGCGACTTCGACATCGCCAGTCACGCGCTGCCGGTCGGCGAGCTGCTCGAGATCGACCGCTACGCGCTCGCGCTGACGGCACAGATGCAGACCGAGGCGCTGGCGTGCTACGAGCGCTACGAGTTCCACCCGGTGGTGGCGAAGCTGCAGACCTTCTGCTCGGAGGATCTGGGCGCGTTCTACCTGGACATCCTGAAGGACCGGCTTTACACGACCGCCGCCCACTCGCGCGCACGGCGCTCGGCGCAGACGTCGCTATGGCACGTCACCGCGAGCCTGCTGCGGCTGATGGCGCCGTTTCTGAGCTTCACCGCCGAGGAGGCGTACGCGGTATTCGCGCCCGCCGAGAGCGATCGTGTCGGCGGAACGATTTTCGCGACCGTCTACCACGAACTGCCGCCGGTGGCGGGCCACGAAGCGCTGCTCGCGAAGTGGACGCAGATCCGCGCGATCCGCGCCGACGTGCTGAAGAAGATCGAGTCGCTGCGCGAGGCGGGCAAGATCGGCTCATCGCTGCAGGCCGAAGTCGACCTTCATCTGCACGGCGAGCGGCACGCGCAGCTCGCCACCCTCGGCGACGATCTGAAGTTCGTGCTGATCACCAGCCGCGCCACGCTGCACCGGGCGGCGTCGCCCGAGTCCGAGTCGATCGCGGTCACGCCGAGCGCGCATCCCAAATGCGAGCGTTGCTGGCACTGGCGCGCCGATGTCAGCGCCGATCGCGCACACCCGACGCTGTGCGGGCGCTGCGTGTCGAACCTGTTCGGCGCGGGTGAGCCGCGGACGGTGGCGTGATGGCCTCGCGCGGTTCGAAGTCGTGGTGGCAGAAACTCTGGCCCTGGCTCGTCGTCGCGCTCGTCGTCGTCGCGGCCGACCAGGCGAGCAAGGTCGTCATCGAGAAGACGTTCAGCTTCGGCGACGTGCGCCCCGTCACGGGTTTCTTCAACCTGGTGCTCACGTACAACAAGGGCGCGGCGTTCTCGTTTCTGGCGACCGCATCGGGTTGGCAGCACAGGTTCCTGATCGGCGTCGGCGCCGCCGCGTCGCTCGTCATCCTGTATCTGCTCGCGCGGCACGGCACGCAGAAGCTCTTTTCGCTCGCGCTGGCGCTGATCCTAGGCGGCGCGGTCGGCAACGTGATCGACCGGCTCATTCACGGCCACGTGATCGACTTCCTCGACTTCCACTGGCGCGGCTGGCACTGGCCGGCATTCAACATCGCCGACAGCGCGATCGTCTGCGGCGCGGGGCTGCTGATCCTCGATGAGTTTCTGCGCGTACGAAAATCGAGGTAGCAGAATGCGCGCAGGTGCTCATCCGCTGCGCCCCGGACACCTCCGGGGCAGCGTCCCGCGCCCGCCCCGTGCCGGATGTCCGGGGCAGGAGCCGATGACCGCTGCGCGCGGCAAACGGTACCGAGTCGTCGCGCGTAGCCGAGTCGAGACAGGCTGACCGGGGGCAAAGATGCAACTGCAAGGCAAGCGGATCGTCGTGGGCATGACCGGCGGCATCGCCGCCTACAAGGTCTGCGAGTTCGTGCGTCGCGCGCAAGACGAAGGTGCGCAGGTGACGGTCGTGATGACGCGCGCCGCGCAGCAGTTCGTCACCGCGACGACGATGCAGGCGCTCACCGGCCGTCCGGTGTTCACCGACGCGTGGGGCGCCGAAGGCGGCACCGTCGCCAACGCGATGCCGCACATCGATCTGTCGCGCGAAGCGGACGCGATCCTGGTGGCGCCGGCGTCGGCCGATTTCATCGCCAGGCTCGTCCACGGATTCGCCGACGATCTGCTCGCCGCGCTCGCGGTCGCGCGGTCATGCCCGCTGCTCATCGCACCCGCAATGAACGTCGAAATGTGGGGCAACCCGGCGACGCAACGCAACGTGCAGCAGCTGCGCGCCGACGGCGTGCACGTGCTCGGTCCCGACAGCGGCGAGCAGGCGTGCGGCGAATCCGGCGCCGGTCGCATGCTGGAGCCACACGAACTGCTCGAGGAGCTGATCGCGTTTTTCCAGCCGAAGCTGCTGCAGGACAAGCGCGTGCTGATCACCGCGGGCCCCACTTTCGAGCCGATCGACCCGGTGCGCGGCATCACCAACCTGTCGTCGGGCAAGATGGGTTTTGCGCTCGCGCGCGCTGCACGCGACGCGGGTGCGAAGGTGACGCTCGTCGCCGGGCCCACGGCGCTCGCCACGCCGCGCGGCGTGCGCCGGCTCGACGTGCGCACCGCGCGCGAGATGTACGACGACGTGATGGCCTACGTGAACCACGCGCAGGTGTTCATCGCGGTGGCGGCGGTCGCCGACTGGCGCGTCAAGGCGCCAAGCACGTCGAAGCTGAAGAAGGCGAAGGGGCCGCCGCAGCTCGACTTCGAACCGAACCCCGACATCCTCGCCGCAGTCGCCACGCTACCCACGCCGCCGTATTGCGTCGGCTTCGCGGCCGAAAGCGACAACGTGATCGAGTACGCACGGGCCAAGTTGCGCGCGAAGAACGTCCCGTTGATCGTCGCCAACCGTGCGCAGGATGCCTTCGGCGCGGACGACAGCGAGCTGCATCTGGTCGACGCGCAGGGTGTGGTGACGCTGGCGAAGGACGACAAGCTCGCGCAGGCGCGCCGCATCGTCGCCGAAATCGCGGCGCGGCTCGGCGGATGAACTCCGACCGCGAAGGCCGCGCGCCGGGCGAACCGCCGTACGGCGACTTCGTGGCTTACGTGGAAGCGATCGAACGTCGCCAGTTGGCCGAGATGGGCCGGCCGCACACCCTGGTTCATCCTTCCCCGAATGCCGGGGCGGCGACGGCGCAAGCACGCAACGCAGCGCGCGCAGGGTCCGGCGCGCGCGCCGCTCGCACGACGCGGCCGCTGCCGGCGGGGTCGCTGCCGATGCTGATCGCGGGAGCGCTTGCGCTCGCCAATTCGATGTTCGGCGACGGAGGCATCGTCGCCTTCGTGATCGGCGCGGCCCTTCTGTGGCATCCGGTTCGCCGCATGATCGAGGCCATGCGGGAGGCTGTCGTTACCGCGCAGCAGCCACGGGAGGGGGTCGACGCGGCTTTCGGAAAGCACCCGCCCAAACGATGAAACGACTCGACGTCAAGATCCTCGATGCGCGGCTGCGCGATTTACTGCCGCGCTACGCCACCGCGGGCGCCGCGGGTCTGGACCTTCGCGCCTGTGTCGACGCACCGCTTGCGCTCGCGCCAGGCGACGTGCAGCTCGTGCCGACCGGAATCGCGATCCATCTCGCCGATGCCGGCTATGCGGCGCTGGTGCTGCCCCGTTCCGGGCTCGGTCACCGCCACGGCATCGTGCTCGGCAACCTGGTCGGTCTGATCGACTCCGACTATCAGGGGCAGATCATGGTGTCGTGCTGGAACCGCGGACGCGAGCCGTTCACGATCCAGCCGCTGGAACGCATCGCGCAATTGGTCGTCGTTCCCGTCTTGCGGGTCGAGCTGAACGTCGTCGAGGATTTCGCTGCGAGCGAACGCGGCGCGGGTGGCTTCGGCAGCACCGGCAAGCACTGAATGCTGTCGCGGTTTGCGCGCGCGCTGCTCGCATTGTTCGGCTGGCGCGTCGAGTTCGACGGTCTGCCCGGACCGAAGGGCATCCTGATCGTCTATCCGCACACTTCGAACTGGGACTTCGTGCTGGGACTGCTGGCGAAGTGGGCGATCGACGTGCCGATTCGCTGGGTCGGCAAGGAAAGCCTGTTCCGCGGTTTCACGGGCGCCACCCTCGGGCGGCTGATGCGCGCTTGGGGCGGCCGTCCGGTCGACCGACACGCCGCGCGCGGCGCGGTCGGCGAACTCGCCCGCCTGATGCAGTCGGAGGACTGGTTCTGGCTCGGACTATCGCCCGAAGGTACGCGCCGCTACCAGGATCATCTGCGCTCCGGCTTCTATCACCTCGCGCTGCGACTGGATGTGCCGGTCGGGCTCGCCTACATCGACTATGTGCGCCGCGCGATCGGCGTGCGGCAGTTCGTGCGGATGAGCGGTGACGCCGACCGCGACCTTGCGCTTCTGCGCGCGTTCTACGCCGACAAGGCCGGCCTGCATCCGCATCAGGCCAGCGCGATCGCATTTCGCGATCGGCGCGAACACGATCGGTCGCCGTAACCGGTCGAGGCGATGCCGCCCCCCGTTGGGCGTATTGCCGTATCCGCTGCGGGGTCAGCAGACTGCCAGCGGGATGGAGGATCTCCCTGGGCCCACCGGGGGGCAGCGCAAAGAAAACGTCAAGGAGGCTGTGATGACGAAGCCGCAGGTAACGATTGGCCGCACTTCGCGCCGCGAGGTGCTCAAACTGGCCGGATTCTCGGCGCTCGCAGCGCATCTTGCGCCGCGCGTCGAGGCGCAGACCGGTGGCGGCGCACCATCGAATTTCGTCTTCGCGCTGCGCGGCGACGGCAAGGTCGCGGTCATCGACTCGAAGTCCGACGAACTGGTGCGTACGATCGAAACGGGCGGCCGCGGCGGCACGCTGGGCTGCATCACGGCCGACGGCGCTCGGCTTTTCGTCGCGAACAACGCGCCGGGCCAACGCACGGTCACCGTCATCGACGCGCGCACGCTGGCAAAGGCGGGCGACGTCGAGACCGGCAACCGGCCCAAACATCCGGTCGTCTCGCCCGATGGCCGGCTGCTGGCGGTCAACCACTCGGGCATGGACGCCAACCGCATCCGCATCGCGTTCATGAACCCCGCCGACGCCCGCATCGTCGGCACCGTGGACATCCCGGTGGCCAACACCGGGCACAGCGGTGACATTTCGATGCATGGCGCCTGGTCGCCGGATGGCAAGGTCTACGCGATCGGCAATTACGCGGACAACCAGATCGTGCTGATCGATCGCGACCGAATGGCGATCGCGGCGACCGTGCCCACGACCGGCAACCCGCATTACTTCGACTGGCACCGCCGCGAGCTCTGGGTGACGGTCGAAGCGAACGAGCCGAAGACCAGCAACAGCCGCCCGCAGGTCGTCGTCGTCGATGCGAGCAATGCCGCCAGCCCGCGCGCGGCCGCGCCGCTGAGTCTGTCGCGGCACGATCGCGAATCGTTCAACGAAGCGTTCATCGAAGGCCACCACGGCAACTTCACGAACGACGGCGAACGCTTCATCGTCGTCAACCGCGGCAGCGGCGCGGCACTGGAAGGCGTCACGCTCGAGGTGTATTCGCGCGCCGACCGAAGGAAGCTCACGACGATCGCCGCACCGGCGCGCGGCCTCGGGCATGCCTATCTGTCGCCTGACGGGCGGTTCGCGCTGATCACCCAGTACAACGACAGCGTGGTTCCGGTGCTCGATCTGTCTTCGCTGAAGCTCGTGGCCACGATCAACGCCGGCGGCGGCGGTCACATGGGACACGTCGCGTTCACTCCCGATTCGGCCAAGGCGTACATCAACAACCGCAAGGCCGACGAAGTCGTCGTCGTCGACATGCGCAGCTTCGCGATCACGCGCCGGATCAGGACCGCGCCGTCGGGCGAAGCGCAGGCGATGGTATTGAACCGCCCGTACGGGGTGTTCGAGCGCGTCGTCAATCCGTACCTCGCCTGAAGCGCCGACGTCGCGCGATGCACTCGCGGCCGGCCGTGCCCGAGGCGCTGCTCGTCACCGGCTTTCTCGGCGCGGGCAAGACGACCTTCATCCGTGAGCGGCTTGCGCCGGGCCTCGCCTCGGGCCGCCGCTTCGCGGTGCTGGTCAACGACTTCGGCGAAGTCGGCTTCGACGGCCCGCTGCTGCGGCGCGCGGGGTTGCCCGTCGTCGAAGTGGCGGGCGGTTGCGTCTGCTGTGTGGCCGGCGGTCATCTGCTCGATGCGCTACACCGCATCCGGCGCGAAATCGCACCGGAGCTGCTCGTCGTCGAAGGCTCCGGGCTCGCCGACCCCTATCCTCTGTTCGAGGCGCTGCACGCAGAGGGCTTCCAGGTGCTCGGCGCGCCGTGCCTGGTCGACGCCACGGCGCATGCCCGGCTGCAAACCGATGCATTGTACCTGCGCCAGATCGACGCGGCGACACTGCTGCTGGTGACCAAATCGGCGCTGGCGGGCGAGGAGGCGACCGCTGCGCTCGTGCAGTTCCTTGCGGCGCGCCGATCGGCCGCCGCGGTGCGTGTGCTCGACGACGACGACGACGCGTCGATGCTGCCCCTTCTTTTCGGCGAGTCGCGCGGCGTTCGCCCATCGCGCTTGCCGCGCGCGCGTTCGGACGCGGAGCGCGCGTGGACGTGGCGTCCCGCCGGGCTGCCGTCGCTCGCGGCCCTGCTCGACTGTCTGCAAGAAGAACCGGGCATCTATCGCGTCAAAGGCGTATGCCAGTTCGCCGAGTCCGCAACGCCGATCGCTTTGAACTGGGCCTTCGGTCACGCGAGCACGATGCCGGTGCCGCAAACCGAACCGGGGGCGCTGACGTTCCTGGGACCGGACGCTGGGCCGGAACTTGCCGCGCGGCTGCCGGTGTGCGCGTCATGGCGCGCGGGCGACATCGGCCGCGAGGGACCGCTGCCGGCGGGTGCCTTCGATGCCCGCAGCGGCATCGGCTACGTGTCCGGGCAGGCGGTCGACGAATTGACCGCCGCCGAAGCGCTGGTCGACTTCTGCAGTTCGCCGTCCGAACCCCTCGGTGTGGTCGTCGATGCGGCGTTTGCGGACATCGTCGCGGAATCCGCCGGGCGAGCCTTGCCGGTCGTACTGGCCGACCATCGCTATTTGACGCTGAAGGCTGCCGCTGCACGGCTGTCGCGTGGGGGGGCCCGCCGCGCGCTGGTCCTCACGCATGCCGCGTCGGCCGAGGTGATCGCCACGCAGTTCGGGTTGAAGTCATCAGCGACCTTCACCCCGAGGTACTGCCTGCAGGCGGCGGCGGTGGCGCTGTCCGGACTCGACCATCCGCGTGCGCGGCGCCTGCTCGAGTTGATCGCCCGCGAGGCGGCCGCGCGGGTGAAACCCCGTATACCGCTCGGGGGGATTCGCGCCGCGGCGGCGCGGGGTTAACCTTGAACCGCCGGGCCCGTTTCGGCTTACTCCCACACAACGACGAACCAGGAGGCAATCGTGAAACGCATCGCATTGGTCGCCGCATGGCTGGCGGCAGTGACTGCGCCGGTCTTGGCGCAGGACGATCCCAACCTTGGTCGCAACCTTGCGGCCACCTGCGCGAACTGCCACGGCACTGGCGGCGCAAGCGTCGGCGGCAACGAATCGTTGGCCGGCAAACGCAAGGAAGATCTGCTCAAGGCGCTGCAGGACTTCAAGTCGGGTGCGAAACCCGCGACGATCATGCATCAGCTCGCCAAGGGGTTCAGCGACTCGCAACTCGAGGCGATCGCCGCCTGGTTCGCCGCGCAGAAGCCCGCCAAGTGACCGACGAGACCGAAGGAGAAATCATGTCCATGCAAAGACGCGAATTCCTGGGAGCCCTGGGCGCCGGCTCCGCGCTGGCCGCACTGGGTGGCTGCGCGACGACGGGCGGTGGCGGCGGCGGGCGGGTCGTCGTAATCGGCGGCGGCTTCGCCGGTGCGACGGCGGCCAAGTACATCCGCATGTGGAGCGACGGCAAGATCGACGTGACGCTGGTCGAACCGCGCGAGCACTTCGTCTCGTGCCCGATGTCGAATCTCGTCATCGGCGGCAGCAAGACGATCGAATTCATCACGCATCGCTACGATCGCCTCGCCACGCGCCACGGCGTGAAGCTCGTGCGCGATACGGCCACCGCGGTGGACACCGAGAAGCGAACGGTCAGGACCGCAGGTGGCCAGACGCTCGCCTACGACCGGCTGATCGTCGCGCCGGGAATCGACTTCATGTGGGAGCAGATCCCGGCGTTGGCAAAAAACCCGGACGCGGGCACGCAGATCGCGCCGCACGCCTGGCAGGCCGGCCCGCAGACGCTGCTGCTGCGCCGGCAGCTCGAGGCGATGCCCGACGGCGGTGTCGCGGTCATCGCGATTCCCAAAGCGCCCTATCGCTGCCCACCCGGGCCGTACGAGCGCGCGTGCCAGATCGCCTGGTACTTCAAGAACCGCAAGCCCAAGTCGAAGGTCCTGATCCTGGACGGCAACGAGGACGTGCAGTCCAAAAAAGGCCTGTTCATGAAGGTCTGGGGCGGGGACTACAAGGGGATCGTGGAGTACCGTCCGAACCACGAGCTCGAGGACATCGATCTCGCCACCCGCACGCTGAAGTTCAAGGTGCAGGGTGACGTCAAGGCCGACGTCGTCAACCTGATTCCGCCGCAGCGCGCCGGCGCCATCGCGCGCGCAGCCGGTGTCGTCACGGCAAACAACCGCTGGTGCGACGTGGACTTCCTGACGTACGAATCGACCAAGGTCAAGAACGTGCATGTGCTGGGCGACTCGATCCAGGTCGCGCCCGGCATGCCGAAGTCGGGTCACATGGCCAATCAGCAGGCCAAGGTGTGCGCGGCGGCGATCGTGGCTTTGTTGTCCGGCGGCAGCGTCAACCGTACCCCGGTCGTGACCAACACCTGCTACAGCATGACCAACGATACCGACACCGTGCACGTCGCCTCCGTGCACCAGTACGACGCCGGCAAGAAGACGATGCTGACCGTGCCCGGCTCGGGTGGACTGTCGCCCGCACCGACCGCGCTCGAAGGCAAGTACGCGTTCGCCTGGGCGCAGAACGTCTGGGCGGACATTCTCGGCTGACGGCGCCGGCTTCACGACGAAAAAGCGGCGGGCTGGTCCCGCCGCTTTTTCGTCACCGCCCGATCCACTCTACTTCTTGCCGGCGAGGTATTCGGCGACCGCCTTGATCTCCAGTTCGGTCATTTTTTCGGCGACGATGTGCATGACCGCATTGTCATTGGTGCGCTCGCGCCGATTGAACTGGCGAATCTGATTCTCGACGTAAACCGGGTGTTGCCCCGCCAGGCGCGGCAACGCTTCGCTGCCGCCGCCATCCGGCCCGTGGCAACCCGCGCATGCCGGAACCCCCGAGTAGCGGTTGCCATGCGCGTAGATGTAACGCCCGACGGCGGCAAGTTCCGGATCGCGCACCTCGTGCGCAGTGGCCGGCTTGCGGGCGAAATACTCACCGAGCGCGCGCATGTCCGCCTCGCTCAGGTCCTTGACCATCTCCTGCATCGCGCTGGACTTGCGCACACCGGTCTTGAAATTGGCGAGCTGCTTGGCCAGGTAGGCCGCGTTCTGCGCGGCGAGCTTGGGGAACAGCTCGCTGGAGCTCTCGCCGTCCGCGCCATGGCAGAGCACGCAACCGCCACTGACGATCTTGCGTGCGCGGTCCATGTCCGCGACGGGTTGCGACCGCGCAGGCGCTGAGGCCAGCGTAACGACGGCACAGACGGCGGCGATCGGCCACCGCGCACGAAACAAGCGGAACACGGATTCCCTCCGGCACCAAGCAGACCCGCTCCGATCGTAGTGACCGGAGCGGCCTGCCGGGAATATCCGCGTTGGGTTAGGCGATCGCCACCCGCTGCGGCAAGCGGCTACTCGGACAGAACCGGCTCGCCGCGCGCTTCCTCGGGCGTGCCGCCGCCGTCGGACGACGGGAACTCCAGCTTGATCTCGCCCGCGTCGTCGACGTCGACACTGACCCTTCCGCCGTTGACCAGCCGGCCGAACAGCAACTCGTCGGCGAGCGCCTTGCGGATCGTGTCCTGGATCAGCCGCGCCATCGGCCGCGCGCCCATCACCGGATCGAAACCCTTTTTCGCGAGGCGCTTGCGCAGTGCGTCGGAGAACGTGACGTCGACCTTCTTCTCGTGCAGCTGGTCCTCGAGCTGCATCAGGAACTTGTCGACCACCCGCAGGATGATCTCCTCGTCCAGCGCGCGGAAGCTGATGATCGCGTCAAGCCGGTTGCGGAACTCGGGCGTGAACATGCGCTTGATGTCGGCCATTTCGTCGCCGGGCTCGCGCGCGTTGGTAAAACCGATCGAGCGCTTCTGCAGGGTCTCGGCGCCCGCATTGGTCGTCATGATCAGGATCACGTTGCGAAAGTCCGCCTTGCGACCGTTGTTGTCGGTCAGCGTACCGTGATCCATCACCTGCAGCAGGATGTTGAAGATGTCCGGATGCGCCTTCTCG
>CAZIJU010000119.1:0-408 GCA_964539745.1 uncultured Burkholderiaceae bacterium | reverse complement strand
CCGCGTGCCGCTCCATGTACTCCGACATGTCGAAGCGGATCAGCTCGATGCCCAGCGTGAACGCCAGTTGCCGCGCGACTTCGGTCTTGCCGACGCCGGTCGGCCCCGAGAACAGGAACGAGCCGATCGGCTTGTCCGGTTTGCCCAACCCCGACCGCGCCATCTTGATCGCGGAGGCGAGCGCTTCGATCGCCGGGTCCTGGCCGAAAACGACGTTCTTCAGATTGCGCTCGAGGTTCTTCAATTGCGCGCGGTCGTCGCTGGAGACGGTCTGCGGCGGGATGCGCGCGATCTTCGCGATGATCTCCTCGACTTCGTTCTTGCCGATCGTCTTCTTGCGCTTGGACACCGGCAGGATGCGCTGCGCCGCGCCGGCCTCGTCGATCACGTCGATCGCCTTGTCCGGCA
>CAZIJU010000118.1:0-10618 GCA_964539745.1 uncultured Burkholderiaceae bacterium | reverse complement strand
CGCCGACAGCGCGCGCAGCGCCTGCGCCGAGCCCTTGCCGACGTCGCCGTAGCCGGCGACGACCGCGACCTTGCCGGCGATCATCACGTCGGTCGCGCGCTTGATGCCGTCGACCAGCGACTCGCGGCAGCCGTACAGGTTGTCGAACTTGCTCTTGGTGACCGAATCGTTGACGTTGATCGCCGGAAACGCGAGCCGACCTTCCTTCGCCATCTGGTACAGGCGTTTGACGCCGGTCGTCGTCTCTTCGGTGACGCCCTTGATGTGCGCGAGCCGCGTCGAGTACCACCTCGGGTCCTGCGCGAGCTTGGCCTTGATCGAAGCGAACAGATGCGTCTCTTCCTCGCTCGTCGGATGCGCGATGACCGACGCATCGGTCTCGGCCTTCGCGCCCAGGTGCAGCAGCAGCGTGGCGTCGCCGCCGTCGTCGAGGATCATGTTGCTGAACCCGCCGTCGGGCCACTCGAAGATGCGGTGCGTGTAGTCCCAGTAATCGGCGAGCGACTCGCCCTTGACCGCGAACACCGGCGTGCCCTTGACCGCGATCGCCGCGGCGGCGTGGTCCTGCGTCGAGAAGATGTTGCAGCTCGCCCAGCGCACCTGCGCGCCCAGCGCCTGCAGCGTTTCGATCAGCACCGCGGTCTGGATCGTCATGTGCAGCGAGCCGCTGATGCGCGCGCCGGCGAGCGGCTGGCGGGCGGCGAACTCCTCGCGGATCGCCATCAGCCCCGGCATCTCGGTCTCGGCGATGCGGATTTCCTTGCGGCCCCAGTCGGCGAGCCCGAGGTCGGCGACGACGAAATCGTTCTTTGCGGAAGTGGTGGACTTGAGTACGGCGCTCATCTCGCGCCCTCCTTTCGAAAAAGAAGTTTGCGAGCGCCGTTCAAACGCGCCGCCACCGGTGCTGCAGAAGGCGGCGTCTTCGAGCCTGGCGGAGTCCGGCAAACCCGGCTCCGTTGCAACGCTCCTCGAAGGGGCTGCAATGATAGTCGAATCCGTTGCCGCCGGCGCCGGGGGCAGGCACCCGCCTGCATCGCCGAGGCGGGGGATGGCGCAACCGTCACACTCGCGTCACCATCGCGTCACAGAGCGCCACGGGCAGGCACAAGGGCGCCATCAGGGAGGAGGTGCCAACGTGATTCCGCTGGCTGACGCAGGCGCGGGCGAACGGCTGGGAGCCGCCGCGTCGGTGCTCATCTTCATCGCGGTGTATGCCGCGTGCATTCCCGCCTTCGGCGTGCTCGTGACACTCACGCTCGGCTGGCTGCCGGCGACGCTTGCCGCCGTGCTGGGTGCGCACGCGATCCGTTTCGTGTTCCGTCGCGCTGCTCGCGGCGGAGCAGGGACCCGGCTTATCCGCTAGCACGCATCGCGCGCGTTACGTTCGGCGCGCCGCCTCGCCGGCCCAGAGCTCGTCGACGCGCGCGAGCCCCCAGCGCTGCGGATCCTCCCGGCTCGCGATGCGGTCGCTCGCGCCCGGCCGCGACAGGTCGATCGTCTCGGGCCGGATGTGCTGCCGCGACTTGGTCGAGAAAAACAGTTTGATCTTCGGCGCGAGCAGCGCGCCTTCGGTCTGTTCGACGACCACGCCGAGCCGTCCGGATTCCATCCGCACGAGCGAGCCGACCGGATAGATGCCGACCGTCTTGACGAAAGCGTGGAACACCGTCTCGTCGAAGTGGCTCCGGCTCCATTCCGCCATCCTGCGGATCGACTCGGCCGGGTTCCATCAGCGCTAGTACGGCCGGTTCGACGTGATCGCATCGTAGACGTCGCACACCGCGCCCATCTTCGCGTACAGGCTGATCGCTTCGCCGGCGAGCCGGTGCGGATAGCCGCTGCCGTCGATCTTTTCGTGGTGGTGCAGGCAGACATCGAGAGGAATCGCTCCGACCGCGCCGCCGGCGGCAAGGATGGCGTGGCCGTGCTCAGGATGCGACTTGACAGCCTCGAACTCGGCGTCGGTGAGTTTGCCGGGCTTGTTCAGGATCGCAAGCGGAACCTTGGCCTTGCCGATGTCGTGCAGCAGCCCTGCGAGCCCCAGCTCGCGCGTCAGATCGTCGTCGAGTCCGAGCTGGCGCGCCAGCGCGATCATCAGCGCGCATACGGCGACCGAGTGCATGTAGGTGTATTCGTCCTTGTCTTTCAGTCGCACGATGCTGATCAGCGCGGCGGGGTTGCGGCTGACTGAGTCGGAGATCTCCTGCACCAGCGCAGCGGCGCCCGCGGCGTCGATCGCGCGCCCCATGCGCGCTTCGTTGAACATCGCGACCACCGCAGGTTTGGCCTCGCGGCAGATTCGCGCCGCGCGCGCGATTTCCTCGTCGATCGCGGCGCGCCCTGCCGGCGGATTCGGCTGCGCGATCGCGCGCGCGAGTTCGCGCTCGACGTCGCTGTCGACGCGCTCGCGCGTGGCTGCCGCACCGTCGTCGCGCTCGACGTCAAGCCCCCGGGACGTGTCGATCCATACCTCGGCGATCCCGCTGGCGCGGATGCGGTCGATGTCCTTCGGATCGGTCAGCGCGAAGCGCGTGCGCCAGAACGGGTGCTCCATCCAGGAGCCGCACAGCTCTTCGACGTACATGCCGATGCGCAGGGCGGACACGGGAATGCGTTTGAGCATTGCGGCGCGATTGCTGATGACGGCCACCGCATTGTGCGGACGGCCGCCGCGCGCGATCCGTCGATTTGCGCCGGCGCGCCGGCGCGCTCGGCGCGATCGTCCGGCGCCGGCGACCGCCGGGCGCCTGCATTCATCCGCAGGCACGGCGGTCACGGAGGGCAGTCCGGGGCTGGCTGACTTGAACCCAGATTTGCCATTAGACCGGCCAGTGCCTACGGCTGGTGTCTCGGTGTGCAGACAGTATCCGCTCGCTGCGTTATCCCGGCCCGCGCGCGCCCTGGCGGCCGCCTTGGCCGTTCCTCGAAATTCCGCTTCGCTCCGTTTTCGGCATCTTCGCGCCCGTGCTCCTCGCCCATAGGCCCGGCTATGGGCTCGTCGCCGGTGCGCAAATCTGCTCGAAATCCGGCTCGCCATCATCGCGCGCCCTAATGACAAATCTGGGTTAAACCGAACCGTCGACGACGGTCGGATCCGCCGCTTACGCGGCCTGGCGTTTCACGCCAGCGGCGTCGGCGAGCGCCGCCGCGCGGTCCGTGCGTTCCCAGGTGAACTCGGGTTCGTCGCGGCCGAAGTGGCCGTAGGCGGCGGTCTTCTCGTAGATCGGCCGCAGCAGGTCGAGCATCTGCACGATGCCCTTGGGCCGCAGGTCGAAGTGCTGTGTGACGAGTTGCGCGATCTTGTCGTCGGCGATCTTGCCGGTGCCTTCGGTGTAGACGGTGATGTTGATCGGCTTGGAATACCCGATCGCATAGCTCACCTGGACCTGGCACTGGCGCGCCAGTCCGGCGGCCACCACGTTCTTCGCGACGTAGCGCGCGGCGTACGCGGCCGAGCGGTCGACCTTCGAAGGATCCTTGCCGGAGAACGCGCCGCCGCCGTGCGGGCAGGCACCGCCATAGGTATCGACGATGATCTTGCGACCCGTCAGCCCGCAGTCGCCGTGCGGTCCGCCGATGACGAAGCGGCCGGTCGGGTTGATCAGGTACTTCGTGTCCTTCAGCCACGCCGCCGGCAGCACCGGCTTGACGATCGTCTCGATCACGGCTTCCTTCAACGTCTCGTAGGCGACGTCCGGATCGTGCTGCGTCGACAGCACGACGGTGTCGACCGAATGCGGTTTGCCGTCGACGTAGCGCATCGTGATCTGGCTCTTGGCGTCGGGTCGCAGCCACGGCAGCCGCCCGTCGCGCCGCACGTCGGCCTGGCGCTCGACGAGCCGGTGCGCGTAATAGATCGGCGCCGGCATCAGCTCGGGCGTTTCGTCGCATGCGTAGCCGAACATCAGGCCCTGGTCGCCGGCACCCTGGTCCAGGTCGAGCCCTTTTCCTTCGTCGACACCCTGCGCGATGTCCGGGCTCTGCTTGTCGTAGCAGACCATCACGGCGCAGCCCTTGTAGTCGATGCCGTACTCGGTGTTGTCGTAGCCGATCCGCTTGATCACGTGGCGCGCGATCGCCGGGTAGTCGACGATCGCATTCGTCGTGATCTCGCCCGCGAGTACCACGAGCCCGGTGGTGACCAGCGTCTCAGCGGCCACGCGCGAGCGCTTGTCTTGCTCGAGGATCGCGTCGAGGATCGCGTCGGAGATCTGATCGGCCACCTTGTCGGGATGGCCTTCTGAAACGGATTCGGAGGTGAAAAGAAAGTCGTTGGCCACGCTGCCACTCCAGTTCGAAGGTTTTGACCGCGTTGCCCTCGACAAGAGCGGCGACGCTTTAGCGGTATTTGCCGCGCCGGATCCGGAGGGCCCGGTCCGGCAGGGGTGCGATGCGACAATGCACAGTGCGGCTCGCCCCGCAATTGGTCATAAATCGGCGAGCGGCGGATTTTAAGGATGCGCTGCACAGGGGTCAAACCCGCGGCCGGATCCGAGAACCCGCAGCGGCACGCCTTTTGCCACGATGCTGACGCTGCTCTTCAAGCTGATCGCGCGGATGCCGCTGGCTGCCGTGCATGCCGTCGGCGCCGCCGCCGGCTGGCTCGCGTACGCGCTGTCTCCGACGTACCGCCACCGGCTGCGGACCAACCTGGCGCTCGCGGGGTTCGACGACGCCGCGACACGCCGGGCGGCGATCGCCGAGGCGGGCAAACAAGCGCTCGAAAGCGCCTGGGTCTGGATGCGTCCACCGCGCGATCTGCTGGCCAAGGTCGACCCTGCCGATCTCGAACGCATGAAGGCGGCGCAGGTCGCGGGCCGCCCGGTCGTGTTTCTCACGCCGCACCTCGGCTGCTTCGAGATCATCTCGAAGACCTATGCGCTGCACGCGGACCCGCGCACGCGAACGATGACCGTGCTGTACCGCGTGCCGCACAAGTCCGCGCTGCGTCCGCTGATGGAGGTCGGCCGCGCGGTCGACGGCCTCGTGCTAGCGCCGGCCGACCTGCGCGGCGTGCGGCTGCTGATGCGCGCGATGAAATCCGCGCAGGCCGCCGGCATCCTGCCGGACCAGGTGCCCTCGCAGGGTGAGGGGGTATGGGCGCCGTTCTTCGGGCGGCCCGCGTACACGATGACGCTGCCGGCGCGGCTTGCGGTGGCCAGCGGCGCGAACGTGGTATTCGTCTACGGCGAGCGGCTGCCGCGTGGCCGCGGTTACCGGATCCACGTCGCGCCGCTGGCTGAGCCACTGACCGGCGAGGCGGCGCACGACGCGACCGTGCTGAACCGGGCGCTCGAGCAGCTCATCCGCGCCTGCCCCGCGCAGTATCTGTGGGGCTACAACCGCTACAAGGCGCCGGCCGGCGTGCCGCTGGCCGAGGTCGCGGCGTGAAGCGGGCGGCTGCGCGCGCGCTCGTGGCGCTGATGGAGTGGACGGCGCGCTGGTCGCCGCGCGCGCGTACGCGGCTCGGCAACGTCGTCGGCGATCTCTTGTGGTGGCTGGTCTGGCCGCGCCGGCGCATCGCGCTCGTCAACCTCGCGCTGTGCTTTCCCGAGAAAAGCGCGGCTGAACGGGCGGCCATCGGCCGGCGCGCGCTGCGCAATCTGGCGCGCGCCTTCATCGACCACGGCGTGCTCGCGCGCGCCTCGCGCGAGCAGTTGGAGCGCTTCGTCCGCGTCGAAGGCGCGGAGCACCTGACGGACCCCGCCAACCGGCCGCTGATCCTGGTGGCGCCGCACTTCGCGGGGCTGGACGCCGGCGGCGTGCGCCTGAACACGTTCGCGCGCGGCGTATCGATCTACGCGCGCAGCCGCAATGCCGAGTGGGACCGCTGGCTGCTCGCGATCCGCAACCGGTTCAGCGCGCCGCTGCTGATCGCGCGGGAGGGTTTCGACCTGCGCGCTGTGGTGCGCGCGTTGCGGCAAGGGCTGCCCTTTTACTATCTGCCCGACCAGGATCCGGGCGAACGCAACGGCGTGTTCGTACCGTTCTTCGGCATCGAGGCGGCTACGCTCCCCATGGTCGCGCGGCTGGCGGAAATGACGGGCGCCAAGGTGATGATGTGCGTGACCGAAATGACGCCCGACGGCTACGTGCTGCATCTGGAGCTGCCGTGGCGCGACTACCCGAGCGGCGACGTGGTCGCCGACACCGCGCGTATGAACGCCGAGATCGAGCGCTGGGTGCGGCGCCTGCCCGATCAGTATCTGTGGACGCACAAGCGCTTCAAGACGCGGCCTGCCGGCGCGCCTTCGTTTTACTGATGCGCTCGCGCGGTTCATCGTGCCGCGGGCTCGCCCGTACCGCGGCGGCGCCTCACTGCACGGTCAACGTCGCAACATTGCTCGTCACCGAGCCGTAGCTGTTCGACACCACGACGCGGAACTGCGCGCCGTTGTCGGATATCGTCGTCGCCGCGATCGTGTAGGTGGCGCCGGTCGCGCCCATGATCGTCGCGCCGTCGCGCTGCCATTGATAGCTCGACGCGTTGGTCGCGACGACCGAAAAGCTCGCCGGTTGGCCCGCGGCGACTGTGATGCTGGCGGGATGCGTCGTGATCGTCGGCGCGAGGCTGGTCGTCGTTGTGCCGGTACCGCCGCCGTACCCGCCCCCGCCGCAGGCGGCGAGTGTGGCGACGAGCGCGGCCGCGAGGGCCGCCACGCGCATCGACGCGTGGGCCCGCAATGTGCACAACGCTGGCAGGGTGTTCGAGTGAAGGCTCATGAGACCTCCGTCAGTTCGATCGTGGAGGATGGGCGAGCACGCACGAAACAGACCCGCACCGCGCCGTCTTCCGGCAAATTCGTAACACACGGTATCCGGCCGCACCGCAAACGCGCGATCGCGCCGGTGCGCTCGAGCGCTGCGCGATAATCCCTGCATGAAGCTGCGGTTCACCAAGATGCACGGCGCTGGTAACGACTTCGTGATGCTCAACGGCATCGCGCAGCGCATCGAGCTATCGCCGGCGCTCGTGCGCGCGCTGGCGGATCGGCGCTTCGGCATCGGCGCCGACCAGGTCCTGCTGGTCGAGCCGCCGCCGCGCGCGGACGTCGACTTCGGCTACCGGATCTTCAACGCCGACGGCAGCGAGGTCGAGCAATGCGGCAACGGTGCGCGTTGCTTCGTGAAGTTCGTGCGCGACGAGGGGTTGACGACCAAGCGCGCGATCCGCGTGGCAACCAAAAGCGGCGTCATCGAGCCGCGGCTCGAGGACGACGGCGAGGTGACCGTCGACATGGGGCCGCCGGTGTTCGATCCGCCGCGCGTGCCGTTCGATGCGAACGGGCTCGTCGCGCGCGCCGAGCATCGCGCGCAGCTTTGGCCGATCACGGTGCACGGACGCGAGCTGTGGTTTTCGGTGCTGTCGATGGGCAACCCGCACGCGGTGCAGGTGGTCGACGACGTCGATGCCGCGCCGGTGGCGCGCGACGGTCCGGTGATCGAGCATCACGCGCGCTTTCCGAGCCGCGTCAATGCGGGCTACATGCAGGTCGTCGACCGGCACACGATCCGGCTGCGGGTGTGGGAGCGCGGAGCCGGCGAGACGCTGGCGTGCGGCACCGGTGCATGCGCCGCCGCGGTGGCCGGCATCCAGCGCGGCCTGCTCGACTCGCCGGTGGCGGTGCACGTGCGCGGAGGGCGGCTGCGCATCGCGTGGGACGGCGCGGACGATCGGGCGCCGCGTCCAGTGTGGATGACCGGCCCGGCCGTGAAGGTCTTCGTAGGGGAGGCTGAAATTTGAGAGTCGACGACGTCGCGCGTTATCTCGCCGAGCATCCGGACTTCTTCGAGCAGCATCCGGAGCTGCTCGGCGTGATCAATATCCCGCATCCGCAGAACGGCCAGGCGATTTCGCTGGTCGAGCGCCAGTCGCTGCTGCTGCGCGACCGCATCCGCGCGCTCGAGACGCGCATCGCCGAGATGCTGCGCCACGGCGAGGAAAACGACGTCATCGCCGACAAGGTCGTACAGTGGGCGCGCGCGCTGCTGCAGCAGACCGACCCGGCGCTGCTGCCGTCGACGGCGGTCGACGAATTGAAGCGGCTTTTCGATGTGCCTTTCGGCGCGATTCGCGTCTGGGACGTGCAGCCCGCGTATGCGGGGCTCGCGTGCGCCGCGGCGGTCAGCGACGACGTCAAACGGCTCGCGTCGAGCATGCAGGCGCCGTTTTGCGGATCCAACGTCGGTTTCGAAGCGGCGCGCTGGATGGCGGCCGACGAAGGCGCTGTGGCGAGCCTCGCGATGCTGCCGCTTCGCATCGGCGCACACCCCGATGCATTCGGACTGCTGGTGCTCGGCTCGCCCGAGAAGGATCGCTTCCAGATCACGATGGGGACGGCCTTTCTCGCACGCATCGCGGAGCTTGCGAGCGCCGCGCTCGCCCGGCTGCGCGGCGGATGAGCCAGGGTGCCGATCCGGCAGTGCCGCCGCTGGCGGCGCGGTATTTGCAGCAGATCGCCACGCAGCGCCGGCTTGCGGCGCTGACGATCGAGGCGTATCGGCGCGATCTGGCCAAGCTCGCCGAGCTGGCCGGCGCGACGCCGCTGGAGAAGCTCGCCGGCGCTGACTTGCGCCGCTTCGTCGCAAAGCTGCACGGCGCCGGCCTCGGCGGCGCTTCGCTCGCGCGCACCTTGTCGGCGTGGCGCGGCTTCTATCGCTGGCTGGGCGGGCAGGGGCTCGTCGGCGCGAATCCCGCGGTCGGCATCCGTGCGCCGAAGCGGTCGCGACGCCTGCCGAAGGCGCTCGCACCCGACCAGGCCGTTCAGCTCGCAGCGCACGAAACCGACGCCTCGCCGCTCGCGCTGCGCGACCGCGCGATCGTCGAGCTGTTGTATTCGAGCGGACTGCGGCTCGCCGAGCTGGTGAGCCTGGACTGGCGGCACTTTCCGGCGCAAGGGCGCGTCCCTGCGTCGACCGGGTGGATCGATCTGGACGCGGCCGAAGTCACCGTCGCCGGCAAGGGCGGCAAGACGCGCGCGGTGCCGATCGGCGCGGCGGCCGCGCAGGCACTGCGCGCGTGGCTCGCCGCGCGTGCGGCGCTGCCGCGCGCCGACGAGCGCGCGCTGTTCGTCTCCGCGCGCGGCGCCCGCATCGCGCCGCGCAGTGTGCAGGCGCGGCTCGCGCTGCTGGCGCGCCGGCTCGGTCTTGGCGTGCACGTGCATCCGCACGTGCTGCGGCACTCGATGGCCTCGCACGTGCTGCAGTCCAGCGGCGATCTGCGAGCGGTGCAGGAGCTGCTCGGCCACGCGAACATCGCGACCACGCAGATCTACACCCGGCTCGACTGGCAGCATCTGACGAAGACCTACGACGCCGCACATCCACGCGCGAAAGCGAGAAGCGGCAAGCCGTGAAGGTCGATGGCGAGCTGATTCTCAAGCCGGGCAAGGAACGGTCGGCCGCGCGCCGGCACCCGTGGATCTACGCCACCGCGGTGGCGCGCGTCGTGGGCCGGCCAGCCGCCGGGGCGACGATCGCCGTTCGCGCGCACGACGGTGCGTGGCTCGCCTGGGCCGCGTACTCGCCGGCGTCGTCGATCCGCGCACGCTGCTGGAGCTTCGTCGAGAGCGAGGTGCCCGATGCGGACTGGTGTGCGGCGCGCGTGCACTCCGCGGTCGTTCGCCGCGCGGCGCTCGTCGACGCGACGAACGCGGTTCGTCTGGTGTTCGGCGAGGCCGACGGGCTGCCGGGGTTCGTCGCAGACCGATACGCCGATCAGCTCGTCGTGCAATTCCAGGCAGCCGGTGTCGAAGCGCGGCGCGATGCGCTGCTGGACGCACTCGTCGCGGCGACGGGTTGCGCGAACGTCTACGACCGCTCCGACAGCGCAACCCGGCAGCGCGAAGGCCTGCCGCCTTCGATAGGGGTCGCGCGCGGCGCCGAGCCGCCGGACCTCGTCGAAGTCCACGAGCACGGCGTTCGCTACCTCGTCGACGTTCGGCGCGGTCACAAGACCGGTTTTTACATCGACCAACGCGACAACCGACGGCTCGCGGGCGAGCTTGCCGCGCGTTTCTCGCGCGAGCACGGCCGCGCCCCGGCGATGCTCAACTGCTTCTGCTACTCGGGCGGCTTTTCGATCGCCGCCGCGCGCGGCGGTGCGGACGCGGTGCTGTCGATCGACTCGTCGGCCGACGCGCTCGCGCTGGCGGGGCGCAACTGGGCGTTGAACGGCCTCGATCCGGCCGGGGCCGAGTGGCGTGTGGCCGACGTGTTCGATGCACTGCGGGCGCTGCGCGATGCCGGGCGCACCTTCGACCTGATCGTGCTCGATCCGCCGAAGTTCGCCGCGAGCCACCATCACGTCGAGCGCGCAGCGCGCGCGTACAAGGACATCAACCTGTCCGCGCTGCGGCTGCTCGCGCCGGGCGGGTACTTGCTGACGTTTTCGTGCTCGGGCGCGATCGACGTCGACCTGTTCCAGAAGATCGTCGCCGGCTCGGTCATCGACGCGCGGGCTGACTGCCAGATGCTCGCCCGGCTCGCCGCCGGCATCGACCATCCGCTGCTGATGACGCACCCCGAAGGCGAGTACTTGAAGGGGTTGCTGTTGATGCGTATCTAGTGGACTGTAACGGTTGATTGGGAAGTATCATTGCGTCTGTGGAGGGCGCGA
>CAZIJU010000117.1:0-10975 GCA_964539745.1 uncultured Burkholderiaceae bacterium | reverse complement strand
CCTGATGTACGAGGGCGGCATCGCCAACATGAACTACTCGATCTCGAACAACGCGGAGTACGGCGAATACCTGACCGGCCCGGAGATCATCACCGCGCAGACCAAGGAAGCGATGCGCAACGCGCTCAAGCGCATCCAGACCGGCGAGTACGCGAAGAGCTTCATCCTCGAAAACCGCGCCGGCGCGCCGACGCTGCTTGCGCGGCGCCGGCTCACCGCCGAGCACGAGATCGAGAAAGTCGGCGAGAAGCTGCGCGCGATGATGCCGTGGATCAAGGCCAATCGACTGGTCGACCAGAGCAAGAACTGAAGCAGCGCAACCAGCCCCGCGGGCGGCCGTCCGCGTTTGAAGTCGACTGAACCCCTTACGGAGGGCGCGATGCCGGTTGGATTCGCATGGGCGGCAGCGTTTTGCTGCGGACTGGCCGCCGCAGTACCGGTGGCGGGCCAGACGCCGGCCGCTGCCGCGCGCTTCGATGGCACGCTCGTCACGATCTCGTCGGCGGCCGAGATCGAGGCGGCGAACGACGAGGCGCTCGCTTCGTTTTTCCTCGAGGTGCAGGACGCCGATCTGGCGCGCGCGCAGTCGCAGCTCAATCAGCGTGTCGCCGAAGGCGTCGCGGCGCTGAAGCGCGCCGATCCCGCGGCGCAGGTCGAAACGGCAGGGTACGCGAGCTATCCGATCTACGCCGCGGGCGGCGGCCGCAAGATCGTCGGCTGGCGGGTGCGGCAGGGCGTGAGCCTGCGAACGACGGATCTGGCCACACTGCCGAAGACGGTGGCCACGGGGCAGCAGCAGCTCGCGCTCGGCGGGATCGGCTTCCGGCTGTCGCGCGCGGCGCGCGACCGGCTCGATGCCGAACTGATCCAGCGCGCGTACGCCAACCTGAGCCTGCGCATCGCTGCGGCGGCGCAGGCGATGAGTGTTCCGCCGGCGCGCGTGCGCGTCGAGGAGGTCAACTTCGGCGCGCGCGGCGACGCGCCGCCGATCGTGCCGATGGCGCGCGCGATGGCGATGGGCGCCGAGCCCGTTGCGGAGCCGAGCCTGGATGCGGGCCAGTCGACGCTGCGGCTCGACATCACCGCGAGGGTTAGGTTCCTGCAGCCCTGAGCGGCGCCACCATCCGATACCATACGGCCTTCGTTTTGCCGAGGGCCGCGCAGTGGCCGAGTATCCCCATCCGTTGATCGCACGCGAAGGCTGGCCATTCGTCGCGGGCGCGGTCGTCGCAGCGCTGCTCGTCGGGTGGTGGGCAGGGCTCGCATGGTCGGCGCCGCTGTGGTTGGTCGCGGCCTTCGTGATCCAGTTCTTCCGCGATCCGCCGCGCGCGGTGCCGGCGCAGGCAAACGCCGTGCTGTCGCCGGCCGACGGCCGCATCGTCAAGGTGACCGACGCACGCGATCCCTACACCGCACGCGACGCGCTGCTGGTGAGCGTGTTCATGAACGTGTTCAACGTGCACAGCAATCGATCGCCGGCGGATGCGACCGTGCTGCGGGTCGAATACTCGGCAGGCAAGTTCATCAATGCCGATCTGGACAAGGCCTCGACCGAGAACGAGCGCAACGCGATGGTGCTGCAGCTCGACTCGGGCGAGCGCATCACCGTCGTGCAGGTGGCCGGCCTCATCGCCCGGCGCATCCTCTGCTACGTGAAGCCGGGCGACCGGCTCGTGCGCGGCCAGCGCTACGGCTTCATCCGCTTCGGCTCGCGCGTCGATGTCTACCTGCCGCGCACCGCCCGGCCGCGCGTCGCGGTCGGCGACAAGGTGTACGCGACGACGACGATCCTCGCCGAGCTGTAAACCGCATGCGTTTCCGCCGCCGCAAACCGCGTCCTTTCGGATTGCCCGCCAGCCCGCCGCTGGCGGAGGTGCCGCCGCCGCTGAAGTTTCGCAGGCGCGGGATCTATCTGCTGCCGAACCTTTTTACGACGGCGGCACTTTTTGCCGGTTTCTTCGCGATCGTTCAGGCGATGAACCAGCGCTTCGAGCTGGCGGCGATCGCGATCTTCGCCGCAATGGTGCTCGACGGAATGGACGGCCGCGTCGCGCGGCTGACCAACACGCAAAGCGCGTTCGGCGAGCAGTACGACTCGCTGTCGGACATGACTTCGTTCGGTGTGGCGCCCGCCCTCGTGATGTACGAGTGGGTCCTGCACGAGCTGGGCCGCTGGGGGTGGATCGCGGCGTTCGTCTACTGCGCGGGCGCGGCGCTGCGGCTGGCGCGTTTCAACGCCAACCTCGGCGTCGTCGACAAGCGCTACTTCCAGGGGCTGCCGAGTCCGGCCGCGGCGGCGCTGATCGCTGGGTTCGTGTGGCTGGCGGTCGACAACAAGCTGCACATCAGGGACGTGTGGCTGCCATGGGTCGCGTTCGGGCTGACCGTTTACTCGGGCGTCACGATGGTGTCGAGCGCGCCCTTTTACAGCGGCAAGAGCTTCCAACTCGGCCGCAGCGTTCCGTTCTGGGGAATGCTGCTCGTCGTGCTGGCCTTCGTGTTCGTCTCGACCGATCCGCCGATCGTGCTGTTCTCGCTGTTCTGCATCTACGCGCTGTCCGGCTACGCGTACTGGGCGTGGCAGTGGTGGCACGGGCGGCCGAACCCGGCCAAGCCGGTGCGCACGCCGGTGGAGCAGCCGGCGGACACCGAATGAGCGCCCGGTTGTTCGGGCACGGGTTTGCGCCTATAGTCGCCCCCATGCATCGCGCATGCCTCACGATGTCCCGCCTGCCGGCAGCCGCTCGCGGCCTGCTGCTTCGACTGCTGCGCCCCGCGCGCAGCTGACCCCCTTACCCACAACCCGGTTCCTCGCTCCGCCCGCCTCGAAGGCTGGCGGCGGGAAGCACGTATCGGAGACCTCCATGGCAGACCGCCTGATCATTTTCGACACCACGCTGCGCGACGGCGAGCAGAGCCCCGGCGCGTCGATGACGAAGGAAGAGAAGCTGCGCATCGCCAAGCAGCTCGAGAGGCTGCGCGTCGACGTGATCGAAGCGGGCTTCGCGGCGTCGAGCAACGGCGACTTCGACGCCGTGCGCGCGATCGCGAACACGGTCAAGGACTCGACCGTGTGCTCGCTGGCGCGCGCCAACGACAAGGACATCGCGCGCGCGGCCGAGGCGCTCGCCGGCAGCGACAACAAGCGCATTCATACCTTCATCGCGACATCGCCGCTGCACATGGAAAAGAAGCTGCGGATGACGCCGGACCAGGTCTTCGAGCAGGCGAAGCTCGCGGTGCGTTTCGCGCGCAGGTTCACCGACAACGTCGAGTTCTCGCCCGAAGACGGCTACCGTTCGGAGCCCGACTTCCTGTGCCGCGTGCTCGAAGCGGTGATCGCGGAGGGTGCGACGACGATCAACATTCCGGACACCGTCGGCTATGCGGTGCCCGAGCTGTACGGCGCATTCATCGCCGACCTGCGCCGGCGCATCCCGAACTCGGACAAGGCGGTCTGGTCGGTCCACTGCCACAACGATCTCGGAATGGCGGTGGCCAATTCGCTCGCCGGCGTGAAGCTCGGCGGCGCCCGCCAGGTCGAATGCACGATCAACGGGCTCGGCGAGCGAGCCGGAAACTGTTCGCTCGAGGAAGTCGTGATGGCGGTGAAGACCAGGCGCGACTTCTTCGGCCTCGACGTGGGAATCGACACGACGCAGATCGTCCCGGCGTCGAAGCTCGTGTCGGCGATCACGGGTTTCCCGGTGCAGCCGAACAAGGCGGTGGTCGGCGCCAACGCGTTCGCGCACGCCTCCGGCATCCACCAGGACGGCGTGCTGAAGGCGCGCGACACCTACGAGATCATGCGCGCCGAAGACGTCGGCTGGTCGGCGAACAAGATCGTCCTGGGCAAACTCTCGGGCCGCAACGCATTCAAGCAGCGCGTGCAGGAGCTCGGCATCCCGGTCGAAAGCGAAGGGGAACTGAACGCCGCGTTCGCGAAGTTCAAAGAACTGGCCGACCGCAAGGCCGAGATCTTCGACGAGGACATCCAGGCGCTGTTCTCCGACGAATCCGTCACGCCGCACGACGAACACTTCAGGCTGATATCGCTGGCGCAGCGGTCCGAGACGGGCGAGCGTCCGCATGCGCGCGTCGTGCTCGCCATCGGGGGCAGGGAGGTCGTGTCGGAGGCCGACGGCAACGGGCCAGTCGATGCGTCGCTGAAAGCGATCGAAAGCCAGGTCAAAAGCGGTTCCGAACTGCTGCTGTATTCGGTCAACGCGATCACGACCGGCACCGAATCGCAGGGCGAGGTCACCGTGCGGCTGGCGCGCGCCGGACGCATCGTCAACGGCGTTGGCGCCGACCCGGACATCATCGCCGCGTCGGTCAAGGCGTATCTGAACGCGCTGAACAAGCTATACACGACGACCGAGCGGCTCAACCCGCAGACGTCGCTCGCGCCGTAGGATGTGCGGCGCGCGGCGGCGCAGTCGCAAACGTCGTCGGACGCGCTGCCGCTGGCGCGTGGGGTGAGGGTATGCGCCGGTGCGATGCTCGTCCGTGGCATCAATAGAATGCGCAGCCTTGATTGTCGGCAGTCAGTCGTTCGGGGCAGATGCGTACGTTCGTGTTCGTCGCCGCGCTTTTTGTCGCGGTTGTGGTCCACGCAGCCGAGCCGGTCCGGCTCGGCATGATCGAGGCGATGTCCGGGCCGTTCGCCAACGCCGGCGAAGCGGTCGCCCGCAACCTTCGATTCGCCATCGCGCGGGTCAACGCGCGCGGCGGCGTCGCGTTGCCTGGCGGCGCGCGCCCGCTGCGGCTCGAGGTGTACGACTCGAAAGGACAGGCCGAAGAAGCGCTCGTGATGCTGCGGCGGGCCGCCGACGAAGGCGCGATCGTCGTCGTCCAGGGCAACAGCTCCGCCGTCGCGGGCGCGTTGATCGAAGCGATCAATCGGCACAACGAACGCGCCGCAGAACGCGAGCCGGCTGCGCGGCTTCTGTTTCTGAACTACTCGGCCGTCGACCCGGCGCTGACCAACGAGCGCTGCAGCTTCTGGCACTTCCGCTTCGACGCGCACGCTGGCATGCGAATGGCGGCGCTGGTGGACGTGCTCGCCGCCGACCGCAAGGTGCGGCGCGTCTATCTGTTGAACCAGGACTACAGCTTCGGCCGCGAGGTCGCGCGCAGCGCGCGCGAGCTGCTCGCGTCACGGCGGCCAGACGCGCAGATCGTCGGCGACGAGCTGCATCCGATCGGCCGCGTGCGCGACTTCGCGCCGTATGTTGCGAAGATCAAGGCGAGCGGCGCCGACACGGTGATCACCGGCAACTGGGGCAACGACCTGACGTTGCTGGTGCGTGCCGCGCGTGACGCAGGGCTCGACGCCGCCTTCTATACGTTCTACGGCAACGGGCTCGGCGCGCCCGCTGCGATCGGCGACGCCGGTGTCGGCCGCGTTCGCGCGGTCGCCGAATGGCATTACAACGCGGGAGTCGACGCGATGGACGCGCTTTATGCCGACTTTCGCCGCATGTACCCGGATCCGCGCGACGACTATTTCCAGGCGCGTATGGTGGTGATGATCGAGATGCTGGTGCGCGCGATCGAGCGCGCCGGCCGCGTCGATGCGCTGGCGATCGCGCGCGCGTTGGAGGGGATGCGCTTCGGACCCGCCCAAGGCAATCCGCTCGGCGAGGTCGTGATGCGCGCGGAGGACCATCAGTTGCTCGGGCCGCTGTACGTCAGCGTGATGGAGCGCGCGGGCGCTGCCGGCGTGGCGCGCGACGTCGAGGGCAGCGGCTTCGGCTTTCGCACCGAGCGCTTCGTGGATGCATCGCGCACGGCCCCGCCGCACGGCTGCGCGATGGTGCGCCCGCAGCGCTGAACGGCGGCCTGCGCGCTCCGGTATACTGCGCGCCTTCACGGCACGGCCTTCCTTCCGTGTCCGCGTGTCCACAGATACACCGAAAGGGAAACCATGGCAGTCGCAGACATCAAAAAGGGCGACATCGTCGCCAAATTCCAGCGCAGCAAGTCGGATACGGGTTCGCCGGAAGTGCAGGTCGCGCTTCTGACCGCCCGCATCAACGAACTGACCGAGCACTTCAAGACCCACGTCAAGGATCACCACTCCAGGCGCGGGCTGCTGAAGATGGTCAGCCGGCGCCGCAAGCTGCTCGACTATCTGAAGGGCAAGAACCCTGAGGCGTACAAGGGGCTGATCGACAGCCTCGGTCTACGCAAGTAGTCGTGCTGACCGATTACGCGAGAAAGCCTGCGAGACACGACGCTCCGCGGGCTTTTTTGCATGGCGGCTTCACTGCGCGCCGCGCTATGGACGTACGGCCCGGCCGATGCCGGACCCAGTCGTCGATACCGCGGCGTGCCCGAGGGTCCGGCCGTCCAGCCGGACGCTGATGTCCCAGCGGCTGCGTTTTCAACGCGAAAGGAAACGCAAGTGTTCGAAAAAGTGACGAAGACCTTCCAGTACGGTGCGAACACCGTCAGGCTGGAAACAGGGGAGATCGCGCGGCAGGCGTCCGGCGCGGTGCTCGTGTCGATGGACGACACCGTGGTGTTGGCGACGGTCGTCGCGCGCAAGGAAGCCAAGGCCGGCCAGGACTTTTTTCCGCTGACCGTCGACTACGTGGAGAAGACTTACGCCGCGGGCCGTATCCCCGGCGGTTTTTTCAAGCGCGAGGGGCGGCCGTCCGAGAAGGAGACGCTGACGAGCCGGCTGATCGACCGGCCGATCCGCCCGCTGTTTCCCGAAGGCTTCTACAACGAGGTGCAGGTTGTCGTGCACGTGCTGTCGGTCGACCCCGAGATCGACCCCGACATTCCCGCGATGATCGCGACGTCGGCCGCGCTGTCGGTGTCGGGCATTCCGTTCAAGGGCCCGATCGGCGCGGCGCGCGTCGGCTACGTCGACGGCCAGTACGTGCTGAACCCGACGGCCACCCAGCTCAAGAGCTCCAGGCTCGACCTCGTCGTCGCCGGGACCGAACGCGCCGTGCTGATGGTCGAGTCCGAAGCCGGCCAGCTTGCGGAGGAGGTGATGCTGGGCGCCGTGGTCTACGGCCACGAGCAGATGCAGGCGGCGATCAATGCGATCCACGATCTCGTGCGCGACGCCGGCAAGCCAGCGTGGGACTGGAAGCCACCGCAGAAAAACGAGGCTTTGATCGCGAAGGTCGTCAATATCGCCGGTGCCGAGCTGCGGGCTGCCTACCAGATCCGCAGCAAGCAGGCGCGCACGGAAAAGCTGCGCGAGATCTACGCGCTGGTCGAAAGCCGCCTTGCCGAAGAAGCGGCCGCGGCCGGCCAGCCGGCGCCGGATGCGAACGAGGTGAGCGGCATCCTGTTCGACCTCGAGGCGAAGATCGTCCGCAGCCAGATCCTCGAAGGCGAGCCGCGGATCGACGGGCGCGACACGCGCACGGTGCGGCCGATCGCGATCCGCATCGGCGTGCTGCCGCGCACGCATGGCTCGGCGCTGTTCACGCGTGGCGAAACGCAGGCGCTGGTCACCGCCACACTCGGCACGAAACAGGACGAGCAGATCATCGATGCGCTGATGGGCGAGTACCGCGAGCGCTTCATGCTCCACTACAACATGCCGCCGTTCGCGACGGGCGAAACCGGACGCGTGGGGGCCCCGAAGCGGCGCGAGATCGGGCACGGACGCCTCGCCAAGCGCGCGCTCGCCGCGGTGCTTCCGTCCGCCGACGAGTTCCAGTATTCGATCCGCGTCGTCTCCGAGATCACCGAGAGCAACGGCTCCTCGTCGATGGCTTCGGTCTGCGGCGGCTGCCTGGCACTGATGGACGCGGGCGTGCCGCTGAAGGCGCACGTCGCCGGTGTGGCCATGGGGCTGATCAAGGAAGGCAACAAGTTCGCGGTGCTGACCGACATCCTCGGTGACGAGGACCATCTCGGCGACATGGACTTCAAGGTCGCGGGCACGGCCAACGGCGTGACCGCGCTGCAGATGGACATCAAGATCGAGGGCATCAACAAGGAGATCATGCAGGTCGCGCTGGCACAGGCCAAGGAAGGCCGGATGCACATCCTGCAGAAGATGCAGGAAGCGATGGACGCGCCGCGCGGCGAGCTGTCGGCTTTCGCCCCCAGGCTGATCAAGATGAAGATCAATCCCGAGAAGATCCGCGACGTGATCGGCAAGGGCGGTGCGGTGATCCGCGCGCTGACCGAGGAAACCGGCACGCAGATCGACATCGAGGACGACGGCACCGTGATCATCGCCAGCGTCGATCTGGAAAAGGGCCGCGAGGCCGAGCGTCGCATCCGCGAACTGACCGCCGAGGTCGAGGTCGGCAAGATCTACGACGGCACCGTGCTTCGGCTGCTGGACTTCGGCGCGATCGTGCAGATCCTGCCGGGCCGCGACGGGCTGCTGCACATTTCGCAGATCGCCAGCGAGCGCGTCAACCAGGTCTCCGACTACCTGAAGGAAGGCCAGGTCATCAAGGTCAAGGTGCTCGAGGCCGACGAGAAGGGCCGGCTGCGGCTTTCGATGAAAGCGGCCGCTGCCGAGCTCGGTGGGCAGCAGACACCGCAGCAGCAGCCGCAGCAACAGCAGCCACAGCCACAGCCACAGTAGCGGTAGGCCACCGCGCGGCGCCGCGCGCGGCGGCGAATCTGACCATGCGTGCCGTCGAAATCACCCAACCCGGCGGGCCCGAAGTACTCCGGCTCGTCGAGCGGCCGCGCCCGCAACCGCGCGCCGGCGAGGCGCTCGTGCGCGTGCACGCCGCCGGCGTCAACCGACCCGACGTACTCCAGCGCAAGGGAGGCTATGCGCCGCCGCCGGGCGCGTCGGATCTGCCGGGGCTGGAAGTCGCCGGCGTGATCGAAGACGGCGACCTCGCAGGCAGCGGCTTTGCGATCGGCGATGCCGTGTGCGGACTCGTCACCGGCGGCGGCTACGCCGAGTATTGTGCGGTGCCGGTCGGGCAACTGCTGCCGGTGCCGCGCGGGTTGAGCTTCGCGGAGGCAGCCGGGCTTCCAGAGACGTTCTTTACGATCTGGAGCAACGTGTTCGATCGCGCGCAGCTTGCGCCGGGCGAGACACTGCTCGTGCAGGGCGGCACGAGCGGCATTGGCGTTGCGGCGATCCAGCTTGCCGTCGCGCTCGGGCACACAGTCTACGCGACTGCGGGCACGCCAGAGAAGTGCCGCGCGAGCGAGGCGCTCGGCGCTGCGCGCGCGATCAATTACCGCGACGAGGACTTCGGCGCCGTGGTCAAGGAGGCCACGCAGGGTCGCGGGGTTGACGTGATCCTCGACATGGTGGGCGGCGGCTATGTCGCGCGCGAAATCGCCTGCCTCGCCGAGGACGGGCGGCTCGCGCTGATCGCGCTGCTCGGCGGCGCGAAAGCCGAGGTCGACCTCTCGACCGTGCTGCGACGCAGGCTCACGATCACCGCGTCGACGTTGCGCCCTCGCCCGGTCGAATTCAAGGCGGCAATCGCGCGCCGGTTGCGCGCGGTCGTGTGGCCGCTGATCGAAGCGGGCCGCATCAAGCCGATGCTGTTCAGGACGTTCGAGCTGGGCGAAGCCGGTGCCGCGCACGCGCTGATGGAATCGAGTGCACACATCGGCAAGATCGTGCTGGCCGTCACCGACGAGGCCGTTGCCCGTCCCTACGTCTGACCGGCGCCGCGCGATCCGTAGAATCCGATCCCTTTTTCGTACGTCGACACCATGCCCGTCCGCCGCCCGCTGGTTGCCGCGAATTGGAAGATGAACGGCTCGATCGCAGCCAATGAGCAATGGCTGGCCGAGTTCCGGGACGGCGCGAAGCAGCTTGGCTGCGACGCCGTCGTGTGTGCGCCGTATCCGTATCTGGCGCAGCTCTGGGTTGGACTCCAGGGCACCGCGGCCGAAGTCGGCGCGCAGGATCTGAGCGAACACCGCGCCGGAGCGTTCACGGGCGACGTGGCCGGCGAGATGCTGGTCGATGTCGGCTGCCGTTGGGTCGTCGTCGGTCATTCGGAGCGCCGCGCGCTGCACGGTGAAACCAACGAACGCGTGGCAGCGAAGGTTGCACGTGCGCTCGACGCCGGCCTGCGGCCGATCGTATGCATCGGCGAGACGCTCGCAGAACGCGAAGCGGGGCGGACTCACGAAGTCGTGCGGGCGCAGCTCGACACCGTGTTGTCCGCCGTCGGCGCGGCCGCGCTCGAGCGCGGCGCGATCGCGTACGAGCCCGTTTGGGCGATCGGTACTGGACGCACGGCCACGCCCGCGCAGGCGCAGGAAGTCCATGCCGCGATCCGCGCTCGGCTGGCCGCGGTCGACCGGCGCGCGGCGAGCGCCATTCGCGTGCTCTACGGCGGCAGCGTCAAGCCCGACAACGCTGCCGCGCTGTTCGCGCAGCCTGATATCGACGGCGGGCTGATCGGGGGTGCATCGCTGATCGCTCGCGATTTCCTGGCGATCTGCGCAGCGGTGCCGCGCGCCAAGCAATGACACACGAGAGGGAATTGACATGGCCTGGTTGACCACACTGTTGATCGTGATTCAGGTGCTGTGCGCGATCGCGATCATCATTCTCGTGCTGCTCCAGCACGGCAAAGGCGCCGACATGGGGGCGGCTTTCGGCAGTGGCGCGTCCGGCAGTCTGTTCGGCGCGTCGGGCTCCGCGAACTTCCTGTCGCGCAGCACGGCCATTCTGGCGGCGGTGTTTTTCGTCGCGACACTGGGACTCGCGTATTCGGCGACTGCCGTGCGCACGCCGCGGGCCGAGCGCGGTGTGATGGGTACGATGCAGAAAGAAGCGGGCAAGGACGCCGCCAAGGACGTTCCGGTGCCGGCGACGAAGGGCGAAAGCGGAAAAGCCGGCGACATTCCCAAGTGAGCGGCAGCGCGAGCGCGGCGCATGCTGCGGCGTATCAAGTAGAATCCGCGCGATTTGCCGACGTGGTGGAATTGGTAGACACACCATCTTGAGGGGGTGGCGGCGCAAGCCGTGTGAGTTCGAGTCTCACCGTCGGCACCA
>CAZIJU010000116.1:0-11307 GCA_964539745.1 uncultured Burkholderiaceae bacterium | reverse complement strand
GTCGAGTTCAGGATGTTCTCGTCGGCGGCGACGACGCGCTCGTCGGAGTAGCTGTCGAGCAGCCGTTGCGGCGCCTGGCCGGCGAGGACCAGCGCCAGCTTCCACGCCAGGTTGTCGGTGTCCTGCACTCCGGAGTTGGCGCCGCGGGCGCCGAAGGGCGAGACCTGGTGCGCGGCGTCGCCGACGAACAGCAGCCGGCCGTGGCGGAATTTCTGCATCCGCCGGCAGCGGAAGGTGTAGACGCTGACCCACTCCAGCTCGAACGGCCGGTCCTTGCCGAGCATCGCCTCGATGCGCGGGATCACGCGCTCGGGCTTCTTCTCCTCCTCCGGGTCGGCGTCCCAGCCGAGCTGGAAGTCGATCCGCCAGACGTTGTCGGCCTGCTTGTGCAGCAGCACCGACTGGTTGGGATGGAACGGCGGGTCGAACCAGAACCACCGTTCGGCCGGAAAATCCGCCTTCATCACGACGTCGGCGATCAAAAAGCGGTCGGTGAACACGCGCCCCTCGACGTCCAGCCCGAGCATGCGCCGCACCGGGCTGCGCGCGCCGTCGGCCGCGATCAGCCAGTCGGCATCGAGCGTGTAGGTGCCATCGGGCGTGTCCACCGTCAGCGCGACGGCGTCTTCGCGCGGCTGCACGCCGACGACCTTGTTGCGCCAGCGCAGGTCGATCGCGCCGAGCGCCTGCGCGCGCTCGGCGAGGTACTGCTCGAGGTAGTACTGCTGCAAGTTGATCATGCCGGGCCGCTTGTGGCCCGCTTCGGGCAGCAGCTCGAAGCGGAACACCTCCTCGGTGCGGAAGAAGGTCCGGCCGACGTTCCACGACACGCCCTTGGCCACACAGCGGTCGCCGACACCGAGCCGGTCAAGGATCTCCAGCGTGCGCTTGGCGTAGCACACACCGCGCGAACCGATCGACACCGTCTCGTCGTCGTCGAGCAGCACGACAGCCACGCCGCGCTGCGCCAGATCGATCGCCGCGCTCAGACCGACGGGGCCCGCGCCGACCACGACGACCGGATGCCGCACGGGCGCGTTCGCGCCGAACTCGGGCGGCCGGCGGTATGCGTAGCGGGGATAGATGTACGTCTTCAGCACTCGCGTCCTCCTGCGCGCGGCAACACGTGTGCACAGGATACGACGCGATGCGTCCGCGCACCGCGTCGTGTCACAGAACGTGCGTTGGACGGAGGTCGATGTCGCCGCCACACGGCTGGCGCTCCGTCGGACAGCACCGCAGTGGCATCGAGCAGCGGCGTGTGGGGCGACGCCGCCGGGCGCCGCAGCGCCGGCGGCTCGCCGACGAGCGCGGTCGCGGTTGCGGAACATCCGCACTACGGCTGCGTGCGGAATGTGGACACGAACGGTGCCGGCATCGCGTTGCCGCTGCGGTCGAGGACGCCTTCGACGCGCAGTTCGTACTGGGTGTCGGGGCGCAGCGCGACCGGGTAGAACACGGACACCACGTCCGAGCTGGCCAGCCACGATCCCGCCACTGCGCCGCCGCCTGGCAACTCGCGCAGCCGTGCACCCGCCAGCACGCTCGCCCCATCGACCGGTTCGCTGAAGGTCACCGTCAGCGGCGAGTTCACCGGCACGTTCGCCGCACCGGCAGGCGGATCGACCGTAACGATGCGCGGCGGCGTGACGTCGCGCTCGCGCGTCACGACGATCGTGTCGTTGCCCGTGCGACCGTCGGCGGCGGTCGCGGTCACGGTGATGCGGTTGTCGCCGAGCGCGAGCGGCACGCCGGCGCTCCAGATCAGATTGACCTGCATCAGACAGTGCAAAGTCGTTCTTGCGCCGACCGAAACGCCGGTCGTCACGTTGTGCGCGACGACCGAATAGCCAGGCGCGATCGTGCCCGTGGCTGCATTGCAGTTCGACCCGTCGGGCACGAAGGCGCGCCCTTGCAGCGTGACGGACGGCTGATCGGTGACGTAGGTCTCGGCGTCCGTGGGCTCCTCGATCGTCACGCCCGACCATGGCGGAGGCGGCGGCGGTGGCGGCTCGCCACCGCCGCCGCCGCACGCGCCCGCGGCGACGGTGAAAAGCGCGGCGAACAGAGCGCGACCGAGGCGAGGTCGACGCAGATCCATCTTGCCGTCCGAACCGATTGCACCTACTTCAACCTAGCTCGAACCGCCGCAGGCGTATTGACCTCGGACAACGCGCCGAGCGTACGTGCGAAGCGGTCCCGAACCGCGGCGCGGGGCGCTCGATCCGCCCGGTGCCCCCGGCCCGGAGCCGATCACCGCTCGACGGATCTGCGCGAACCCGCGCGACCTTTGTATCGACAGGTTGCACGCGGGCGCCGCCGCAACGGATCTGCGCTATGTTCGTGGACGACGGCGGCTCAACACGACGAAACGCTCGCGATGTCCTGCATCGATGACCAGCTTGCCCGCTCGTGCGCGCATCGCGCCCGCGGCGCGCGGTGTGCGCCGCTGCCGTCGACGGTGGTTTTCGCGCACGGTTTTGTTTGAATGCCGGAGGCGAAAGATGCTGTCTGAATCCTGTGCGCCGCGGGCCACGCTCCGTCGCGGCCACAAGCTGCCGGCATCCGCCCTGCTGCTCGCGGTCTGGCTCGCCGCGGTCGACGCGCCTGCGCAGGTTCCGGAATTGCCGCGCGACCGCGGGGCGGACCGCGTCGAGACCAGCCCGGGACGCAAGGCGCCGGGCAGCCAGACGATCGCTTATGGCAGCGACCCGTTGCAGACGCTGGACTTCTGGCCCGCGCAGCGGGCGGCCGGGGCCGCGCCGCTCGTCGTGTTCGTGCACGGGGGCGGCTGGAAGCGTGGCGACAAGGACAACGCCACCGGTCGCTTCAAGGCCGCGCACTACCCGCAGCAGGGCTACGCCTTTGCGTCGATCAACTACCGCCTCGTTCCGGGCGCAACGGTCGAGCAGCAGGCGTCCGACGTCGCCGCGGCGCTCAAGACGCTCGTGTCGCACGCTGCCGCGCTCTGCATCGACCCCGGGCGCGTCGTGCTGATGGGACACAGCGCGGGCGCGCACCTGGTCGCGTTGGTCGGCACGGACGAGTCCTACCTGCGTGCGGCAGGATTGGACGTGGCAATGGTGAGCGGCATCGTGGCCATCGATGGCGCAGCGTACGACGTGGTGGCGCAGATGCGCGAAGGCGCCCGGGTCATGCAGCAAACCTATCTCGATGCGTTCGGCGCCGACGTCGCTCGCCAGCGCGCATTGTCACCGGTCGAGCATGCGGGCGCGCCGAACGTCGTGGAGTTTCTGTTGCTCTACGTGGAGCGGCCGGATGCGATTCGGCAAGCGCAGGCCCTGGGCGCAGCGCTCGAGCGCGGCGGCAGCCGCGTCGAGTACGGCCGTTTCCACGGGGCGGGGCTGCGCGGGCATCTCGAGATCAACCGCCGGCTCGGCGACCCGGAGTATCCCGCGACACGCGTGGTCGATGCGTGGCTGGCGCGTGTTTTCGGCAAGGCCGGCGCGCCGCGTGATTGAACGACGGTGGGACACACACTTCAGGCAGTGGCCGAAATCTGCGCCGATGGATCGGGTTGTCGCGGAGGTCGATCCGCTCGGCCGGCAGGCTGCCGTCGACCGGCCGGCACGTCAGCCGAAGCGCCGCTGTTCGGTATCGTGCGTCGGCTCACCGGGCAGGGGGCATCATGCGGGTCGCGCAGGCGCTGGACGATCTGGTCTCGCGCGGCGGCCAGCTCTCGTGCCCGGCAGCGGCGAGCTTGGGATCGAAGCCGCGCTGCGTGCTGCGCGGTCCAGCGCGATCCGCGCGGGGGCCCTGCACCTGGGCTGCGACGAGGCGCTCGCGCACCGCATCTTCGCCGGCGGCGAAGCGACCCTGGTGTCCTCGCGCTTCGAGCCCTGCGGCCTGACGCAGATGTACGCGCTGCGCTACGGCAGCCTGCCGCTGGTGCGCCGCACCGGCGGCCTGACTGAGACGGCGGTCGACTGCACGCTCGAGGACCTGGCCCAGCAGCGCGCCACCGGCTTCGTGTTCGAACGCTTCGACGTCGACGACCTGCGGCGCGCGCGCTGCGCCGCGCCTTCACGCTCTGGCAGCGGCCGCGCGACGGGCGCGCGCTCCGCAGCCGCGCGATGGCGCAGCGCTTCGGCTGGGACGCGGCGGCGAGCCACCTCGCGCCGTACCGCGCGGCGCGGCCGGTCACTGCGGCAGGACGCGGCGGCCGAACTTCGACGTCTGCCGCCGCGCAAACCCACTCCGCTCAGCCGATGGTCGATGCCGCCGCGCTCAGCGCACCGTCAGACGCTGGAACCGCGCCAAGTTGCTGCCGCGTTCGCTGCTGACGAGCAAGGTCGTGTCGCCGCGCGAGACCAGGCGATAGGTCGGCTGGCCGAACGGGCTGCCGAGCCTGAAGCTGAACGGATCGACCCACCCGATGCCGTCGTGACGGATGACGAGGGTCGTGCCGTCCTGCCGGAAGCTGGCGAGCACCGGCTGGCCGCCGATCACCGCGAGGTCGAGTGCTCCGTTACCTTGATCGGGCTGCGCGGGGAGCGCCACTGGCGTCCACGCGCTACCGTCGAAGCGCAGCACGCGCGTGTTCGTGCTGAAGCCGTCGAAGCGGTCGTAGGCGATCCACGGCTCGTTGCCGAACAGCGCCAGCCGCGGCGTGGAGATCGACTGCGTGGCGTTGGGGGTCGCGTCCACTATGGGCAAGTCGCTCCACGCGCCGTCGAAGCGCGCCACGCGCAGCTCCTGTGCGTTGGAGCCGAAAAATCCCTGCAGGTACGACAGCCACAGTGCGCCGTCGGCCGCCGTGCGCAGCGTGATGGCGTGCGCGCCCTGACTGAAGCGCCCGCCAGTGATCGACACGAGCGCGCCGTTTTCCAGCCGCAGCACCTGCAGCCGCCTCAGGTCGAGGTCGGCGAATGCCACCACCGGCCGGCCCTGCGCATCGAACACCAGCTCGCCCGACGAGGCATCGGACAGACGCGTGCCGGCCAGCGGCAGCGGCGGCGCCAGCGCTTCCCAGGCCCCGTTGACCAAGCGCTTCATCACCAGCTCGGCGAGCGTCGGGTCGCTGGCGCGCGATTGCGCGAAGGCGGCCACCGGCACGTCGTTCGCATCGAGTGCCATCACCGCCAGCGCCAGCCCGATCGGGACCGCGCGGTCGTTGGCCGGCGGCCCGAGCGCGACCCAGGTGTTGCTCGGCGCGTCGTAGCGCGCGAGCCGTACGTCGTTGGCCGGCAGCGGCTTGTGCAACGCAAGCAGCGTGCCGTCGGCGCGGATGACCGCGCTGACGACGCCGGTCGCGAAGAAGCCGTCGGCCAGGTTGCTCGGCAGGTCGGGCGCCGCGACATGGGCCCGCGCCACGGGCCACGTGGCCGCAACGGTGCCGGTGACCGCGTTGCCCGCAGCGTCGCGCAGGCCGCCCCAGGACAGTCCGACGATGCCGGTCGTGATGTCCGCGTTCGGGGTCACCGTCAGCGTGGTGCCCGAGGCGTCGAGCGCCATGTTGGCCGCCAGCGGCGTGGGGGTGCTCTGGCCCGGCGGCGTCACGGTGAGCTTGACTGCGTCGGCCAGCGCGAACGGCAGCGGGCTCACCGGCTCGTCGAAGGTCACGGTGAAGGTGGTCGCGCGGGTCACGTCCGTGCCCGGCGCCGGCGTCACCGACTGCACCTGCGGCGGGGTTCGGTCCACGATCAGCGTCTCTGGCGCGCTGTTGCGGCCGTTGCTGCCCTGCGTCGCACGCGCGACGAGCTGGTGGCTGCCTTCGGTCAGGGCCGTGGTGTCGAGCAGGTGGACGTAGAAGAACTGAGGCCCGAACTGCGCCACCTGCTGGCCATCGACCAGCAGCTCGACGCGGTCGGGCACCGGCCCATCGACGATCACCTGCACGCGCAGCGGGTCGCGGCCGTTGGACAGCGCCTGCGTGGCGGGCTGCACGATCGTGGGCACGGCGAGCGCGCTGCAGCTGGGGGTGACCGTGAGGTTCACGGTCTGGCCATTGCTCACGCCGGCGGTCGCGCTGCCGCTGCAGACGTGGGTCGGCGTGTCGAAGCGCACCTCGAAGCGCACCGAGCCCGGGGCCGCGACGTTCAGCGAACGGGTGCTGCCGACCTCGACGCTGGTGGTGGCGCGGCCGGTCGGGCCGTTGCCGGCGACGACCTGCGCCGCGATGGTCGCGATCGTGCCCGGCGGCACCGTCACGCCCGACGGCGCGGCAACGGTCAGGTTGACCGTGGCGCGCTGCGCGAAGGCATCCAGGTTCCACCACGAGAAGTGGCCGATCGTCGCGCGCACCGCGCGGCCGGTCGGCGATGCGGGCTGCTCGATCACCGTGCCCTGCAGCTCCTGCCGCCACAGGCCGCTCGTGGTGTCGAGCGACCACAGCGCGATGCTGTCGCCGATGCGGATCGGCGTGCCGTCCTGCAGCGCGGTCGCATACAGCGGCAGCTCGACCACGGCCGTCTTGCCGCTGGCCAATTGCAACTTCTGCCCGTTCTGCTGCGGCACCAGCTCCGCGGTGCCGAAGGTCAGGATCGGGCTGCGCGGCACGCCGCTGGCGGTGCCCTCGAAGGCGCCGGGGAAGGCCGCGACGTCGCTCGTCGAAGTGTCCAGCGGCGTCATCAGCATCTCGATCGTGCCGCTGACCGGCTGGCCCTGCGCGTTGACGAGCGCGCCGGGCGGAAACTCCACCTTGATGCCGTGCTTGCCGCTGGCACTGCCGCCGTTCTCTATCGCGGCGATCGTCACCGCCGGTTCGCGCGCCACCAGCATCGCGGTCAGCGCCGCGCCGCCGCTGCCCACCGTCACGAGCTGAACCTGCTCGGCAAACCCCGCCTTCGTCACGCGCAGCAGCTGCTCGCTGTCGACCGGTACGTTCACCGTCGCGCGCTCGTTGGTGGCCGTGGTCGCGCTCGCACCCGTGCTGGCCACGCTCAGCGTGGCGCCATCGACGAACCGACCCTGGGTGTCGATGACGGTGACGGCCAAGGCGGCGGTCTGCAGCGGCGGCGGCGGTCCGACGTCGTCACCGCTGCCACCGCCGCCGCAGCCGGACAACAGTGCGGCAAGCGCCAAGGCAGATATCCCGCGAAGCAGTGTTCGAAAGTTCATGTGCGCCTTCCTTTTGTTGCAGTGCGACCACGACATCCATGCTAGGCAGCGCAGCGCGACAGGATCGCGACAGCAGCGCGACAGCCGGTCGCGATGCCGGCCGGATCGCGACCCGCTCGTAAACTTGGCTGCCATGGGCGAGGTAGTGTCGGTACGGCTGCTGGGTCAGATCCGGATCAGCCAGGACGGCCGGGAGGTCGTCTGCAGCTCGCGCAAGGCGCTGGCCTTGTTCGCCTATCTCGCGCTCGAGCCGGTGCGCCACACGCGCGCGGCGCTGGCCGCGCTGCTCTGGGACCCGCGCGACATGGACGCCGCACGCACCAGCCTGCGCACCGCGCTGCAGCGCCTGCCGGCGCCGCTGCACGCGCTGCTCGACATCCGGCGCGACACCATCTCACTGCGGCCGCAGCCTGCGCTCATGACCGACGTGCAGCGCTTTGAGAGCCTCGTGCAGTCGTCCGATACCGCCGACCCGAACGTGCTCGAGGAGGCGGTGTCGCTGGTCGATGGCGAACTGCTTGCAGGCTTCGATGCCGACGCGACGCCGGCCTTCGACGACTGGCTGCATGCCGGGCGCACGCGGATGCGCCAGCTGCTGCAGACCACCTTCGATCGCCTGATCGCGGCGCGGCGACAGCGCGCGCTGCTCGACGCCGCGAAGGCCGCGGTCGAGCGCGCACAGGCGATGGCCGCGGCGCGGCGCTGGCTTCAGATCGACCCCGCGGCCGAGGCCGCGCACCGCTGGCTGATGCAGCTGCACGTCGATGCCGGGCAAACGGGTGCTGCGCTCGAGCAGTACGAGCTGTGCCGGCGCGCGCTCGCGGTCGCGTACGGCCGCGCCCCGCAGGGCGCGACGCGCGAGCTCTACGACGCGCTGCTGGCCAGCGGCTCGCTGCGCGAGCCAGCGCCGCCCGCGCTGGCGCCCGGCGACTTGCAGCGTGCGCTGGTACCCGCCACCTCGTTCGTCGGCCGCATCGAGGAGCTGGCACAGATCGACGCGCTGCTGGCCGATCCGCACTGCCGGCTGCTTGCGCTGCACGGTCTGGGCGGCGTCGGCAAGACGCGGCTGGCGCACATGGCTGCGCAGCAGGCGAGCCCACGCTTCGCGCAGGGCGTGAGCTGGGTCGCGCTGGAGCCGGTATCGAGCGCGGCCGCGGTGGCCGAGGCGGTGGCGCAGGCGCTCGGCATCGAAGCCGCGGCCGCGCGTGCCGGTGCGGCGCAGGCCGTGGGCACGGCACTGGCACGCCAGCAGCGCCTGATCGTGCTCGACAACCTGGAGCAGTTGCTTGCCGACGCGCCGCAGGCCGATGCGCTGGCCGAACTGCTGCTGCAATGGCTGCGCCAGGCGCCCGCGCTCAAGCTGATGACCACCTCACGCCAGGTGCTTGGCCTGGCCGAGGAGTGGGTGTTCCAGGTGCCGGGACTTCCGCTGCCGCCATCCGACACGCCGCCGCCGGGCGGCGCCGCTGCGGCCACCGGCGCGCTCGAGCTGTTCTTCCAGCGCGCACGCCAGGCCTATCTCGGCTTCTCGCCGGCGGCCGAATGGCCGCACGCGCTGCGCCTGTGCCGGCTTGTGGACGGCCTGCCGCTGGCCATCGAGCTGGTGGCGGCGTGGGTGCGTACCGTGCCGTGCGGCGAACTGGTGCGCGCCGTCGAGGCCATCGACGCCGACCTCGCGCACCCGCTGCGCGAGCGCCAGGCCAGCCACCGCAGCCTGGACGCTGTGATAGCCCATTCGTGGAGCCTGCTCGACGGTGAACAGCAGCGCGTGCTGGCCGCGCTGTCGGTGTTCGCCGACGGCTTCGGCCCGGAAGCCGCGCGTGCGGTGGCCGACGCTCCGCTGCGCCTGCTGTCCGGGCTGGTGGACAAGGCGCTTCTGCAGCGCCGCCCCGACGGGCGGCTGTCGCTGCATCCGCTGGTGCGCCGCCATGCCGCCGCACGACTACGCCAGCGCGGCGAGAGCGAAGCGCTGCGTTCGCTGCACGCCGGGTACTTCGCCGACCTGCTGCTGCGCTGTCACGGCCGGCTCGACGGCCCGCACGAACTCGAGGCCGAGGACTTGCTGAGCGCCGAGCGCGCCGAGCTGATGCAGGCCGCCGCGCACTGGGCCGAGCACGGCCCGCGCGCGCGCCAGGACGCAGTGGCCGAACCGTTGCTGCGCCTGCTGCTGTCGCGCGGCCGCTTCCGCGACGTACAGGCGCTGGTGCGGCGCTGGCTCGAGCTGCCCGGCTTGTCGCCGGCCGCGGCCGTGTCGTGCCGGACCCAATGGGCGCGCGCCAGCACCCTGCTCGGCGAGATCGAGGCCGCGCGCGCGCAGTTCGCCGAGGCGATCCGGCTGGGTGAAGAACACGGTGTCGGACTGCCCCTCGACCGGGCGCGCGTGCTGGCGCTGGCGGTGGACTATGAACTCGGCCACCACGCCGAGGCGATGCGGGCGATCGAAGCACTGTCGGCGCGCGCGGCGCAGATGGCGCCCGAGGTGCAGATGCGGCTGCTGTATGCGCACGCGATCGTCAACGACGCGGCCGGTGAACTCACCCGTGCCGAAGCGCTGGCGCGCCAGGCGCTCGATATTGCGCGCGCGATAGGCTCGCCGGTGGCCGTGGCGACGGTGGAGTCGTCGCTGGCCACGGTGCTGCTCAAGCGCGGGCAGGCCGCCGAGGCCACGCCCTTGTTGCGCAGCGCGCTGGCGGTATTCGAGCGCATCGGCCGCCTGCACGACATCGCGCGGCTGTCCAATACGCTGGCGGTGGCCGGGCTGTGGGCTGGCGAGCTGCCCACGGCCGAAGCTGCGGCGCGGCGCGCGCTCGCCGTGTTCAGTGAAATCGGCTACGCCGCCGGTCAGTCGGCTGCCGGCGACACGCTCGGACAGATCCTGCTGCGCCAGGGCGCACGGCAGGAAGGCATCGCACAGTTGCGCGCCGCCGCCGACGCAGTGGCGCATGGCGTGCTGCCGGTCGAAGCGAGGTTCCACCTGAGCCAGGCGCTGATCGACGCTGCCGAACTCGACGCCGCGCGCGTCGAAGTGCAGCGCATCGTGGCCGAGGTCGAGCGCGACCCGTCGGCGGCGCCGGCCATCGTGCGCTATGCGCTGCTCGCCGCGGCCCTGCTGGCCCGGGATCGCGGCCGGACCGACACCGCACGGGCGCTGGCGGAGGCGGTGCTCGCCGACCCGCATCTGGAGCACGACCTGCGCGAGCAAGCGCTGTCGATCAGCGGTGCTGCGGCGGCGGCCGCCGGCACGGCGCCGTCATGGTCCCAGTGGCGCGAGCGCGTGGCTGACGTGGTGAATCGCGACTGACCTCGGAAGCTGTGAGTCTTTTTACTGCGCGGCCGCTGGCATCTTTTCGCGGTATTGGCTGCGGCCGCTCGCCTGCGCCGAAAGGCAGGCGCCTTTTCGGGCCTCGCCTGTCCACCTGATATGTCTCGGCCCCGCGGCTGCGTGCCCCAGGACTCGATCCGGGGCAGCAGACCGCTCGCGACGAAATCCTCACGGCTTCCGGGGTGCATGTCGCGAACGGCCCGACGCAGTTGCATCGTGGACGGCGGCTGCAAGCGCGATGAGAAACCGATGGCAGTGACGCACGTGTAAGTTACGGCCACGAAAGGCCGCCCGCGTGTGCTGCGGCTGAGAAGTCGGCGCCGGTTTCGAGAGAACAGACAGCGAAAGAGCGCCGAGCGCGGCGACTTCCGGGCGCCGGGTCGCCACGGCGTGGCGCACGCAGAACGGTCCGCAGCCCCGCGTGGCGTCGGGAAAGCCGGAAACGAAAACGCCCAACCGAGGGCGGTTGGGCGTGCAAGGGTGGTGGTGGACTGCCACCGAAAAGACAACCCTCATCTTCATCGAGCGCTGGATCCGTAGGAACACGGCTCACTCAAGCATGCTCGTCGAGCGTCGAGGGGGATCTGCCTGCGCCAGCCTCCTTGGTGCATAGACCATCTGGCCCAGGAAGGCATGCGCGTCTCCACCATCACACCGGATGTCGGCGACCAAGGGCCGCGCGGATGCAGTGGGAGCCCGCGTCACGAGGACCAAGTGGCACTCATACTCGGGCCGCCTGCGACTTCGCGCGACCACGGGCTGGTGCCGCGACGGCCTTCGCTGCGCGTACCCGTCCGGGTGTCGTGCCAACCAGCTTGCGCATCAAGCGGCGCAGCGCGGTGGCATCCTCGTACCCTACCGCTGCCGCCACCTCGTCGATGCTTGCACGGCTGTTCTGCAGCAGG
>CAZIJU010000115.1:0-11324 GCA_964539745.1 uncultured Burkholderiaceae bacterium | reverse complement strand
ACGCGATCGTCGACGAGGTCGACTCGATCCTGATCGACGAGGCGCGCACGCCGCTGATCATCTCGGGTCCGGCCGAGGACCACACCGAGCTGTACCGGCGCATGAACGAAGTGCCGAAGCTGCTGACGCGACAGAAGGACGAAAAGGGCGAAGGCGACTTCTGGGTCGACGAGAAGCAGCATCAGATCCACATCTCGGAGCAGGGCCACGAGAAGGTCGAGCAGATCCTGACGAAGATGGGACTGCTCGCCGAAGGCGAGAGTCTGTACGCGCCGCAGAACATCGTCCTGATGCACCACCTGAACGCGGCGCTGCGCGCGCATCACCTGTTCCATCGCGACCAGCACTACGTCGTGCAGAACGGCGAAGTGATCATCGTCGACGAGTTTACGGGGCGCCTGATGCCGGGGCGGCGCTGGTCCGAAGGGCTGCACCAGGCGGTCGAGGCGAAGGAAGGCGTGCCGATCCAGCAGGAAAACCAGACGCTGGCGTCGATCACTTTCCAGAACTACTTCCGGATGTACGAGAAGCTCGCGGGCATGACCGGCACCGCGGACACCGAGGCGTACGAGTTCCAGGAGATTTACCGGCTCGAGGTGGTGGTCATCCCGACCCACAAGCCGATGATCCGCATCGACGAGCAGGACAAGATCTACCGCACGGTCCGCGAGAAGTACGCCGCGATCCTCGCGGACATCAAGGACTGCTACGCGCGCGGCCAGCCGGTTCTGGTCGGTACGACGTCGATCGAGAATTCGGAAATCCTGTCGAATCTTCTGAAGCAGGAGGGCCTGCCGCATCAGGTCCTCAACGCCAAGCAGCATGCGAAAGAGGCCGAGATCGTCGCGCAGGCCGGACGGCCGAAGATGATCACGATCGCGACCAACATGGCCGGCCGCGGCACCGACATCGTGCTCGGCGGCAACGTCGAGAAACAGATCGACCTCGTCCGCGCCGACCCGAGCCTTTCCGATCAGGAGAAGGAAGCCAGGATCGCCAAACTGCGCAGCGAGTGGCAGTCGTTGCACGATCAGGTCGTTGCCGCCGGCGGGCTGAAGATCATCGGTTCCGAGCGACACGAGTCGCGCCGCATCGACAACCAGTTGCGCGGCCGCGCCGGCCGGCAGGGCGACCCAGGTGCGTCGCGCTTCTATCTGTCGATGGAGGACCCGCTGCTGCGCATTTTCGCCGGCGAACGCATGAAGGCGATCATGGACCGGCTGAAGCTGCCGGAGGGCGAGGCGATCGAGGCGGGCATGGTGTCGCGCTCGATCGAAACGGCGCAGCGCAAGGTCGAGGCGCGCAACTTCGACATCCGCAAACAGCTTCTCGAGTACGACGACGTCGCCAACGACCAGCGGCGCGAGATCTACCGGCTGCGCAACGAGATCCTCGAGGCGAACAACGTTCCCGAGATGGTGACGAACCTGCGGCACGGCTTCTTCACGGACCTGTTCCGCGCGTACGTACCTGCCGAATCGGTCGAGGAGCAGTGGGATGTCGAGGGGCTCGCGAAGACGCTCGCCGACGACTGGCAGATCAACCTTCCGATCAAGCGGTGGCTCGAGACCGAAGAGAGAATCACCGACACGGACATCCTGTCGCGCGTGCTGGCGGCGGCCGACGAGGCGTACGCTGCGAAAGTCTCGCAGGTCGGCGCCGAGGCGTTCGCGGGGTTCGAGCGCTCGATTCTGCTGCAGGTGCTCGATCAGCACTGGCGCGAACACCTTGCCGCGCTCGATCACCTGCGCCAGGGCATCCACCTGCGCGGTTATGCGCAGAAGAACCCCAAGCAGGAGTACAAGCGCGAAGCGTTCGAACTCTTCGGCACGCTGATCGACCGCGTGCGCGCGGACGTGATCCGAATCCTGATGAACGTGCGAATCCAGTCGCAGGAGGAGATCGAAGCCGCGGAGCAAAAGATCGAGGCGGAAACCGAGCGCCGCATCGAGCAGGCGCGCGCGCAGCATTCGGAGTTCGGCACCGCCGTCGCCGAGGAGGCGGCGGACGTCGAGACGCTGACGCTGCCCGAGCGCGAGGAGGCCAAGCCGCAGCCGTTCAAGCGTTTCGGCGGAAAGATCGGCCGAAACGATCCGTGCCCCTGTGGCAGCGGCCGCAAGTACAAGCAGTGCCACGGCAAGCTGGCGTAGTGCGCCGGCGCAGGTTGTCGATCGCGGAGTACCCACATGCCGGTCAACCTGACCGCGCCTGACCCGGCATCGATCGCGCCGGTCGCCGGCGTCGAACTCGGCTGGGCCGAAGCCGGGATCCGCAAGGCGAACCGCAAGGATCTGGTCGTCATGCGGATCGCGGAGGGCGCGAGCGTGGCGGGCGTATTCACGCAGAACCGTTTTTGCGCCGCGCCGGTGCAGGTATGCCGCGCCCACCTGAACGTCGGCCGCGGGGTGCGCGCGCTGGTGGTGAACACGGGCAACGCGAACGCGGGCACCGGCGAAGCGGGGCTGGCCGACGCGCACCGGACCTGTGTCGAAACCGCGAAACTGATCGGCTGCGATCCGACGCAGGTGCTGCCGTTTTCGACCGGCGTGATCATGGAGCCGCTGCCGGTCGAGCGGCTGATCGCGGGTCTACCGCAGGCCGTCGGCATGCTGGCCCCCGACCACTGGCTGCAGGCGGCCGAGGCGATCATGACCACGGACACGGTGCCCAAGGCCGCGTCGCACCGCGTGGACCTCGGCGGGCACCGCGTGACGGTCACCGGCATCGCGAAGGGCGCCGGCATGATCCGGCCCAACATGGCGACGATGCTCGGGTTCGTCGCGACCGACGCGGGGATCGACCCGGCGCTGCTGCCGCGGCTCGCGCGGCAGGTGGCTGACTGCTCGTTCAACCGCATCACGGTCGACGGCGACACGTCGACAAACGACTCGTTCGTGGTGATCGCCACGGGCAAGAGTGCTGCATCGCGCATCGAATCGCTGAACGACCCGCGGCTGATCGGACTCACGGACGCGGTCGCCACCGTCGCGCGCCGGCTCGCGCAGGCGATCGTGCGCGACGGCGAGGGGGCGACCAAGTTCATCGAGATCGTCGTCGAAGGCGCGGCAAGCGATGACGAAGCCGCGCGCGTCGCGTACTCGGTCGCCCATTCGCCGCTCGTCAAGACGGCCTTCTTCGCGTCCGATCCGAATCTCGGCCGAATCCTTGCCGCTGTCGGCAATTCGGGCATCGACGATCTGGACAGCGGCCGCGTCCAACTGCGTCTGAACGACGTGTGGGTCGCAAAGGACGGCGGTCGTCACCCCGACTATCGCGAGGCCGACGGCCAGCGCGTGATGCAGGGCGCGGAAATCCTCGTGCGCGTCGCGCTCGGACGCGGCGACGCGCGAGCCACCGTGTGGACCTGCGATCTGTCGCACGAGTACGTGTCGATCAACGCCGACTACCGCACATGACATCGAGCAAGACCGCCGACGCGCTCGCGCAGCGACTCGACGCGATACTGGCGCGGCTCGAACCGCTGCTGCCGCCGCCGCCGAACATCGACTGGAGCGCACCGGCGTACCGCTGGCGGCGGCGTCGCTATCTCGGCGTCGAGCTGGGGTATCTCGAGCCCGTGCACCGCATCGCGCGCATTGACGCCGACGACCTGCAACACGTCGACGCGCAGAAGGAACAGATCCTGCGCAATACCGAGCAGTTTGTCGCGGGGCTGCCGGCGAACAACGTGCTGTTGACGGGCGCACGCGGCACCGGCAAGTCGTCGCTGATTCGTGCCTGCCTGGTGCGCTTCTTCGACCGCGGGCTGCGCCTGATCGAGGTCGACAAGCGCGATCTGGTCGATCTTCCGGACATCGTCGCACAGGTGGCCGACCGTCCGGAGCGCTTCGTCGTCTTCTGCGATGACCTGTCGTTCGAGGAGGGCGAAAGTTCGTACAAGGCATTGAAGGCCCAGCTCGACGGCTCGGTCGCGGCCCCGTCCGACAACGTGCTGATTTATGCAACGTCGAACCGGCGCCACCTGATGCCGGAGTACATGCGCGAGAACCTCGACACGAAATACGAGGCCGACGGACAGATCCATCCCGCCGAAACAGTCGAGGAGAAGATCTCGCTGTCTGAGCGCTTCGGCCTGTGGCTGTCGTTCTATCCGTTCCGACAGGACGACTATCTGGACATCGTCGCGCACTGGCTCGGACGGCTCGGCGCCGACCGTGCGCTGATCGATGCGGCCCGCGCCGAGGCGTTGCAGTTCGCGCTGCAGCGCGGCTCGCGGTCGGGGCGTGTGGCGCTGCAGTTCGCGCGCGACTTCGCGGGCCGGCACGGGCTCGCGGTCCGGCGCGCATGAGCGAGCGCACGCCGGTTGACGTCGCGGTCGGCGTGCTCGTTCGTCCCGACGGGAGCTTTCTTCTCGCGAGCCGGCCCGAAGGAAAACCTTACGCGGGCCACTGGGAGTTTCCGGGCGGCAAGATCGAATCCGGCGAATCGATCGCCGGCGCCCTCGCACGTGAACTGCACGAGGAACTGGGCATCGAAATCGGCGCCGCACATCCGTGGGTTACGCGCCTTTTCGATTATCCGCACGCACGCGTTCGGCTGCACTTTCGGCGCGTATTCGACTGGCACGGCGAGGCGCGCGCGCGCGAGGGTCAGCGTTTCGGGTTCTTCACGACTGCGCGACTGCCCGACGGGCCGCTGCTTCCGGGGACGCAGCCGGTGATGCGCTGGCTCGATCTGCCCCCCGTCTATGCGCTGACCAACGCGGCCGCGCTCGGCGTCGATGCGTTTCTCGCGCGACTGGAGCGCGCGCTGGCGCGCGGTCTGCGCCTCGTCCAGCTTCGCGAACCCGCGCTCGACGCGTCGCGCGTGCGGCAACTGTTCGACGAAGTGCTCGCCAGGACGAGCGCATACGACGCGCAATTGCTCGTCAGCGGCCGGCACGACGCGGCGCTGTGGGAGCGCGCAGGCGGCGTGCACTTCACCGCGGCGCAGTTGCTGGCGCTCGATCGCCGGCCGGCGCTGCCGCTCGTCGCGGCGTCGGCGCACACGCGAGCGGAGATCGAGCGCGCTGCGGCACTCGACCTGGATTTCGTCGCGGTCGGTCCGGTGCTGCCGACGACCAGCCACCCGGGGCATCCCGCGCTCGGTTGGGCGGCATTCGCGAGGTTGATTCGCGATGCGCCGCTGCCCGTGTATGCGATCGGCGGGATGCGCGAGGCGCTCGTACCAGACGCCATCGCGCACGGCGCACACGGTATGGCGGCGCTTTCTTCGGCCTGGTGAACGGGCGGCGTCAGTGCTTCGGCGGCGGTTCCGACGGCGGGGTGTCCTCGGACTGCTCGGCGGGGGTACCGGGGATCGCGTACTTTTCCGCAGCCCACGCGCCGAGGTCGATCAGCTTGCAGCGCTCGGAGCAGAAGGGCCGATAGGGCGAGGACTCGGCCCATTCGACGTCGCGCCCGCAGGTCGGGCATTTGACGACCACGGCCATCTAGAACGCGCAAAGCGAAAGATCGAATTCGACGTCGCGATCGACCGCGCGCGGCTTCGGATCCCGGTCCGCCGCGGTAAAGCGGATCCAAAGCATGTACTTGTTGGCGCTGATCTCCGGGATGGCGCCCACGTCGGCGGGCACCCGCACCTGAAGCAGCGCATACGTTCGTCCCTGCAGGGTCTGTTGGAACGAACCCTGCACGGCGGTCTGGCGGCTGCGGTGCGCGGTCTCGCGCAGAAGCTTCAGAACGATCGCGAGCCCCTGGTTGAACTGCGACAACGGCCGGACCCACCCTTGCAGGTCCTGTGTCCGCGCGGACGCGTCGCGCATCAGCCACGCATGGTACGAAGGCAGGTCGAATTCGCACGTGCCGCCGGGAATGCTGGCGCGGCTGCGGATGCTGGTCAGCCAATCGTTGTCGCGCAGATGCTGGCCGGCCTTGCCGGGCGTGGCGTTCAGCGCCTGCTGCGCCTGGTCGATTTCCGCGAGCACTGCTGCGAGCGCGGATTCGGAGACCTGCGGGTTGTTACGCAGCGCGAGCAGCGACTGCTTGTGCCGCTCGAGCTCCTGCAGCAGATCGCCTTTGAGATCCGCGCGAGAGGTGACCTCGAGGATCTCGAACAACGTCAGCAGCGCCGTGTGGTGGCAAAAGGGATGCGTCTGCGAGCAGAAGTACGCGAGTTTCTCGAACAGATCCTCGAGCCTGAGCAACGTACGCACCCGCTCGTTGAACGGATACTCGTAGAGGATCTGGCGGGGTTCGTTGCTCTGCATGCGCGGAGTGCCTGACGCCGGGCCGACGATATCACGGGGCAGCGCTAGCCTGCGGACTCGCGGTGCGGTGCCGCGAGCCGGCAATACAGCGCGTGCACCCGCGCGACGCGTGAGGTGAGCTGGTCCACTGCGCCGCCGTTGTAGAGCACGTCGTCGGCGGCCGCGAGCCGCTGGTCCCTGCTTGCCTGCTGCGCGACGATCGCCTGCACCGCAGCGGCGTCGATGCGGCTGCGCCGGACGACGCGCTCGATCTGCACGTCGACGGGGCAGTCGACGACCAGGATACGGGCGACACGTGCTTGCCAGGAGCCAGACTCGATGAGCAAGGGAACGACGAACATCACGTACGGCGCATTTTCGGCAGCCCGTCGCGCGGCCTCCTCGGCTTGCGCGCGGATCAGCGGGTGCAGGATCGACTCGAGCGCGCGCTTCGCATCTGGGTCGGCGAACACGAGCTCGCGCATACGGGCGCGATCGAGCGCGCCGTTCGGCGTGACGTACTCGTCGCCGAAACGCTCGCGCAACGCGGCGATGGCCGCACCGCCGGCTGCGGTGATCGCATGCGCGATCGCGTCCGTGTCGACGATGGCTGCGCCCAGCTCCGCGAATCGATCGGTGACCGTCGACTTGCCGCTGCCGATGCCGCCGGTCAGCCCGACGCTGAAGTACGCGAGATCAGGAGGGGAGAAGGCGGCTGGCGATGGCATGGCCATACAGCAGCACGATGAACCCCGCAGCAGCGAGGTAAGGACCGAAGGGGATCGGAATGTCGCGGCCGCGCCGCGCCAGCGCGATCAGCACGATGCCGACCACCGCACCGACGATCGAAGACAGCAGGATGATCGGAAGCAGCATCTTCCAGCCGAGCCACGCGCCGAGCGCGGCGAGCAGCTTGAAGTCGCCGTATCCCATGCCCTCCTTGCCCGTCGCGAGCTTGAACAGCCAGTAGATCGACCATAGGATCAGATAGCCGGCGGCCGCGCCGATCACGGCATCCTGCAGCGGAGCGAACGTGTTCCACGCGTTCGCGATCAATCCTAGCCACAGCAACGGCAGCGTCAGATCGTCCGGAAGAAAGGTCGTGTCCGCGTCGATGAAGGTGAGCGCGATCAGGGTCCACACCAGCACGAGCGCGAGCCCGCCGGCCGCGCCCCATCCGAAGCGCCACGCGACCAGCGTCGACAGCACGGCGGTCAGCGCTTCGACGATCGGATAGCGCGGCGAGATGCGCGCGTCGCAGAATGCGCACTTGCCGCGCAGCAGAACGTACGAGACCACGGGGATGTTGTCGATGGCGCGCAGCGGCTTGCCGCAAGCGGGGCAGTGCGAACGCGGTACGAGCAGGTTGTAGCGCTCGGCCTTCGGCGGTTCGCGGCCTTCAAGCTCGGCGCACTGCGCGCGCCACTCCGCCTCCATCATCCGTGGCAGGCGATGGATGACGACGTTCAGAAATGAACCGATCGCCAACCCGACGATGGGCGCGGCGATCAGGAAGAGCGTGTCGGGGGACAAGAAGCAGCGGTGGCCGGCAACGCCGAGAGCGGTGCCAGCCGTCTCCGGGTTCCTAGACGACCTGCCCCAGCTTGAAGATCGGCAGGTAGATCGCGATGACGATGCCGCCGATGATCACGCCGAGGACGACCATGATGATCGGCTCGATCAGGCTGGCCAGCGCGTCGACGGTCTCGTCGACCTCGCGCTCGTAGTAGTCGGCGACCTTCGACAGCATCGAGTCGAGTGAACCGGACTCTTCGCCGATGCCGGTCATCTGCACCGCCATGTTGGGGAACACGCCCGAATTCTGCATCGCCTGCGCGAGGCTCGTGCCGATGTTGACCTCGCTCTGGATCTGCTTGGTCGCTTCCTTGTAGACGGCGTTGCCCGCCGCCGGGCCGACCGAGTCGAGCGCCTCGACGAGCGGCACACCGGCAGCGAAGGTCGTCGACAGCGTTCGGCTCCAGCGCGCGATCGAGGCCTTCTGCATCAGTTCGCCGATGACCGGCGGCTTCAGGATCAGCCGATCGATCATCATCTGGACTCTCGGCGAACGCTTCCACGCCTGAATCAGAAAGTAGATTGTGCCGACCAGACCGAACAGCAGCACGTACCAGTATTCGACGAAGAAGTCGGACATCGCGATGACCATCAGCGTTGGCGCGGGCAGGTCGGCGCCGAAGCTGGTGAAGACGCTCTTGAACGACGGGATCACGAAGATCATGATGATCGACGTGATCAGGATCGCGACCAGGATGATCATCAGCGGGTAGAACATCGCCTTCTTGATCTTTCCCTTCAGCGCAAGGGTCTTTTCCTTGTAGGTCGCGAGACGATCGAGCAGCGTCTCGAGAATACCGGCCTGCTCGCCGGCCGCGACCAGGTTGCAGAACAGCGGATCGAAGTAGATCGGGTACTTACGGAACGCCTGGTTCAGACTGGTACCCGTCTCGATGTCCATCCGGATGTCGTTCAGCAGCCGCGACATCGACGGATTCGCGTGGCCGCGCGCGACGATGTCGAAACACTGCAGCAGCGGCACGCCGGCGCGCAGCATCGTCGAAAGCTGGCGTGTGAAAATCGCCAGGTCTTTCTCGGAGATCTTGCGGCCACGCGCGAAGGTCTGCTTTTTGATCTTCGACACCATGATGCCGCGCCGGCGCAGTGCCGCCGCGACGACCGACTCGCCGCCGGCGCGCATCTCGCCCTTGACGACCCTGCCTGTCTTGTCGCGCCCTTCCCAATGGAAGACCGACTCGCGCACGACTTCGCGCGGTTTGGCGATTGCACCCGTGGCCATACTTGTCTCCGCCTACTCGCTTTGCTGAATCCGGATCAGTCGTTGGTGCAGCCGAGCACTTCTTCGACCGAGGTCACACCCTGGCGCGCCTTCAACAGGCCCGACTGCCTGAGATTCTTCACGCCTTCGCGCTGCGCCTGCTGCGCGATTTCGAGCGAACTGCCGCCCCTGAGGATGATGCGCTGGATCTCCTCGGTGATCGGCATCACTTCGTAGATGCCGACGCGCCCCTTGTAGCCGGTGCCCTTGCAGCGATCGCAGCCTACCGGTTTATACGGAACCCAGCTGCCGTCGAGATCGGCCTCCGAGTAGCCGGCCGCGAGCAGCGCATCCTTGGAAAGGTCCGCGGGCTGCTTGCACGAGCACAGGCGGCGCGCGAGCCGTTGCGCGGTGATCAGGATGACCGACGATACGATGTTGAACGCCGGAACGCCCATGTTGGCGAGGCGCGTCAGCGTCGACGGCGCGTCGTTCGTGTGCAGCGTCGACATGACCATGTGACCGGTCTGAGCCGCCTTGATCGCGATGTCGGCGGTTTCCAGGTCGCGGATCTCGCCGACCATGATGATGTCCGGGTCCTGCCGCAGGAACGCGCGCATCGCGGCGGCGAAAGTCAGGCCCGCCTTCTCGTTGACGTTGACCTGATTGATGCCGGGCAACTGGATCTCGGCCGGATCTTCCGCCGTCGAGATGTTGACGCCGGGCTGGTTCAGGATGTTCAGGCACGTATACAGCGATACCGTCTTCCCGCTGCCGGTCGGGCCGGTGACGAGCACCATGCCGTAGGGACGCATGATCGCGTCCAGCAGCGCCTGCTTCTGCTCGGGTTCGTAGCCGAGCGCGTCGATCCCCATCTTGGCCTGCGACGGGTCGAGGATACGCATCACGACCTTCTCGCCGTACAGCGTCGGCAGCGTGCTGACGCGGAAGTCGATCGCGCGCTGGCCGGACAGCGCGAGCTTCATGCGTCCGTCCTGCGGCACGCGCTTCTCGGAGATATCGAGCTTCGAAATGACCTTGATGCGGGTCACCAGCCGTTCGCGGATGGCGAGCGGCGGCTGCGCGACTTCACGCAGCACGCCGTCGACGCGGAAGCGGATCCGGTAGAACTTCTCGTACGGCTCGAAGTGGATGTCCGACGCGCCCTCGGTAATCGCATCCAGCAGCAGCTTCTGCAGGAAGCGGACGACGGGCGCGTCGTCGACCTCGACGGTCGACTCGTCCTTCGCCTGTTCCGGGGACTCCTGGAGCAGATCCTCGAAGTCGACCTCGTCGCCGACGATCGCGTCGAGCGACTGCGCGACCGATTGCGACGTCGACTCGATGAGCTTGACCAGCTTGTCGTGCTCGACCACGACGACGTCGAGCGCGAGCTGAGTCTGGAACTTGACCTGATCGAGTGCCTGGAAGTTGGTCGGATCGGAAACCGCCACTGCCAACCGATTGCCGCGCTTGCGCAGCGCCAGAATCCGCAGCGACGCGACGAGCTTGCGATCGATAATGTCCTTCGGAAGCTGATCGGTGTCGAAAGCCGACAGATCGAGCAACGGATGGCCGAAGGTGTCGGCGGCGAACTTCGCGATCTGCGATGCCGACATGCCGACCTGGTCGGCGATCGCGGTCAACTCGTCGATGAACTGCGTGTTGCTCGATACGGCCTTGCGCGCCAGCGTTTCGGCACGGTCCGGCCTGAGCTTGCCCTGCTGGACGAGCGCGCGGGCGAGACCGGTCAAAGCGCCTGCGGCCGCGGCTGGACCTTGGGTGACGGCTGACATGGATACAAAGGGAAGGGCGAGCGGCCTTTTATAGCGTCCGAGGTGCGCGCCGAAGCTCGAAGATACTGCCGATAAGCCCCTAATTTGTAAAGCTAAGTCCCTCAAAGGGGGCATCATCCGCGGTCGACGTGCCGCCACCGGGTCCGGCGCGCCGACCGTCGAAGTCGAGCGGCATCGGTGCGTGGGCCGAAAGCCGCGGGGAGCGTTGCGCGATCGGTCGGCGCGGCGATCCGGATTCGTCGGTCATCGCGGTTGCGACGTACGGCGCGGCCTGCGGCATCCCGCCGCCGCAGCCGAAGACGGCACAGGCATCAGGCGCAAGCGCGATGCCGAAGAAGGGGCCGGCGGCTGCGATCGGTCCTGCGCGCGCGGCCGCGCGGCGCGGGCGCAGGCAAGCGCCGATCGGATTTTCGCTCCTTTGGAAACGGCCAAGCCTGACCGCGATTGCCGAACTCGCCCGAAGAAAGGGCGATGGTCGGGGTGAGAGGATTCGAACCTCCGACTCCTGCGTCCCGAACGCAGTACT
>CAZIJU010000114.1:0-11455 GCA_964539745.1 uncultured Burkholderiaceae bacterium | reverse complement strand
CCTGGTCATCTTCATCAACCAGATCCGGATGAAGATCGGCGTGATGTTCGGCAATCCGGAGACCACGACCGGCGGCAACGCGCTGAAGTTCTATGCCTCGGTGCGGCTCGACATCCGGCGTGTCGGCTCGATCAAGAAGGCCGAAGAGGTGATCGGCTCCGAAACCAAGGTCAAGGTCGTCAAGAACAAGGTCGCTCCGCCGTTCAAGCAGGCCGAGTTCGACATCCTCTACGGTGAAGGCATCTCGCGCGAGGGCGAGATCGTCGACCTCGGCGCGCTGCACGGCATCATCGAAAAGTCCGGCGCTTGGTACAGCTACAACGGCGACCGCATCGGTCAGGGCAAGGACAACGCACGCGACTACCTCAAAGAACACCCCGACCTCGCCCTGGAGATTGAAAATCGCATTCGCGAGAAGGTGGGTGTGGCAGCCCGTAGCGCTCGTACGGCCGAAGGCTGATGTCCGCGAATGCGATTTCGGCGAAGGCTAACCCGCGAAGCGGGTTAAGCGGCGCGCTCGCGCGCCGCGGCCGCAGCCAAAACGCCCCACGCGAAAAGGTGGGCGTGGCCGCTCGTAGCGCACCGGTCGTCGAAGGCTGATGTCCGCGAATGCGATTTCGGCGCAGGCTAACCCGCGAAGCGGGTTAAGCGGCGCGCTCGCGCGCCGCGGCCGCAGCCAAAACGCCCCACGCGAAAAGGTGGGCGCGGCCGCTCGTAGCGCACCGGTCGTCGAAGGCTGATGTTCGCGAATCTTGTTTGGGCGCAGGCTAACGCGCGAAGCGCGTTAAGGCGCCCGTCGCCGACGGGCGCCGGCCGCAGCCAAAACAAGATTCGCGAGAAAGTCGGCGTTGCCGCCCGCAGTGCACCCGCGGCCGAAGGCTGACCTGCACTCGATGTGACCGCGCGCGCAAAAGAGCCGCCGTCGCTGCTGCAGCGAGCCGTCGCGGCGCTGGCGCGGCGAGAACACAGCCGCGCGGAGCTCGCGCGCAAGCTGCAGCGGCATCTTCCCGAAGGCGCCGATCCGTCGGAAATCGATCGCGTGCTCGACGAATTGGCGCGCAAGGGCATGTTGTCGGACGCGCGCTTCGCGGCGAGCCTTGTGCGGAGCTGCGGGGAGCGATTCGGTACCGCGCGCGTCCGGCAGGAACTCAGGCAGCACGGTCTCGCGCCGGATCTGATCGCGCAGGCCACGGCCGAACTTGCGAAGTCGGAAATCGCTCGCGCGCGGGAAGTCTGGCGCAAGCGCTTCGGTGCGCCGCCGCGCGACGACGCCGAGCGGGCGAAGCAACTGCGCTTTCTGGCCGCGCGCGGCTTCTCGACCGACGTCATCCTGCGGGTCGTGCGCGGCCCTTCCGGCGACGACACACCATGAAGCACGCGGTTGAACGCCAGAGGCACTGAAAACACACAGAACACAGAGAAAGAGCAAAGTCCTGCGCATGACACCGGATCGCCCGGCGGGCAGAGGCTACCGATACGCGAGACGTTGATTCACAGCCTCTGTCCGTGCTACCGCGTCTGCGTCGTTAACTTTTGTCGGGCGATGGCGGGCCGTCATGACACCTGCCAGCCGGGCACCGTTCAGGGCCCACCCCAGATACCGAGCCCCATTCCTTGTCATTCCGAGCCGAAGGCGAGGAATCTCGGCGCCCCGCAATGCCCAGATCCCTCCTCCGGCTCGAAGCCGGGGTCGGGATGACAGCGTGGCGCCATTCCGGGCCAACGTCCCATCGTCATGCCGAGCTTGTACCGCTTGTCATTCCGAGCCGAAGGCGAGGAATCTCCGCCGCTCGCAACGCTGAGATCCCTCGCGTTCGCTCGGGATGACGGTACGCTGCATTGCGAGCCGTTTCTTGCTTCGCCATTCCGAGCCTGCATTCCACTGTCATTCCGGGCCGAAGGCGAGGAATCCCGGCCGCTCGCAACGCGCAGATCCCCCCGCGCAGGGCCGGGGTCGGGATGACGAAACCGGCGCTCGCCCCGGCGAAGTAAACATGCGGGGCGGCGACGTGAACATGCGCAGTGGCGACCTCACGCGTTTGGTTAACGCTCAATCCGCCGACACGTTCGTGCGGGCTCGGTGGCGTGGCTGGGCATAATGCCGGCGTCTGCGACGGCAGTCGCGCGCGACGCGCCCCGCCAGCGCTTCGATCGCGATCCGCCCCGCCAGCGCTTCGATCATCATGGCCTCGCCATCCGAAGTTGCGTTCGGACGCACCATCGTCGAACGCGCCAAAGCCCTCGCCGCGCACTCGGACCAGCCCGGCGCGCTGACCGTGACGTATCTGACCCCGGCGCATCGGGCGGCCGCAGCGCAGATCGCGGCCTGGATGCGCGAGGCGGGGCTCCAGGTTCACGTCGACGCGGTCGGCAACGTCGTCGGTCGATACGCGGCCGCCGATCCCGACGCCAAGACGCTGCTCGCCGGATCGCACTTCGACACGGTGCGCGACGGCGGCATGTTCGACGGCCGGCTCGGCATCCTGCTGCCGATCGCGGTGGTCGAGGATCTGCACCGCCGCGGCGAGCGCCTGCCGTACCACCTCGAGGTTGTCGCTTTCGCCGAAGAGGAGGGCGTGCGATTCAAGTCGAGCTTTCTCGCATCGAGCGCACTCGTCGGCGCGTTCGACATGGCGCTGCTCGATCGCGCCGACGCCGACGGCGTGACGCTGCGTGCGGCGATGCGCGCCGCCGGCCTGCCCGGCGACGAGGCAGCGATCGCCGCGCTCGCGCGCGATCCTGCGCGGCTTGCCGGCTACATCGAGGTTCACATCGAGCAGGGGCCGGTCCTGCTCGAACGCGGCCTGCCGCTCGGCGTCGTCACTTCGATCGCAGGCAGCGTTCGCATGTCCGCCACCGTCACCGGTGTCGCCAGCCATGCCGGAACCACGCCGATGCCGATGCGGCGCGACGCCGCGGCGGCAGCGGCCGAAATGATTCTTGCGATCGAGCGCCGCTGCGCGCAGGCGCCCACGCTCGTCGGCACGGTCGGCATCGTCGGCGTGCCGAACGGCGCGGCCAACGTGGTCCCCGGCCGCTGCGAGTTCTCCATCGACATCCGCGCCGGCGACGACGCCACGCGCGACGCAGCGGTCGACGACGTCGTGCGCGAACTGCACGCGATCGCCGGGCGCCGCGGTGTGGCGCTCGATCTTGCGCAGACGATGCGCGTGCCGTGCGCCCCGTGCGCGCCGCGGCTGATGGCGCTGCTCGCGCAGTGCGTCGTGCGCGCCGGCGCCAAGCCGCTTCGGCTCGCAAGCGGCGCCGGCCACGACGCGATGATCCTGCAGCGCGTGACCGACGTGGGCATGCTGTTCGTCCGCTGCGGCGACGGCGGCATCAGCCACAATCCGCGCGAAACGATGACGGTCGAAGACGCCGATCTCGCGGCGCGGGTGTTCCTCGACTTCCTGCGCCACTTCAAGCCCTGAACGCGCGGTCTCGCAGCCGGGTCCGCCAGCCCGCCTCAGGCTGCGTGATACCATTTTCGCGCCGGGAGTGCTTCGCCCGGCTTTTTTTCGGTCTGTGCCGCCACGCACACGCGGATGTCGAACGAATCAGCCCGTGCCAGCCGCCGCCATGTGCACACCCGCGCGATCCGCGTGGATGCGTACGTGCGCGACGACGGCCTGTGGGATCTGGAAGCCGTGCTGGTCGACACCAAGCTGCGCGACTTTGCGCTCGCCACCGGAATCCGCAAGGCCGGCGAGCCGGTGCACGAGATGCGCGTGACGCTGACGATCGATGCGCAGTTGAACGTCGTCGACGCGCAGGCGCGCTCGGACGCCACGCCTTATCCCGGCCACTGCGAAACCATCGCCGCCGACTACGCCAAGCTGATCGGGCTGAACCTGCTGCACGACTTTCGCCGCCACGTGCGCGAGCGGCTCGGCGGCACGCGGGGTTGCTCGCACCTGACCGAGCTGGCCAACGTGCTGCCGACGGCGGCGATCCAGGCGTTCGCCGGAGAGGTCTTCAAGCCGCGCGACACGGTGCACGACGAGCAGGAACAGGTGCAGGACAAGCCATGGCAGCTCGACCGCTGTCATGCGCTCAGAAGCGACGGTCCAGCGGTCGCCCGGTACTACCCGCGCTGGTACCGGGCGCAGCACAAGACGCAGCAGTCCAACGAGTGAGTCTCCGATGAAGATCCACGAGTACCAGGCCAAGCAGATCCTCGCCAAGTACGGCGTTACCGTGCCGCGCGGCGTGCCGTGCTTCTCGGTCGACGAGGCGGTGGCCGCGGCGAAGCATCTCGGCGGACCCGTATGGGTCGTGAAGGCGCAGATCCACGCCGGCGGGCGAGGCAAGGGCGGCGGCGTGAAGCTCGCGCGCTCGATCGACGAGGTGCGCGCGCACGCCACGAGCATCCTCGGCATGCAGCTCGTCACGCATCAGACCGGTCCGCAGGGCCAGAAGGTGCGGCGGCTGCTGATCGAAGAGGGCGTGGACATCGGCCGCGAGCTGTACGTCGGCATGGTCGTCGATCGCGCCACGCAGCGCGTCTGCCTGATGGCTTCGAGCGAGGGCGGGATGGAAATCGAGGAGGTCGCCGCGCACACCCCGGAAAAGATCCACAAAGTGTTCGTCGATCCCGAGCGGGGGCTGACCGATCGAGAAGCCGACGACATCGCCGTCAAGATCGGCGTGCCCGCGGCGAGCGTGCCGCAGGCGCGCGCCGCGCTGCAGGGCCTGTACAAGGCATTCTGGGAATGCGACGCCTCGCTCGCCGAGATCAATCCGCTGGTGCTGACCCGCGACGGCCGCATCGTCGCGCTCGACGCCAAGATGAACTTCGACCCCAACGCGCTGTTTCGCCATCCGGACATCGTCGCGATGCGCGATCTCGACGAGGAGGACCCCGCCGAAGTCGAGGCGAGCCGCTACGACTTGTCGTATATCCAGCTCGACGGCAACATCGGCTGCCTGGTCAATGGCGCGGGGCTGGCAATGGCGACGATGGACGCGATCAAGCTGTTCGGCGGCGAGCCGGCGAACTTCCTCGACGTCGGCGGGGGTGCCACGACCGAGAAGGTGACCGAGGCGTTCAAGCTGATGCTGCGCAACCCGAAGCTGCAGGCGATCCTGGTCAACATCTTCGGCGGCATCATGCGTTGCGACGTGATCGCCGAAGGCGTGGTCGCCGCGAGCCGGGCGGTCGCGCTGAAGGTGCCGCTGGTCGTGCGAATGAAGGGGACGAACGAGGAACTGGGCAAGAAGATGCTCGCCGAGTCGGGCCTGCCGATCATCTCGGCGGACACGCTGGCCGAAGCGGCGCAGAAGGTGGTGGCGGCGGCGAAGGGGTAGGCGGCACGGCGCACGCGCGGAGAGTTGATGTGTCATTCCCGCGCAAGCGGGAATCCACTCGATGCTCGATCGAAGCTACGCGGTTTACCTGTTGGCCAGCCGCCCGCGCGGCACGCTGTACGTCGGAGTTACGTCGGATCTTGTGAGGCGCGTCTGGGAACACAAACAGGGACTGGTGGAAGGCTTCACGAAAAAGTACCAGGTCAAGTCGCTGGTCTGGTTCGAACAAACGGAAAGCATCGAAGCCGCGATTGCACGCGAGAAGCGGATCAAGAAATGGAACCGCGCGTGGAAGATCGAGTTGATCGAGAAGACGAATCCCGCTTGGCGCGACCTCTTTCCCGAGATTGCGCGCTGATGGATTCCCGCTTGCGCGGGAATGACATGCGCGAATCGCCCGCGGTTATACGAGGAATGAAGGCATGAGCATCCTGATCAACAAAGACACCCGCGTCATCACGCAGGGGATCACCGGCAAGACGGGGCAGTTTCACACGCGGGCGTGCCGCGAGTACGCGAACGGCAGGAACTGCTTCGTCGCCGGGGTGAATCCGAAGAGGGCGGGCGAGGACTTCGAAGGCATTCCGATCTTCGCAAGCGTGCGGGAAGCGAAGGCGAAGACCGGCGCGAACGCCAGCGTGATCTACGTGCCGCCGGCCGGCGCGGCCGATGCGATCTGGGAAGCGGTCGAAGCCGACCTCGACCTGGTCATCTGCATCACCGAAGGCATCCCCGTGCGCGACATGATCGTCGTGCGCGACCGCATGCGCAAACAGCACCGCAGGACGATCCTGGTCGGGCCGAACTGCCCCGGCGTGATCACGCCCGACGAGATCAAGATCGGCATCATGCCGGGCCACATCCACAGGAAGGGGCGCGTCGGCGTCGTGTCGCGCTCGGGCACGCTGACGTACGAGGCGGTCGCGCAGCTCACCGAGCTGGGACTCGGGCAGTCGAGCGCGGTCGGCATCGGCGGCGATCCGGTCAACGGGCTGAAGCACATCGACGTGCTGAAGCTGTTCAACGACGATCCGGACACCGACGCGGTCGTGATGATCGGCGAGATCGGCGGCTCCGACGAAGAGATCGCCGCGCAGTGGGTCAGGGACCACATGAAAAAGCCGGTGGTCGGCTTCATCGCCGGCGTGACCGCACCGCCCGGCAAGCGCATGGGTCACGCCGGCGCGATCATCTCCGGCGGCAAGGGCACCGCGCAGGAAAAGCTCGCAGTGATGGAAGCCTGCGGCATCAAGACGACGAGGAACCCGTCCGAGATCGGCAAGCTGTTGAAGAGCGTGCTCTGAGCCCGGCGAGCATTGTCCCGAGCCCCGTGCCAGAAGCGGTGCACGCAGCCGTCCGTCCTGTCATCCCGACCCCGGCCCCGTGCCGAAGGAGGGATCCCGGCATTGCGGGTGGCGGAGATTCCTCGCCTTCGGCTCGGAATGACAGTGGGATGCGGGCTCGGAATGACAAGGAGTGCGGGCTCGGAATGACAAGGAATGCGGGCTCGGAGTGACGAGGAGTGCGGGCTCGGAGTGACGAGGAATACGGCCGGCGACGACGTGTGCGCGATCGGCGTCATGGGACAGCACGGGCCGCGCTGACAACCTGTAACGCCGGCCGGCGAGGAGACACGGCGCATGTGGCAGTGGCTGTTGAATCTGGAATGGGACGCCATCGTCCAGATCATCATCATCGACATCCTGCTCGGCGGTGACAACGCCGTCATCATCGCGCTCGCCTGCCGCAACCTGCCGCCGCGGCATCGCCGGCTCGGCATCATCTGGGGTGCGGCCGGCGCGATCGTCCTGCGCGTGATCCTGATTAGCGTGGCGGTGGCGCTGCTCGCCGTCCCGTTCCTCAAGCTCGCGGGCGGTGTGCTGCTGCTGTGGATCGGCGTGAAACTCATCGCGCCGCCGGAGGACGACGAGCACGCCGACATCCAGGCGAGCGACAAGCTCCTGGCGGCGATCAAGACGATCATCGTCGCCGACTTCGTGATGTCGCTCGACAACGTGATCGCGATCGCCGGCGCCGCCGAACAGGCCGATCCGTCGCAGCGCACCGGGCTGATCATCTTCGGCCTGCTGGTCAGCGTGCCGTTCATCGTGTTCGGCAGCCAGTTGATCCTCAAGCTGCTCGATCGCCTGCCGATCATCGTGGTGCTGGGCGGCGCGCTGCTCGGCTGGATCGCGGGCGGGCTGATCGCGGGCGACCCGATCGTCCAGCCGCTCGTTCCCGCCGCTGCGCACGTCGGCTACGCCGCGAGCGCGGCCGGCGCGGTGTTCGTCGTCGCGCTGGCCAAATGGCTCGAACGGCGCCGCGCGCGCCCGGCGAACTGAATGGCGAGCGGCCGGCGCCTCGTTTGGCCATAATCCGGGCGCGCACCACCGCGCCGCACCGATGAACAACGCGCTCGACTTCGCCCTCAGGACCCATGCCGGGCTCGTTCGCCCGCTGAACGAGGACGCGCTCGGCGCCGACCCCGACGCGGGTCTGTTCATCCTCGCCGACGGGCTCGGCGGCTACAACGCCGGGGAGATCGCCAGCACGATGGCGGTGAGCACGCTGCTGGCGGAACTGACCGCGGCGCAGGAAAAGGCCAGAGCGGAAAACGTCCCCTTCGATCCGCGCACCGCGCTGCGCGAGTCGATGGTCGGCATGAACGCGACGATCTTTCGTGCGGCGCTGAACAGCACCGCGTTCGAAGGCATGGCCACCACGGTGGTGATCGCGTGGGTGCTCGACGGCCGGCTGTGGGCCGCGCATGCCGGCGACTCCCGGTTGTACCGGTTTCGCGGCGGCGTGCTCGAGCAGCTCACGCGCGACCATTCGTTTTCACAGGAGCTGCTCGACGCCGGCATGGTGACCGAAGAGGAGGCGCGCCTGCTGCCGGCCAAGAACCTCGTCACGCGCGCGCTGGGGGCGAGTGCAGAGGTCGAGCCCGAGATCCACGACTACGATGTTCAGGCCGGTGACTTGCTCGTGCTCTGCTCCGACGGCCTGACCGAGATGGTGACGCACTACGAGATCGGCGGGCTCGTCTCCGCATGCGCACCCGACGTCGAGGAAGCCGCGCGACGGCTCGTCGACATGGCCAACGAAGCCGGCGGCCGCGACAATGTGTCGGTGATCGTCGTGCGGGTGGACGGGGCGCCGGCCGCGGGCGAGGAGCAGCCCGCCGCGGGCGCGGTGGCGGATACCGGCTCTGCGGCCCATTGAGCATCGACCCGCCGGCTGCGGCCGCCTGACGACAAAAGGTGCTTGCGCAGGTGTGCTACCCGGAGCGGTGGCGGGAGACCCCGAAGCCTTGGGGCGGAGTGTCCTCCCGTCGGACGGGCGGACTGGCAGGCGGGCGGCGGCAATGGCAGAATTCGCGATCGACTGACCGATAAGTAGAAGTACAGGGGACACACAAGCATGCCGAGAATGGTGCTCAGTCTGGATGGGGTCGTCCTTCGGGAGGTCAACCTCTCGAAAGAGCGCACGACCATCGGCCGCCGTTCTCACAACGACGTGGTGATCGACAACCTCGCCGTCAGCGGCGAGCACGCCGTCGTGTACGCCTCGGGATCGGACGTCTACCTGGAGGATCTCGGCTCGACCAACGGCACCACGGTCAACGGCCAGCCGATCAAGAAGCACCTGCTGCAAAACGGCGACATCGTCGAAATCGGCAAGTACCGCCTGAAGTTCCTCGCCGACGGCGCCACCGCCTCCGAGGCCGAGGTCGACATCGACACCTCGCAGCCGCTGCGGCGCGAGTTCTACGGACCCGGCCCGGCGACGATCCAGATCCGCCAGCCCGGCGGCGGAGCCGACGAAGGCGGGCAGCCCGCCGCGACGATCAAGATCCTGTCCGGCGCCAACGCAGGGCGCGAGCTGGCGCTGGTCAAGGCGCTGACCACCATCGGCCGCCCCGGCCACCAGGTCGCGGTGATCACGCGCCGGCCGACCGGCTACTTCATCGCGCACGTCGAAGGCGAAGTCTTCCCCACCGTCAACGGCGTCAACCTGGGCTCCGCGGCGCACCCGCTGAAGGACAAGGACATCATCGAGCTGGCGGGCGTCAAGATGGAGTTCTCCAATCCCGCCGCGGCGGGGTGATTCCGCGGGCACGGAGGCGCAATGAAGTATCGCGTCGTGTTGCATCGATCGGAGGAAGGCGTCGCCGCATCGGTGCCGGGCCTGCCCGGCTGTTGGTCGCAGGGCAGCACCGAGGAAGAAGCCCTCGCCAACATCAAACACGCGATCGAGGACTATCTTGCGGTTGTCGAGGAATTGTCCAAAGGCGAAGACACCCGCGAAGTCGAAGTCGCCGGCTGATCGATGCCGAAGCTGCCCGGCATCAATCACCTCGATGCCGTGCGCGCATTGCAGAAAGCGGGCTTCAGGATCGCGCGTCAGAGTAGTCACATCGTCATGACCGACGGTACGCGCATCGTGACGATCCCCCGGCATAATCCGGTGAACGCAATCACGATGGGCGGCATTGTCCGGGACGCAGGGCTGACGATCGAGCAGTTCCGGGCGCTGCTTTAGTGCTGGTGTCCGCGAGGGTCGCCAGCCATGGCGGCGACGGTCTTAGACCCTTCGGACTAACGCTCGCGTGACGGCAGGTCTGACGCGATTGGTCAGGCCGATCTGACGGGGCGCGTCAGTTCCGGCCCCGGAAATGGGGCAAATCCCGGCCTGAACTCCCGATTTCGGCTGGCACGGAACTTGGAGACACTGTGGTCATCGGCGCCCCCGCCGGTTTTTCCTCAGAGGAGTGGTCAATGATCAAACGTCAAATCGCCCGCGCCCAACGCGGCTTCACCCTGATCGAGTTGATGATCGTTGTGGCGATCATCGGCATCCTGGCAGCGATCGCGATTCCGCAGTATCAGGACTACGTGACTCGGTCGCGGTGGTCGGATGTCATTCAGTCCGTGGCGCCAGTCAAAGCCGCCATCGCAGAGTGTGTCCAGAACAATAACAACAGCGCGGCGACTTGCAACTCCAACGCCGAACTGACCGGCGGAGCCGGCTCCACAGGTACGTGGATTCCTGCGATCAACAACTTTCCTAAGTATGGCGGCGTGACCGTCACCGTTGCTGGTAGCGATACCAATCCGGAGATCCAGCTCACCGGCGCCGGCAACCAGCTTGGCAACTGCACAGTGACCCTCGTGGCCACTCTTCCGGGTGCCGGTGGCGGGGTGGTGACGTGGGATGCACAGAATGGCGGCGGTTGCACGCGTACCCGCACCGGCGTCGGCACGTAATCTCTGATTACTTCGGATGGCAAAAAAGGGGCCGGCTCGACCGGCCCCTTTTGCATGGATGCTCCCTGCGCACCATTGCAATCCGCGACTGCGATGAGCACGTCGTCGTCCGAAAGCGCGCGTTCCCGCTGGCGAGTGCGCGGCAGCGTAGTTCTCTCGGCATCGACCTTCATCGCGCTCTCGCTGGCGCCGCTTTCCTTGGTGTTCTTCAACCTGCGCGACCACGACGGGCAGCGGATCGTGCAACTCGCGTTGCTCGCCGTCGCGGCCGGCGCGGTGGCCGTGCACGCGCTGTCGCGGCGGGAGCCCGACTTCGCGCCGAACCGAACGGCCGCCGGCGCGGTGGCCGCGCTCGGCGTGCTCGGCGCGATGTCGATCGCGAGCGCGGCGGTGTTGCGCGCCGCCTTGCTCGAAGCGGGGATTGCGCTGGCGCTCGCAACGCTGGCGATCGGCATCGGGCTCGTGGCGCGGCGTTTCGGCGTTCAACGGTTGCTGGTCATTCCGGTGGCGGCGAGCCTGCTCTTTGCGTTTGCCGTGGCGGTGCGTTACGGCGCGGCGATCTCGGCCGAGACCGCCGTGCTGCGCGAGCATCTGCTGCCCGCGTACAGCAACTACCGCTTCTTCAATCACGTGCAGACGGTGACGATCCCGCTGCTCGCCGCTGCGACGCTCGCGGGGCCTGCGCGGCTGCGCGCATGGGCCGCGGCCGCGCTCGTCGCGGAGTTCGCGCTGCTTTACTTCACCGGCGGGCGCGCGACGATGCTGGCGCTGGCGGCTGCGGCCATCGCGATCGCGGCGCTATTCCGCCGGCGGGCGGCACCATGGCTCGCGCGACTCGGTGCGGCCGCGCTGGCCGGCGCGGTGCTGTACGGGGTGCTTTT
>CAZIJU010000113.1:0-11550 GCA_964539745.1 uncultured Burkholderiaceae bacterium | reverse complement strand
GAGTCCCGGATTGTGATTCCGGTTGTTGTGGGTTCGAATCCCATCGGCCACCCCAACGCCTCATCCAACGCGCAGGCGTTCGCGCCGCGTCGAATCGATTCCGAACCGTTCGCACCGGCGCCGGCAGCCTATCGGTGGCTGCTCGGCTGCCGGGGAACGAAAAACGGGCGGACCGCAGGCTGCACGGCGGCGAACCCCTATGCAGGGTTTTGTGTTCCGGGCGCGTCGGGCCCGCGTCCTGCGGCCGGCACGCCTTCGCGAACGAACGTCGGGCGTAGCCATGAGATAAACTGGCACGTCGCGTTGGACCAGGAACGTGTCATCGCGAATTGCCGGCAGCGCGTGCGGTCGATACGAAGTGCCGCAAGCGCGGCGCGCCGCAGGTCCTCGTCGAGCACGGCCACCGGGCTGCCGCCGACGACGTCGAGCGGGCCTTGCACCGGATAGGCGGCCACCGGCAGCCCGCACGCGAGCGCTTCGAGCAGCACGAGCCCGAACGTGTCGGTGCGGCTCGGGAAAACAAAGACGTCCGCCGCGCTGTAAAGGCGCGCAAGCTGTTCGCTGTTCAGCATGCCGAGAAAACGGACGTCTGGATGACGGCGGTGCAGCGTGGCGAGCGCCGGACCGTCGCCGGCGACGACCTTGCTGCCCGGCAGATCGAGCTCGAGAAACGCCTCGACGTTCTTTTCCACCGACACACGGCCGACGAAGGCAAAGACGGGCGACGGCAGACCGAGCGGCATCGGCTCGGTCGGACGGAACACCTCGGTGTCGACGCCGCGCGTCCAAAGCCCGACGCGTTCGATGCCTGCGTCGCGCAGCTCCGCCTCGACCGTCGGCGTCGGCGCCATCACGACCGCGGCAGCCGAGTGGAAACGGCGCATCACGGCGTAGGTCCATCCCCGAGGGATCCCGAACATCGCCTGCAGGTACTGTGGGTAGCGCGTGTGGTAGGCCGTCGTGAAGGGCACGGCATTGCGCAGGCAAAATCGCCGCGCGGCCCAGCCCAACGGCCCCTCCGTAGCAACGTGAACGGCGACCTCGCCGCGATGCGCGAGCTCGGACCGCAGGATGCGCGCGAGTCGACGGTAGGGCGCAACGGCGAGGCGGATCTGCGGATAGCCCGGGCACGGCACCTTGAAGAACGACTGCGGCGTGATCAAGGCGACACTGTGTCCGCAGCGTTGCAGTTCACGACAGGTGGCCTGCAGCGTGCGCACGACGCCGTTGATCTGAGGCGACCAGGCATCGCTAACGATGACGATCTTCACCGGACGCGTTGCGCCGCCGGGGCGTGCTCCTCGTTCTCGTTCCAGTGCGGCACCGGCTCGCCGGGCTTCAGCACGATCGGCCAGTGCACGATGCGCAACTCGCCGTCGCGCGATTCGATGAGCGCGGTGAGGCTCTCGACCCAGTCGCCGTCGTTGCAGTAGAGCAGCCCGTCGACCTCGCGGATCTCGGCGCGGTGGATATGCCCGCACACGACGCCGTCGTAGCCGCGCCGGCGCGCCTCGCGCGCCAGCACCTGCTCGAAGCTGAACATGAAGTTCACCGCGTTCTTGACCTTGTGCTTCAGGAACTGCGACAGCGACCAGTACGGCCGGCCGAAAAACGCGCGCACGGCATTGACGTGGCGATTGAGCCAGAGCGCAAAGTCGTACATCACGTCGCCGACGTAGGCGAGCCACTTGGCGTGCTGGATGACACCGTCGGCGAAGTCGCCGTGCACGACCCACAGGCGCCGGCCGTCCAGCAGCCGGTGCTCGGCCTCGGCGCGGATCGCAATGCCGCCGAAATCGAGTCCGACGAACTGGCGCGCGAACTCGTCGTGATTGCCGGGGATGTAGACCACACGGGTTCCCTTGCGCGCGCGCCGCAGCACCTTCTGCACGACGTCGTTGTGCGACTGCGGCCAGTAAAAGCCGTTGCGTAGCGCCCATCCGTCGATGACGTCACCGACCAGGTACAGGTAGTCCGACTCGTGATGGCGCAGGAAATCGAGCAGATGCTGCGCCTTGCATCCGCGCGTGCCGAGGTGCGTGTCCGAGATGAAGATCGCGCGGTTTCCGGTGGCATCGGCGGCGGGCCGCGCTACCGAGCCCGGAGCGCGCGCCGGCCCGTCGTCATTGAATATCGACCCGGCGTCACGCACCAAGTGTTGCCAAGCGCTCGCTTTCATGGACGCCGACAGTAGCGGGTGAGATTGACGCGCTCATGACCAAGCGATCGCACATGTCACGGGTGCGTCATGCGCCGTGACTACCCTAGCGCATTTGGCGAGCGCTATTCGGGCGTTGGCCGACGACTGTCTTCCCGTCCTGTTACTGCGTCGAACCAGGCTGTTTCCGCTGCCGGGTGTCAATGCGCGGCACGATTCGCACACCTTCCCGCGATGCCACGCGATAGCCAGTCGGGCTCCGATTCGCCAACGCTGCTGATGCGTTTGCCCCCCGGGCCGCTCGGTCCGCGCTGGCGCGTGCGCGGACTCCGAGGTAACCCGGCGTTTGCGGACTGGTTGCAGACACACGTGGGCGTGCCGTACGTGCGCGTGCTGGCCAGTGCCGGTAGCGGAATCGTTCGTGTCGACGTGCGGCACGCGCGGCAAGCCTTCGACTGGGAAGCCGAACTCTTGCGTGCGATCGCGAAGTTCGGTGCGGCCAACCGTCCTCGCTCTGGTCAGGGTGCAACGGGTGGGGGAGGTTCCGACAAGGCGAGCGCGAACGTATCGGTACGGCGATACCGAGCGACGCGAAATTCAACGTCGCGCACGGAGCCTGTTGCGCACCAGGACTGGCATTCGCTGGCACAGGATGCGGTGATGCGGGATGTGGACGCAACCGTCATGGGCTTGTCCGGTGCCGAGGCGCATCGGCGCCTGCAGCGCAAGGGCGCCAATGAGATCGCCGACATCACCGGGCGGGGCGATCTCGAGATCCTTCTCGATCAGTTCAGGTCGATTCCCGTCGCGCTGCTTGCGGGTTCGGGGGCGATCGCGTTGGCCTCGCGCGCTTATGGCGATGCTGCGGCGATCGCTGCGGTGCTGGCCGCCAACGGCGGGATCGGATTCCTCACCGAGCGGCAGGCCGAGCGCACGGTCTCCGAACTGCGCGCACTGGCACCGCGCTCGGCCACGGTCCTACGCGATGGCCGGCTGCGGCAGGTGCCGGCGCGCGAAGTCGTTGTCGGCGATGTACTCGTTCTCAAGCCGGGCGACGCGGTGGCTGCCGACGCGCGTGTCATCGAGTCGCACCGTCTGTCCGCCAACGAGGCAATGTTGACCGGCGAAAGCCTGCCTGTCCGCAAGGAGCCGATCGACCGGCTTCCGGCTGCCACGCCGATCGCAGAGCGTCGAAACATGCTGTTCATGGGCACCGTGATCTCCGGCGGTGCGGGCCGGGCCGTGGTCGTAGCCACTGGCGAACGCACCGTGCTGGGCCGGATCCGTGCACTCGCGCAGTCGACGGAGCCGCCGCGCACGCGCCTGCAGACAGAGCTCGACGGACTCGGTCAGCGGCTGGCCGTCGGGGCGGCGGCGACGTGCCTTGGAGTGTTCGCCATTGGCGCGCTGCGCGGCAGGCCTTGGCTACCTCTGTTGCGGACTGCGGTGTCGCTCGGTGTGGCGGCAATCCCGGAGGGGTTGCCCACGGTGGCGACCAGTCTGATTGCTGCCGGCATTCGGACGCTGCGCAAGCACAACGTCTACGCCCGGAGTCTGGATGCAATCGAAAACCTCGGTGCGGTCGACGTCGTCGGCTTCGACAAGACCGGAACGTTGACCCAAAACCGCATGTCGGTCGCCTCGGTCGTGATCGGACGCCGCCGCGTTGCGCCTGAACCCGGGTTTCGATGGCCGACCGACGTGGTGTTGGTGTGTGCACTGTGCAACGACGTCGAACGCGCACGTCACGGCGGCTGGCAGGGCTCGTCCACGGAAATCGCTTTGCTCGACCTGGTCACGTCCGGCGCCAACATCGACGCGCTGCGTCGGAGCCACCGGCGGATCGCGATCAAGCAGCGCTCCGAGCACCACCCGTACATGGTTACGCTTCACGCGGATTCCCGAGGGCGGTACCTCGTCGCGGTCAAGGGTCGTCCGCAGGAAGTGCTGGAGCGATGCACGCGTTGGTTCGACGGCCGCGGGATAAAACCGCTCAGCGCGGCAATGCGTCGCACGCTGCTCGAAATGAACGACATGCTCGCGGCCCGTGGCGAGCGTGTGCTGGCGCTGGCGATCAAGCGGCAGACGGACAGCTCGCTTGCAGAAACCGGCGAACTGACCTGGCTCGGTTTGGTCGGCCTGGCGGACCCGCTTCGGCCCGGTATCGCCGAGTCGATCGCGCGTTTTCGGGCTGCGGGCATTCGTCCACTGATGCTGACCGGGGATCAGATCGGTACCGCACGCGCGGTGGCGCGCGAAGCCGGTCTCGATGGCGCCGACCGCGTGGCCGATGCCGGTGCGTTGCCCGAGGACGCTCGCCAGCTCGGTGAGATCGTCGATCGTTCGGCCGTGTTTGCGCGCAGCAGTCCGGCGATGAAACTGCAGATCATCCGTGCGCTGCAGGCAAAGGGACATGTCGTGGCGATGACCGGCGACGGCATCAACGACGGACCCGCGCTGAAGGTTGCGGACGTCGGTGTGGCCATGGGCGTGAGCGGCACGGACTTCGCGCACGCGATGAGCGATATCGTGCTGCAAGACGATCATCCGGACGGGCTACTCGCGGCGATCGCCGAGGGCCGAACCTCGTACCTCAACGTCAAGAAGGCCGTGCAGTACCTGGTGTCGACCAATGTCAGCGAACTCGCACTGATGGGAATCGCAGTCGCTGCCGGTCTGCCTGATCCGCTGGATCCGATCGCCCTGCTCTGGACGAACCTGATCACTGACGTCTCTCCGGCGATCGCGCTCGGTCTGGAGCCCCCCGAACCGGACATCCTGCACCGGCCGCCGTTTCCGCGTGCGGCAACGCTGTTGTCGCCGTCGGACTGGCGGACCGTCGCAATCGACGGCGCAGCGATGACCGGCGCCGCGCTGGCGAGCTTCCTATACGGGTTGCGGCGCCATGGCGCAACGCCGCACGCGCGGACGATCGCGTTCATGACCCTGACCAGCGCCCAGCTTCTGTACGCGCTGACTGCGCGGTCGGAAGCCCCGCTGTCGATCCTCGGCCGAAGCCGGCTGCGCACCAATCCCTGGCTGACGCGCACGGTTGCGTTATCCCTCGGCGCGCAGGCCGCCACCGTGTTGTTTCCGCCGCTACGCCGTCTGCTCGGTACGGTACCGCTGAACGCGGTCGATGTGGCGCTGATCGCGGCGTGCGCCGCACTTCCTACGATCGCGCGCGAGCTGCGCAAGCGGCTTCGTGCGCAACCCGCATGAAGGCGGTCGGCGCGACGCTGGTGCACGAGACCGCCACCCGAATGCGGTTTCGGCTGGGTCCGGGCATCGATCCCGCGCACGCGCGCGTCGCGTTCGAGTTCTTGAGGGGTGTGCGATCGGTACGTTGCGCCGCTGCGGCCAGGTCGGTCGTCGTACTCCATGATGGCCGTGCCGACACTCGCCGGGCAATCATCGATCTGCTGCCGACATTGGCCGCCCGCGATGCGGGCAGCGAGCTTCCACGTCGCGGCGGCGTGGCGCTGCCGCTTCCGATCGCGCTGACTGCGGCGGCGGTCACGCCATTGCTGCCTGCCGCGGCCGGGTCCGCGGTGGCGCTGTCCCTGGTGGGGGCAAGGACGATCGGCGCGTGGCGCAGGGGCAGCGACATGGCCGCACACGTCCTCGACGCCGTCTCGCTCGCCGTCTCTGCATTGACCGGCCATCCGTCGACCGCGACGGGCTCATTGCTGATGGGCAGCGCAGCCGAACACCAGCGCAATCGCATGCTACGCGAGACGGATCAGCTGCTCGCATATCTCGCGCCGCCGGTTCGGGGTCGATATGAGATCGAGCGGGCGGGTAAGCCGCTCACGGTCGACGCGAGCGCTCTGGTGGTCGGCGATCGCGTCCGGCTTGGGAGCGGGGCAGTCGTGCCGGCCGACGGGATCGTGCTTGCGGGCAGCGCCGAGATTGGTCCCGCGGAACGGGCGTCGCAGCCAGCGCAGCGCGTGGCGCGAGCGGATCGAATCGCCTCCGGTGCACGGGTGCTTCACGGGGAGATTCAGATGCGCGTCGAGCGCCCCGCAGCGCGCTCGCGCAACGCGCGGCTGCGCGATCACGCACGCCACGTTTTGCGCACGCGGGATGCGCCGGGCACCTTGACGCCGGACTTGGAACGGTTGATCGCCTTGCCGATGACGGCTGCGGGTCTCGTGTTGGCCTTGACGGGCGACGCGGCGCGTACTGCAGCGATGCTGCAGGCCGATCCTCAGTTGGGCATCGCTTTGGCGCAGCCGGTGGCGCGCGAGGCGGCCGTTTATGCGATCGCCCGCCATGGCGTGCTGCTGACCGGTCTCGAAAGCCTCGACCGTCTGGCGACCGCGACCACGATTGCATTCGAAGACGTCGGGGTGTTGTCCGAGCCTTACTGGTCAATCGAGCGCGTCATGGCCGGCGGCGAGCTGATCGACCCGCAGCCGGCGCGCCGCTGGCTGGCTCGCCTTGCTGGCCACGACGACGATGCCCTCATCCATGCTGGTCTGCCCGACGAGCTCGTCGCTGCGTGGCGGGAACACGGCGCGGTCCTGCACGAGGCGGGACGCGTGCTGCACATCGGCGGTGCCGCCCTGCTGGCTCGGACTTGGGGCCTGCAACTGACTGAGCCCGATCGCCGGAGTCTGGTGCGACGAATCGGCGTCGTCGAGGGCGGCCGGCTGCTGATGACCGTTCATCTGGGTTGCAGATTGAGAAAGGGCGTGGCAGAGCAGTTTGCGCGGCTGCGGGCGCTCGGGGTGCGACGGATTGCAGTGTTTACCGAGGATCCGTCCGCCCAGCCCGCGCGGGCGCTGCTGCAACTGGGTGCCGACGACGTCGTCAGCGAGGACCGTCGTGTCCAGGAGCGCTGGCTGGACGCGGCCGTCGAGCGTGGCGAACGTGTCGCGCTGGTTCATACGGGCTTGCGCGAGCTCCTGCCACCGGGCGGACTGAGCCTGTGCCCGGCGGATGCGGAGGCTGGTGCACACGGCGTGCTGCTGGGCGAACCGCTGCCTTCGCTGCTTGCCGCGCGCGCTGGTGCGATGGCGGTGCGACGCCGACTGCGCAAGCATTTCGGTGCGTCGGTGACGCTAAACGCGGCGCTGATGCTGGCGGCCGCGCTGCGCTGGTTGCCCCCACTGGCTACGGCAGGCGTCAAACACGGCCTTGCATTCCTTCTGCTGCGGGACAGCGCGCGGCTCGCACGCTTCGATGTCGGGGGCGACTTCGTGAGCGAGGACGCGCAGACGCCCGAACAAGAACCTTTCACGGTATGAGGAGAAATCGGATGATCGATGCGAAGGACCTGATCAAACCCGGCGCTGTCGTGCTTGGCGTGGCGACCGCGGCAGTCCTGGGCTTTGCGGTCGGCTTCGTCGTGGCACGAGATCCGGCGTTTCTTCGCAGGCTGGCCCGCGCTGCCGCGGGAGGCGTTGAACGCGTCACCGCTGCGATCGCCGAGTCGAAAGAGGAGCTCGCCGACCTCTGGGCGGAAGTGCGCGAGGATGCGCGGGAAAACCTTGATGAGCGCGCTTTCGCCCATGCGCATCGACAGGACGCAGCGGCATCGGCGACGGCGGCTGCGAATGAGCCCGCCGTCGCGCCGGCGGAGGCAGGTCGCGGAAGACGGCAGCCGCGTGCCAAGACCACCACTCATTGAACGTGCGCAGTGCCGGCCCGCAGGCGCCGGCCTCGATGTGCCGGTTGCGCCTATCCGCGCAGCTTATTTTGTGTCGGGGCACCGGCTGCGAAGGCAACACATGCGGCGAAGCGCGAGCGATCGAAGACGACGCTGCTGGCGTATCCGCGCGCTGGGCGACGTGGCTGTCTACGGTCCGTCCTCGATCGGCTGCGCATGCTCGGTGCGGGTGCCCCCGCACGCGCCGAGGCGGGCAGCGTTGGCCGCACGCAACCGCCGCAACGCCGTGCCGTCAATTGTCTGCCGTTTCGGCCAGCAGGTCGAAGTGGCGGGCGTAGCGCCGCTCGAGGCGGTCGAGCGCGAGAAGCACGGGGAAGTCGGCCGTGTTGAACGCCGGATCCCAGGCCGGTTCGCCGCAGACCTGTGCGCCGAGTCGCAGATAGCCTTTGATCAGCGGCGGCAGTTCACCGTACCCGACACGCGCGATCTGTTCGTGAGGAAAACGCAGGTGCGGAAAAACCCGGTACTCGGGCGGCGTCAGGTGACGCTGCACGCTGTCGCGCACGAAAGCCGCCTGCATGCCGCCGTCCGCCAGCGGCGTGCTCGCGCAGCCGACCAGGTACCGATAGCCGTTGGTCTTCATGTAGCGGGCCAGCGCAGCCCACAGCAGCATGATTGCAGGCCCGGAACGGTAATCCCGGTGCACGCACGAACGACCGACTTCGATCATCGCCGGGCGCAGGTGGTCGAGCCGGCGCAGGTCGAACTCCGATTCCGAGTACAGGCGCCCGATGGCGCGTGCGGCATGCGGTGGAAGGACGCGGTAGGTACCGACGACGCGCAGCGTGTCGCGATCACGCACAACGATGTGGTCGCAGTGAGAGTCAAACTCATCGACATCGAGTCCTGCGTCGCTGTTGATCTGCGCGCCGAGTTCCTCCGCGAATACCTTAAAGCGCAGCCGCTGCGCATCCTCCACGACCAGTGCGCTGCGCGCCAGACCAACGCTGAGCCGGTGCGCGCGTTTCGGTTCGTCCGAAAGGTCATGGGGTGCCTGGGGAGTAACCGGGGCCTGCTTCATCGCATGACGCTCCGCTCATTGGAACGGGCGGCACGCTAGGCGACGCCAATGACCGTTGCGTGTCCATTTGCTGACCGGCCGATGACATGCTGCGGGCAGCGCTGCGTGCGCAGCCGCCTGTACTTCGTTCGTCGGGCCTAACGCCCCCCGATTGTTGTTCTGTCCCGGCCGTGTCCCCGATGGCGAGACCCCTGGATTTTGATACCGCAGCCCGCGAATCGGGAACGGGACGCAGGAACCGCCGACAGCCCATAGCGGCCAGGGAGCGTGCGCTCGTTACGCCGCATGGCGCTGCGCGAATCGCGCCAACGATCGGTTAGCATTTGCGGCGTCAACGGCGCCGGCACGGTCTGGCCGCGCGACCGAAGGAGTCCACCCATGAGCAAAGCGTTCGTCAAGGAAATCGAGGCGGACGACGACGAGGTCGAAGCGCCCGCGCTGCCCGCTGGCACGAAGAACTACATCACGCCCGCCGGCTATCGGCGGCTGAAGGACGAGTTGCTGCATCTGCTGAACGTCGAGCGGCCCGAGGTGGTTCGCACCGTCTCGTGGGCGGCCTCCAACGGCGACCGGTCCGAAAACGGCGACTACATCTACGGCAAGAAGCGGCTGCGCGATATCGACCGGCGCATCCGCTTCCTGACCAAACGGCTCGACAGTGCCGAGGTGGTCGATCCGGCGGCGCGTGCGCGCAGCGGCGAGGACACCGACCAGATTTTTTTCGGCGCGACCGTGCGTTATGCGACCGCGCGCGGGCAGGAGCACGAGATCACGATCGTCGGCATCGACGAGGTCGACCCGGCGCGCGGTCACGTGAGCTGGATCTCGCCGATCGCGCGAGCGCTGCTGAAGGCGCGCGAAGGCGACACGGTGCAGTTGCGCACGCCGGCGGGCGTGGAGACGCTCGACGTGCTCGAAGTGCGGTACGGCTAGTTTTCTTCGCCCGCGCCCGAGCGCGCGGTCGACCGGACGCGCAGCACGCGCGTCACCTGCTTGATTCGCCGCAGCGCGCGCACCACCCGCGCGAGATGCCGGCGGTCGCGCACCTGGATCTTGAAGTGGATGACGACGATCTCAGCGTCTTCGTCGTCGATGTGCACGTTCAGGATGTTCGAGTCCGCCTCGGCGATCGCCACGGCGATGCGGCCCAGCACGCCGCGCTGATTGCGCGCGCCGATGTCGATGTTGACGGCGAACGTGCCGCTGGTTTCGTCGGCCCATTGCAGGTCGATCCAGCGCTCGGGATCGGCGCGGCGCGCCCGCTGCGCGTTGGCGCAGTCGGCCTGGTGCACGGCGAGCCCCTGGTCCTTGCGCATGTGACCGACGATCGCATCGCCGGGAATCGGCGAGCAGCAGTTGGCCATCTGCACCGCCATGCCTTCGGTACCCCGAATCACGACCGGTGCGACCGCGCCGCGTGCGCGTTCGGTGCCGGCCACTTCGCCGTCGGCGCCGAGCAGCAGCTGGCGCGCGACCACCGCCGCAAGCCGACGCCCCAGTCCGATGTCCGCCAGGATCTCGTCGCGGTCTTTCGCCTGCGCGTCGCTAATCAGCGCCTCCCACCGTGCGGGCGGCACGCGATCGAGCGGCAGGTCCAGTTGCAGTGCCGCCTGCGCGAGCAGCCGCTCGCCGAGTTCGACCGACTCCTCGCGCTTCATCGTGCGCAGGAAGTGGCGGATCTCGGCGCGCGCTTTGCCGGTACGGACGAACGCGAGCCAGCTCGGATTCGGGCGCGCGACCGGACCGGTGACGATTTCGACGACATCGCCGTTGCGCAGTTCGGTGCGCAGCGGCTGGATCTCGCCGTTGACGCGCGCGGCAACGCACTTGTTGCCGATGTCGGTGTGGATGCTGTAGGCGAAGTCCACCGGCGTGGCGCCGCGCGGCAGCGAGACGATCTTGCCCTTCGGCGTGAAGACGTAGACCTTGTCGGGAAACAGATCGACCTTGATGTTCTCCATCAGCTCGGTCGAGTCGCCCGTCTGGCTCTGGATCTCGAGCAGCGACTGCAGCCACTGGTGCGTGCGCGACTGCAGCTCCGACAGCGACGCGGCGTCGTCCTTGTACAGCCAGTGCGCGGCAACCCCCGATTCGGCGACGTGATGCATTTCCCGGGTGCGGATCTGGAACTCGACCGGCGTGCCGTACGGCCCGATCAGCGTGGTGTGCAACGACTGGTAGCCGTTGACCTTCGGAATCGCGATGTAGTCCTTGAAGCGTCCCGGCACCGGCTTGAACAGCGCGTGCAGCGCGCCCAGCGCGAGATAGCACTCGGCGCGCGTGGCCACGACGATGCGGAAGCCGTAGACGTCGAGCACCTCCGAGAACGACAGGCGCTTCTCCTGCATCTTGCGGTAGATGCCGTACAGCGTCTTCTCGCGGCCGTACACCTCGGCGCGCAGCTTTGCGTTCGACAGCGCCTTGCGCACCGACTGCAGGATCTTGCCGAGCACCTCGCGCCGGTTGCCGCGCGCTGCGAGCACGGCCTTCCGCAGCACGCGGTAGCGCAGCGGGTGCAGGTGCGCGAAGCTCTGCTCCTGCAGTTCGCGATAGATCGCGTTCAGCCCGAGCCGGTGCGCGATCGGCGCATAGATGTCGAGCGTCTCGCGCGCGATGCGCCGGCGCTTTCCCGGGTCCATCGCTTCGAGCGTGCGCACGTTGTGCAGCCGGTCGGCGAGCTTGATCAGGATGACGCGC